>JAEYYL010000391.1 GCA_023430825.1 Verrucomicrobiota bacterium | reverse complement strand
GGCCAAGGGGTGAAGGGGTGGCTGGCGGCGCCGTGGGACTGGCGGCGGGCGGGGGCGATCGCGGCGGGGGTGGGATTGTGCGCGGTGCTGGCGTGGGCGGCGATGAAACTTCGGTTTACGATCTACGATTTACGATTGGGCCCGGGACGGCGGAAGGGAGACCGGGTGCGCACGGAGGCGGGGCGCTGGCTCGCGCGATGGCCCGCGGCGGGGAAGGGCAATGCGGAGGCGGAAGCGATCCGGCGCGCGCTGGAACGACTGCGTTTCGGCGCGCCGGCGAGTTGGGAGGAACCGCGGGCTGTATTCAAAAAGGCACGACAGGCGTGGCGCCGGTTGCGACGGGCGCGGACTCAAGGCACGAGATAAAGTTCGATCAGACCAATGCCGGGCTCGCCATCGGTGGCGCTCAATTGCGCGGTGTAGATGCCGGGCGGTAAGGTGAGCAGCAGGGCGGCGTCGGTGCTGGCGGCGGCGAGGGGCGATGCGCCGACGATGGCGGCGGCGTGGGCGAGAGCGTCGGCGTCGGCCGGGTTGGCGGACCAGTGGTCGTTGGCGGCGATGAAGTCGCTTTCGCGGAAGAGCCGGAGTTGCGGATCGCGCAGCGGATGGGGCACGCCGCCGGCGGACAGGGCGGGGCCGAGGCCGCGCACGAGGACGCGGAGCGGAACGTCGCTGTCGATCACGAAGCCGGCGATCAGAACCTCGTCACCGGCGCCGACGCGGGCGCGGGCGGAAAGATTGGTCAACGTCGTGGCGCTGTCGCGGTCGGCGTCGAAAAGTTCGAGCACCGTGAGGCCGGGTGAACTGCCGTCGTGAGGCGCGGCGTGGGCGGTCAACGCGCCGGCGGGAAACGAGGCGAGGAGGGCGGCGTCCTTGCTGGCTTCGCGGAGCGGGAGCGCGCCGACTTCGGCGGTGGCGGCGGCGAGGGTGTCGGGATCGGGCGTGTCGGCCCAGTTGTCAATTTCGAGGTCGACGACCTGGCCACGGAAAAACGTCAGGCGCGGATCGGGCATGGCGTCGGCGAGACCGGCATCGAGCAAGGCGGGTCCGACGGCGCGGACGAGGAGGGATTTCGGGCGTGGGCCGGAGAGCACGGCGCCGACGATGAGCACATCGTCTCCGGAGGCGGAGCGGGCGCGGGCGGAGAGATTCGCGAGGCGCGGACGTGACTCGGCGGCGGGAAGGGTGGCGGCGCGGCGCGGATTGAGATTGCTGTCCCACGGTTGGAGATAGCGGGAGGAGGAGAACAGCGGGACCGGCGAATCAGTGCGCGTCATCCGCCGAAGCGCGCGGCCCGAGGCGGTGGCGCCCATCTGGAGTTGCGCGTCGCTGCCGTGGCCGAGCGCGACGGCGCGAGCGTTGGCGTCGCCGTTGAAGGCGGAGGCGGCGAGTGCCTGGGCGAGGCGGTGAACGCCCCAGACATCGAGCGCGTTGAAGATGCCGTTGGGCGTGGCGACGCCGGTGGGCACGCGATGATTGGCGGCGTAGTTGTAGCCATCGATCCGGTCCGAGCGCAGCATCACGTAGTCCTTGTTGTCAGCGGGAAGGGCGAGGTGACGAAATAGATCGATCGCCATGCGGTGATCGTTGATCAGGTCGTCTTCGTAGATCTGGACGAGCGCTTGGGTGTGGGCGGGAAAGGAGGCGAGGTCGGCGTCGGACACGAAGGCGCTGAACCACGGCGCGAGAATCAGGAGCGCAAGGCTGTTGCTGCCCCAGCCGTGGTCGCGAACGCCGCGGAGCGCGAGGGCGGGCACGGCGCCGCCACCGTAGGAATGGCCGGCGAAACCGACGCGCGTGAGGTCGAGGCGCGCGGCGTAGTGCGTGGCGGCGGCGGTGAAGCCGTCGAAGAGGATCGAGTAGTTTTCGGCGACGCGGAGGAGGTTCGCCGGGTAGGGCGAGAAGACGGCGACGGCGCCGTGACTCGCGAGATGCCGCAGGAGTTCATCGTAGAAAGCGACGTCGGTGCCGGCGAAGCCGTGGGAGAAAAACCATACGGGGCGCGGGCCCGGTGCGTTGTCGGGGAGATAAACCGTGACGAACCGGCCGGGCCAGCCGGGGCTGGGCAGCGTTTCGGTGTGCACGGCGAAAGCGCCGCGTGCGCCGTAGGCGTGGATCGGCGCGGGCACCGGGCCGGCGTAGTCGGCGTGGAGGCTCGCGGGGACGATGAAGACGATTGCGGCGGCGAGAGCGAAAAGAAGTGCGTCGCCGGAGCTGCGGAGGTGAAAAGAAAAACGGATGCGGAGAGGGAGGAGAGCGATGGTCATGCGCCTCCCTGAACGCGCGACCGTGTAGTTGGTTTCTGGAGACAGTTTCGAATGGCGCGGGCCGAAGCGCGGTCGCGAGCTCAAACAGCCCGACGAGGACATGGGGCTCCACCTGAGGCGTCAGGGCGCGATGGCGGGCGGGGTGAGGCCGAGGCGTTCGTAGCGGCGGGCAAGGACGCGATGGAGGACGGCGTGCTGATCGGGCGGGAGCGTGGCGGCGATGCGTTGCGCGGCGTCGCGTAACTCCGCGGCGGCGGCGGCGCTGGCGTCGGCGCGGATGGTTTTCAGGTTGGCGGCGGACTGGTTGAGAATCGCCTGCACGCGCGCGGATTGTTCGGGCGTGAGGGCGAGTTCGTCGGTGAGGTCGGCACCGATACGGGCGGCGGCGCGATCCGCGGGACCGATGGCGCCGACGGGGGCCTGAAAGGCGCGACGGATCACGCGCAGGCCGAACCAGCCGGTGCCGGCAGCGCCGACGGCGAGGCCGAGCGCGAAAAGAGTGAGGGCGGCGAGCCAGCCGCGAAGGCGATGGCGGTTCATAAGAGGCCTCCGCTGGTCGGTGCGATGAGTTGAATCCAGGGGAGCGTTTCCCAGAAGTTCCACATCTGCCAGGTCGCGACGACGGCGAAGGCGGCGGTGGCGAGCAGGCAGGTGCGGACGGCGGAGCGCGTGGCGAAGAGCGCGGTGAAATCGGCGAGCCAGCCGGTGGAGTCCGGCGCGGCGGCGCGGACGGCGCGGAGCGTGGCGGACAAATCGAGCGGCGGCGGGGCGTCGGCGCGGGCGCGGGAGACGAGAGCGTTCCAGCGATCGTGGGGCGAAGGAGGAGACGAGTTCATGGATTTGGGCTGGATTGGAGCAAGGAGCGGAGACGGTTGCGGGCGCGCCAGGCGCGGAGTTTGGTGGCGGTCAACGTCCAGCCGAACTGTTGCGCGATTTGGGCGAGGCCCCAGCCTTCGAGGTGGTGGAGCGTGAGCAGCGTGCGGTCGTCGGGTGGAAGTTGAGCGAGGAGCGATTTGACCTCGTTGGCGGCGGCGCGAGCGGCGGGATCGGCGTCGGCGCTGGCGGGTTCGAACGCAGGGTCGTCGGTGAGAGACGCGTGATCGACCATCCAGCGGCGGCGGACGGATTGGCGGCGGAAGTAGTCGCGGCCGACGTTGGTCGCGATGCGGAGCAACCAGTGGGCGAACGGCTGTTGCGGTTGCCAGGCGGGAATGGAGCGGACCATGCGGAGGAAGGTGTCCTGCACGAGATCCTCGAGATCGTTGCGGTCGCGGGCGAAACGCCAGAGGAGGCGGGCGACGGCGGGATGGTGGCGGAGCACGAGGACCTCAAGCGCTTGCGGATCGCCGGCGCGCGCGAGCTCGGCCGCGGCGCGGTCGGGATCGGCGACGACCGGTAAGTCGGGCGACGGGCGGCGATCGCGCGAGGCATGTGCGGACTCCGAGTTCAAGCGCGGCGGGAGACGACGCGACTCTGGCGATGGACCAAGGCGAGGCGAGTGCGCAGCGCAGCGTGGGCCGGGGAAAGGGCGGTCACGACGCGCGAGGCGGAGCGGCCACGGGAGACGGGCGTTGAGGAGAAGGGGAGGAGCGATTCATCGGTGGATGGGCGAGTCGGTTGCCGTTCCTCAACGCGGCAGGGTCATTTCGGTTTCCAGAAAAAATCGGAGGAGGCGCGAAACCGAAATGCGGACGGCGCGTTGAGGGAGGCGAATCCAACTCTTACGATGCGTGCTTCCTTAAAAATCATTCGGTTGCTGGCGGCTTTGTTCGCTGCGATCGCGGCGTCGGTGGTGGCCCGGGCGGGCGATCCGTCGGGAACGTGGACCTTCAAGGCCTCGGCGAACGGCGAGCGCGCGGTGGAGTCGACGTTGACGCTCAAATGGGACGGTAGCCGTTTGACCGGCTCGATCGACAATCGCGCGGGCAAGGCGGAGATCGTCGACGCGACGTTCGTGAACGACGAAATGAAGTTCACGGTGACGCGCGAGTTCGGCCGCCGGTGGCGGAAGCGAACGATCACGGTGCATTACACGGGCAAGCTCGAAGGCGATGCGATCACGGGCACCATCGAGACGAAGGGGCGAGACAAGAAACCCGTCTCGATGGCGTGGGCGGCGAAGCGCGTGACGTAAGCTCTGCACCAGCCCGGCGGGGACGCCGGGCTTCACTGTCAGACCGCGCCTATTTCAGCGCGGCGGCGATGCGGTCGAGGGCGGTGACGACGTTTTCGCGGGAGTTGAACGCGCTGATGCGCACGTGGCCTTCGCCGCATTTGCCGAAGCCGGCGCCGGGGGTGCAGACGACCTGGGCTTTGTTCAACAGCAGATCGAAAAATTCCCAGGAATCGCGGCCGACGTTGACCCAGATGTAGGGGGCGTTGTCGCCGCCGATGCAGCTGAAGCCGAGCTTGGCGACGGCTTCGCGGATGAGCGCGGCGTTGCCGAGGTAGAAATCGGTGAGCGCCTTGGTCTGCTGCTTGCCGGCGTCGGTGTAGATCGCGGCGGCGGCTTTCTGGATGGGATAGGAAACGCCGTTGAACTTGGTCGTATGGCGGCGGTTCCAGAGCGCGTGCAGCGAGTGTTCGTTACCGGCGGCGTCCCAGGCTTTGAGGGACTTCGGGATGATGGTGAACGCGCAGCGCGTGCCGGTGAAGCCGGCGATTTTCGAATAGCTGCGGAACTCGATCGCGACGTCGCGGGCGCCCTCGATCTCGTAGATCGAGTGGGGAATCTGCGGATCGCGGATGTAGGCCTCGTAGGCGGCGTCGAAGAGGATGATGGCCTTGTTTTGCTTCGCGTAGGCGACCCAGGCGGCGAGCTGGGCCTTGGTGGCGACGGCGCCGGTGGGGTTGTTGGGGAAGCAGAGATAGATCAGGTCGGTGGCGACGGCGGGGATCGCGGGGACGTAGCCGTTGGCGGGGGTGGAATCGAGATAGGTGATGCCCTGGTAACGACCGTCGACGTTGGCGCCGGTGCGGCCGGCCATGACGTTGGTGTCGACATAAACTGGATACACCGGATCGGGGATCGCGAGGCGGACGTCGCTGGAGAAGATTTCCTGGATGTTGCCGCAGTCGCACTTCGAGCCGTCGGAGACGAACACCTCGTCGGGGTCGATCTGGCAGCCGCGCGGGGCGAATTCGTGCGCGACGATCGCTTCGCGGAGGAAGGCGTAGCCCTGCTCGGGGCCGTAGCCCTTGAAGGTGGCGCGGTTGGCCATCTCGTCGGTGGCGGCGTGGAGCGCGTCGACGCAGACCGGCGGGAGCGGCTCGGTGACGTCGCCGATGCCGAGCCGGATGACGGGCTTCGACGGATTCGCGGCGACGAAGGCGTTCACGCGCTTGGCGATGTCGCTGAACAGATACGAGGCCTTGAGCTTGGTGTAGTGGTCGTTGATGCGGATCATGGTCGGGGGGAGCGGCGAAAAACTTGAACAAACGGAACGGGCTCCGTTAGTTCAAGCCCGCGTTGGTCCCCCTTCTCCTGTAGCCCCCATGAAAATTGTTCTCAATGTAGCGGAAATGCGATCGTTGGCGGCGCAGTTGAAAGCGGAGGGGAAGACGATCGCGCTGGTGACGACGCAGGGCGCGCTGCACGCCGGCCAGGAGGCGCTGATCGAGGCGGCGGCGCAAAAGGCGGACGTGGTGGTGGTGACGATTTTCGTGAACGCGCTGCAGTTTCCGCCGAACGAGATCACGGCGAATTATCCACGCAGCCTCGGGGAGGACATGGAGCTGTGCGAGCGGCGGGGAGTCCAGGTGGTGTTCACGCCGCCGGCGGAGGAGATTTATCCGAAGGGGTTCGCGACCTACGTGAGCGAGGAGGCGATCAGCCGGCTGTTGTGCGGGCCATCGCGGCCGACGCATTTCCGCGGCGTGACGACGCTGGCGGCGAAGTTGTTCAACATCGTGCGGCCGGATTATGCGATCTTCGGACAGAAGGCGATGCAGCGGGCGGCGGTGGTGCGGAAGATGGCGGAGGATCTGGGGTTCGGGGTGGAGATCGTGGTGGTGCCGACGGCGCGGGAGCCGGATGGGCTGGCGGCGGGGGTGCGGAACCGGGATTTCACGCCGACGATGCGGCAGGAGGCGCTGGGGATTCACGCGGCGCTGGCGCGGGCGAAGGAGATGGCGGCGGCCGGCGTGAAGAGCACGGACCGCTTGATCGCGGAGGCGACGCATATCCTGAGCCAGCGGCGGCGGCTGCGGATCATCTATATTGCGATCGTGGATGTGCAGACGATGGAGCCGATGCGCGAAGTCGTGCCGGGCCAGAGCATGCTGGCGATCGCAGCGTGGGTGGACGAGGTGCGGGTGATCGATAATGCGGTGTTGTGAGGGGGCGGTTGGGATTGAACTCGTTCGATTAATCCGGCTGACAGGCTGCCCAGGCCTCAGGCGCGTAAAAATACGTAGTTTTCGCGCCCGTATTTTGCGAAATGCCTTCTACGATAGAGGAATGAGTCCCTACTCGTTTCGGTGGCGAAGGCTGAGCGCGACAGTAGCGGTGCTTGCCGTGTGGATCGTCGCAAACGCTTCAGCGCAAAACGACCCCGCCTGGCGGTCTCTGGCCTATGGCAACGGCGTGTTTGTCGGCGTATCCGATAGCGGGATATCGCTGTCTGTGGATGGGGCCACCTGGACTGGGGTGTTAGCTCCGATCGCCAATGACCAGTCTTTTTCCAACGTTCGATATTTGAACGGCGTATTCATCGCCGTGGGGACGGCTGGAACGCTTTATACGTCGGCTGACGGCGAAATCTGGGCGAAGCAGATGGTTCCCGTGTCGTCCCGCGCGGGCACCGATGTTCCGCTCGCAATCTGGGATGTTGCGTATGGGCAAGGTCGATTTGTGGCGGGTGGTCAAGCGGAGTTCTTCATTTCTCAAGACGGTATTTCGTGGACGCGAAATAGAAGCGTCGCGTTGAATTATGATATGTTCGCCATACTCTATGGAGGAGGAAAATTCGTGGTGCCCGGGCCGACCGGTCATGTTGCTGTTTCGGAGGACGGGATAACATGGAAGGACGTTTCCATCGCCGGTAACCCTACGATGCGGAAAATTGCCTATGGAGGCGGAAGGTGGGTTGGGCTCTCTTTTGACGGTGTGTTTGCGTCGGACGGAGTGGTCTGGACCTCGAGCGACGCGGAGCAGTGGGTGCGGAGCAGAAGCGCACTGCCGAAATATGATCCCATTTTTGCGACGGACTATAACAACGTGGAATACGTGGCAGGTCAGTTCTATATTACGTTTGGCTACGGAGGAGTGATGTCGTCTGTGGATGGCGAAACATTTTCGATCGTCGGACACGGCGATGGAAATTTCACGCAATTGGCCACCAACGGGGAAGTCTTGATTGCGACAGGGGTGGGTAACGTCGGCTCGAAACAACCGACCTTGTTTATCAATTCCAGCGATGGCCAAAATTGGGGGGCTGCGCCACTAATCGCAGCAATGCCCCCAACTTTCCGGGTTTTTCCCCTATCGCTGTCGACGACTGAAAATGGCCAAATATCGTTATGGGCGTCAGCCGAAGGCAGGCCCAGGCCGAGGTATCGATGGTATCGGAATGGCGAAACCTTGGCAGGGGTGACTGCCGCAGAGCTTACGATTCCGTCGATGCAAACTTACAATGTAGGAATCTACATGGTGGAGGCCTGGAATGCCAATGGTTCGACCCTGTCTTCAGGGGCGATTCTTGGTTTCGTTTCCGACAAAAAAGCGACCGGGGATTTTATCGAGCTAGAGTCAGACATCGCGCATCCGAACGGAAACGTGTTTGATCAAGTGTTGCTGACGGGGGTTGCCGAGGCGATCACGGCGGATCATGCGCTGGGGCAGGTGACGCGGACGTCGTTCATCGACCTCGACGGCGACATCGTGCAGGTGGAGTTCAGCGGCCCCGGCACGTTGTCGCTCGTGCTAGAGAATTCGAGCGGACCGGCGCTGGCGGAGAATTACGATCAGCCTGGGGTAAAGTATATGAAGGGGCATGCGGGGATCGTGATCGTCGGTGCGACGGAGAAAACGAATGTGTCGGTGTTCACAGTGGGGCGGGCGACGGCGTTCGATCCGACGGGGACGTATAACATTCTGGCGGAGCCGGGCGCGACCAACGATCCGGCGAGGAACGGGAGTCCGCTGTTCGTTGGTCACGAGGCGACGAACTACGACGGGATCGCGGATATCGCGTTCATCGCGATCGCGAGTGCGAACGGGAAATTCGGCGGCGTGCGCACGTCGAACGCGAACTACTTCGCCTCGAAAGGGCACACGGGCGTCTACGCGCCGGGCGTGACGTTTGAGGGGCCCGTGTTTATCGGCGAGGTGACGGCGTTCGACGAAGCGACCCCGGTGATCCAACTCGGTTCAGCTGCGGACGTGCGGATCACGGGAGGAGACTTATTTCAGAGTGACGGCGCAGCGGTGGAAGTGAGTGGCTTCGCGCAGTTGAAATTCACCGCGGGCGGCGACTCGCATGGACGGGCGATCGAGGCGAAGGCGAATCAGGCGACGTTGATGAACGATGGCGTCGATGTGACCGCGAAGATCGTGGTCGGTCCATGACGCTGCCGGCGGAAAGGAAGTTGGGTTTGGGGCGCGGAGGGAGCCAATAGTCGACCATGGGAGTTTTACCTATGCTGGCTCAAAGGTAATTTCTCAGGACGTTTGCGGCGCGCTCCGTTGACGCGGGGCGCGCGCTAAGCGTGTTTTGATGTATGATGGCGATAACCAAAAACGCGTCCCGGGGCAGGGCCTCAGCCAGCTGGTGGCTGGCCGGTCTTTTGTGCGCGGTGGCGTGGGGTGTGGTCTCGGCTCGGGCAACGACAGTCGTGCCGCCGGCGTTCGACGCGCTCGTCAACGAGTCGGATTACATCGTGCGTGCCGTGGTGAAGCACGTGAACGCCGAGAAACGGCCGGGCGCGCGCGGCGTGAAGATTGTCACGCGGGTCGAACTCGACGTTCTCGAAGTCGTGGCGGGCAATCCGCCTGAGAACGTCACGTTGGAACTGCTCGGCGGCACGGTCGGGGAGGAAACGTTGAGCGTGCGTGGGATGCCGAAGTTTCACGTGGGCGATGAGGATATTTTGTTCGTCAGCGGGAATGGCCGGACGATCTGTCCGCTTTATGGCATGATGCACGGTCGCTATGCGATCGAGCGGGATGCGGTGAGCGGGCGGAGGTATGTGGTGCGCAGCGACGGGATGCCGTTGCGCGACACGGCGCAAATTTCGACGCCGCTGGCGGAGCATCAGCACGATCCGGCGGAGACGATGCGTCAGCGCTCGGCAGCAGCGACGGCGGCGCTCGGGCCGACGGAGTTTGTCCGGCAGATCAAATCCGCGCGCAAACCGGCGGGGGATCGCAACCGTGAGAAGTAATCTGTTTCGGTGCGCATTGACCTGGATGGGGCTGGGGTTGGCGGCGGCGCTGCCGGCCTTGCATGGCTATGTCGTGCGGAAGGACGAGAGCGGGCAACTCGTGAACAAATGGCAGGCGAGTCCGCTTGTCATGCAGGTGAAACTTCCCGCGACGGCCAATCTCATCGATGGCGGGAGCCAGCGCAGCAGTGTGCTCGCGGCGATGCAGGTGTGGAACGCGCAATTGGGGACGCTGCAGTTTGTCGGACAGGCGTCGGCGCCGGGGGATTACGAGGTCGGAAACGAGGTGAACGAGATCGTCACGGACAGCGATTTTGATGGCGACGCGTTTCCCGCGGGCGTGCTGGCGGTCACTTTCGCTTACGGCGGAGGCAATGATTACGTCGAGGCCGATATCATCTTCAACTCGGCCTACACGTGGAACTCTTACCGCGGCAGCATGCGTAGTGGCGTGGAGGACATCCAGCGCGTGGCGATTCATGAACTCGGCCATGCGCTGGGGCTCGACCATCCGGACGAGGCGGGACAGTCGGTCACCGCGATCATGAACAGTCGGCGGAGCGCCATCGACCGGTTGCAGGGTGACGATATCGCGGGCGGGCAGTTTTTGTATGGAGCGCCGGGTGTGATCCCGGTGAACGATGCGTTCGCGAGTGCGACGGCGCTCACGCTGAATTCGGATGAGGCGCAGGTGACGGGTTCGAACATCGGGGCGACCCGCGAAGCGGGAGAGAAGGGCCACGCGGGGGCGACGAGCGTGCACTCGGTGTGGTGGAAGTGGACGGCGACGGGCAACGGCAGCGTCACGATGGACACCGCGGGCAGCAACTTCGACACGGTGCTGGCGGTTTACACGGGCGCGGGCGTTTCCGCCCTGACGGAAATCGCCTCGAACGACGACGAGGAAAGCCTGGAGGATAATCCGACGCCGCAGCGGAAGCGGACGAGCAAGGTCGAGTTCGATGCGGTGAGCGGCACCACGTATCATATAGCGGTGGATGGATGGGGCGACGAGGAGCACGTGCGCAGCGGCTTCACGGGGGAGATCAGACTCGAGGTGGAGTTCGCGCTGAACATCGCCCCGACGTTTACGCTGCAACCCTCCACGCGAACGGTGCCCGCGGGCACGATCGCGGAGTTTAGTGTGTTGGCGGAAGGGAGGCCGCAACCGAGCTATCGCTGGCAGCGGCGCGACCCGAACGGCACGTGGTCCGACGTCCCGGAGGGCGACATTTATTCCGGGACTGAGACCACCACCTTGTGGGTGAAAACGCGGTTGAGCATGGAGGGGGATCAGTTTCGCTGCCTCGCGGTAAGCACGGCGGGAACGAAAATTTCGGACGTGGCGACCTTGCGCGTGCTCCCCATCCTGCTGCCGGCCATCACCCGCGAACCGCAGGACACCGTCCTTCATGTGGGATACCAAGGGATGCTGTTCGTGCGAGCTGACCTTGCGGATAGCTTCCAATGGTATCGCAACGACGTCCTGTTACCCGGGCAGAATGGGGAGACTCTCTTTTTCCCGCATCCCCAAGCGAGCGATGTCGGTCGGTATCGCGTGGTGGTGTCCAATCCGGGGGGCTCGGTCACCACGCGAACGGTGGAGGTGAAAGTGGTGCCGGTGCGGCCGATCTCGTCGATTCAGGCGACGCAGCGTGGCGTGCTGGCGATGCGGGCGGATGGCTCGCGGTGGAGCGCTGGCGCGATGAAGTGGGCGCTCGTGCCCGAAGGCGATACCGGCTTGATCGGAGCGGCGGCGGGCACGGCGCACACGTTGTTGATCCACGGGGATCGCACGCTTTGGGCGTTCGGGCCGAATCTCCATGGCGAGGTTGGTGACGGCACGACACAGGAGCGCGTGGCACCGACAAAGATTGCGAGCGACGTCGTCGGCGTCGCCGCAGGACACTCCACCAGCTATTTCATCACGAGCGATGGCACGCTTTGGGCCGCCGGTCTCAACGAATCGGGTCAGTTGGGAGACGGCACCACGCTCGATCGCGCGAAGCCCGTGAAGGTGGCGAAATCCGTCCGCTCGGTCACGGCGTCCCAGTCTTTTGCCTTGTTCATCAAGACCGATGGCACGCTGTGGGGGATGGGCTCGAACCGCTCCGGCCAGCTCGGTGCGATCACTGCGGAGACCAATCGGCAGACGCCGGTGAAACTCGCGGAAGGCGTGGTCGCGACTGGTGCCGGCCCGGCATCGACCTTCTTCGTGAAGTCCGATGGCACGTTATGGGCGATGGGCCGAAACTCCTCCGGTCAGTTGGGCGATGGCACGAAGACGGATCGCAGCTCGCCGGTCCTCATTATGCGCGACGCCGCTGCGGTATCGGGCGGATTCGAGCATACCTTGTTTCTGAAGAAGGATGGCCGTCTGTTCGCGGCCGGCAGGCTCAACCAGCAGTTCGAGAGCGTCACGCCGGAAGTGCGGTCGCCGACCGTCGTCGCGCAGGATGTGGTGACGATGGCGGCGGGCGAGGACTGCAGCTACTATTTGCGGACGGACGGCGTCATCTGGGGCACGGGGGTTAACGGGGTCGGTCAACTGGGCGCGGGCTACTACAGCGCTTACGAATCGAAGCCGGTCCCGATGGCCGGGATGTTCCCGCAACCCATCCCCGCGGTGAGCCGGCAGGTGAAGGCCGACGCCGGGACCGTGACGTTGACCGCGGCGACGAGTGCCACGCCCGAACCCGATTTCAACTGGCGTCGTAATGGCGTTTACCTTCCCGAAGCCACGGGGGCGACCCTGACCATCAGTCGTATCGCACCTTCGGATACAGGACTCTATACCGTGCAGGCGCGGAGTGGCAGCGCGGTGGCGGAGAGTGCCGTGGAAATCGTCGGGATCTCGACGTCGGCCAAGGTGGTTGGCGAAGGCGAGGAGCAAGTGCCGGCCGATATCCTGCATCCCAACGGTAATATTTTCGACCAAGTGCTGCTCACCGGTGAAGCCGCGGCAATCACCGCCGACTGGAGGTCGGGTCAGATCACGCGCACCTCCTTTGTCGATCAGAGCGGCGATATCGTGCAGGTGGAATTCAGCGGTCCGGGCACGCTCTCCTTGGTGTTGGCCGGCGCGAGCGGTCCGGCGAGACCGCAGTTCTACTATCAGGATGTGAACTACATGAGAGGCCACGCCGGCATCGTGATCACCGGGGCTGACGAGCGCACGAACGTGGCCGTGTTCAGCGTCGGACGGGTCACAGCTTACGACCCGACCGGCCGTTTCAATTTTCTGCAACCGATCAGTGCGACGAATCGGCCGGCCAACAACGGGAACCCGATCTTTGCGGGGCATGCCGACACGCCTTACGACGGCGTGGCGGATCTCGCGTTCATCGCGATCTCCAGCGTGAACGGAAAATTCGGCGGGGTGCGGACCTCGAATGCGAACTACTTCGCCGAAAGTGGGCTGACCGGCGTCTATGCCCCGGGGGTGACGTTTCTAGGCCCCGTGCTCGTGGGTGAAATCACGGCTTTCGGGGCTGCGACGCCGGTGCTGGTGCTCGGCGGGGCGGGTGACGTGCGGATTGCCGGGGGGAGCTTGCAGCAGCCGAATCGAAAGGCCGTTCGGGTGGAGGGGATCGCGCGTTTGAAATTCACGGACGGAACGGATTCCCACGGAAACCTGCTGCCGGCACAAACGAGTGCCGCGGTGTTGGAGCAAGACGGCGTCGATATCACGGCGCAGGTGGTGGTGAACCCGGAACCCTGAGGCTCAACGTAAACCGCCAGGGGGCGCTGAAGAGTCTGGCGGCGCCCGGCAGGTAGCTGTTGGGTTCTTCGCATGAGTGGGACTTTTTCACGCATCGCGATCGTCGGCGCCGGGGCGATCGGCACGTATTACGGCGTGCGGCTCGGGCTCGCGGGCGCGGACGTGCGCTTTCTGCTGCGCGGCGATCTCGACGCGGTGCGGGCGCGCGGGACGATGGCGATTCACGAGAAGGAGCACACGCTCACGCTGCGTCCGGCGCAGGTGTTTGGCTCGGCGGAGGAAATCGGGCGCGTGGATTTGGTCGTTGTCACGTTGAAGACGACGGCGAACGAGGCGCTCGCGCGGCTGCTGCCGCCACTCCTCGGCGATGCGACGGCGGTGCTGACGCTGCAGAACGGTCTCGGGTCGGACGAGGCGATCGCGGCACAGATTGGCGCGGAGCGGGTGCTGGGCGGACTGGCGTTCATCGCGTCGACGCGCACGGCGCCGGGCGAGGTGACGTGTTATCACCCGGGGTCGATCACCCTGGGCGAGTTCGGGCGGCCGGCGGGGGAGCGGACGCGGGTGCTGGCGGAGCAGTTTTCGACCGCGGGGGTGAAAATCAATGTCGTCGACGACCTGCTGGCGGCGCGCTGGCACAAGTTGGTCTGGAACATCCCGTTCAACGGGCTGGCGATCGTGGCGGGCGGCATCACGACGGATCGGATTTGCGCGGATGCGGAGCTCGCGGCGCGCGTGCGGCGGTTGATGGCGGAGGTGCAACGGGCGGCGGCGGCGTTCGGGATTGCGATCACCGATGAGTTTTGCCGGGGGCAGTTCGAGGTGACGCCGCCGATGGGCGCGTATCGGCCATCGAGTCTGGTGGATTTTCTGGCGGGGCGGGAAGTGGAGATCGAGGCGATCTGGAGCGAGCCGTTGCGGCGAGCGCAGGGCGCAGGCGTGGCGATGCCGGAACTGGAGAAACTGCACGCGGAGATCCGGGCGCGAGTCGCGCGCGGGTGAATCGCAGGCGCGGGAGCGGGCGGGCCTCACTCCGTGAAGCACCACGCGAATCCGGCGCGCGATCAAAGTAACCCATTGGGTTACTTTACGAGTGGGGATCGCCAGTCGACTTCTCGTCGGCGGGACCGGTCTGATTTTCGCGAGGTGGGCCGCCGGCGATTTTACGTCTACAGTTAGAGCCTCGGAGCGCCTGCGCGACGACGAGACGTGACTTCGTTTCTGCCGGCCCCGCCCCACGAGTGCTCGCCGCAATGGTTGTGCGGAACGAGACCGCTCGTGAAGGGTCCGTCGAAAACTCCCCATCCCCAACTTGCCGAGGCTCGCGCGAGCCACCTCCGGATGCGCGCGTCAGCGGCGATTTCCAGCTTACCATGAAGATCTCAAAATCCCTGCTGTTCGGACTGCTGACGTTCGGAGCTTCGGTCACTTCGGTTTTCGGTCAGACCCCGAGCGGTCCGCCGATGGCCACGGGACTGAATAAATTCCTTGGCGGCATCTACAGCAATTCGCAGCGCGCGAACTTCACGGCGTATTTCAACCAGGTGACGCCGGAGAACGCCGGCAAGTGGGGCAGCGTGGAAGGCACGCGCGACGTGATGAACTGGACGGAACTCGACGCGGCCTACGCGCTCGCGAAGGACAACGGGTTCCCGTTCCGCTTCCATGTGCTCGTCTGGGGCAGCCAGCAGCCGAACTGGATCGAAAGCCTCCCGGCGGCGGAGCAGTTGGAGGAAATCGAGGAATGGTTCAAGGCGGTCGCGGCGCGGTATCCGGCGATCGACTACCTCGAAGTGGTCAACGAGCCGACGCACGCGCCGCCGACCGGCGCGACCGGCGGGGGCCGGGGCAACTACATCGCTGCGCTCGGTGGCAGCGGCACGACCGGCTGGGATTGGATTCTGAACGCGTTTCGCATGGCACGGTTGCATTTCCCGGCGACGACCAAGCTGGTGATCAACGAATACAGCGTCACCAACGAGGCGCCGCGGATGCAGACTTACATTGGCATCGTGAACTTGCTGAAGGCCGAGAACCTCATCGATGTGGTCGCTTTTCAGGGACATTACTTCTCCACGCGGTCCTACTCGGGCAACCTGCCGGCGACCACTGCGCAGATGAAGGCCAGTCTCGACCTGCTCGCAGAGACGGGGCTGCCGATCATGGTGACCGAAATGGATATCGACGGCGGCACGCCGGCGGCCCCGGACGATGCGACGCAGCTCTCCGAGTATCAGCGAATCTTTCCCGTCCTCTGGGAGCATCCCGCGGTGATCGGGATCACGCTTTGGGGTTACCGGCCCGGTCTGTGGCGCAACGATCAGGCGGCCTACCTCGTGCTCGCGGATGGCACCGAGCGGCCGGCGATGACCTGGCTGAAGCAGACGGTGCGCGGAGACCGCCTCGCGGTGTCGACCGCGGTGAAAACGCAGTTGGTGCAGGCGGGCGGCGCGGTGACATTGACCGCTGCAGCGAACGGCGTGCCGGCGCCGACGCTGCAATGGCAGCGCAATGGTTCCAATGTCGCGGGCGCGACGAACGCGACGCTGACGCTCGAAAACGTGCAGCCGGCGAGCACGGGGCTGTATGCGGCCGTTGCCACGAATACCGGCGGGAGCGTCACGGGCCAAACGGCGATCGTGGGGCTTTCGATATCTGAAAAGGTGATCGGAACGGGCGAGGTGGTGGGATCAGACATCCCTCATCCGAACACCAAAATTTTCGACCAGGTGCTGCTGACCGGGCTCGCCGAAGCGATCACGGCCGATGACGGGCAGGTGACCCGCACGTCGTTCATCGATCTCGACGGTGACATCGTGCAGGTGGAGTTTAGCGGACCGGGCACGCTCTCGTTGGTGGCGGAGGGCTCGCCGGACCGGGCACCGCCGACGAAATACACTCAGCCGAACACGTCCTATATCACGGGGCACGCCGGCATCGTGATCACCGGCGCAACCGAGCAGACGAATGTCTCGGTGTTCACCGTGGGTCGCGCGACGGCCAACGATCCCACGGGGGCCTACAATATCATGCTCCCGGCCAGCGCGGAGAACGATCCGGCGAAGAACGGGAGTCCGTTGTTCGTCGGTCACGAGGCGACGGTTTACGACGGCGTTGCGGACATCGCGTTCATTGCGATTGCGAGTTCCAACGGCCGTTTCGGCGGCATTCGCACGGCGAACGCCAATTACTTCGCGGCGAAGGGGCTGACGGGCATCTATGCGCCGGGCGTGGCTTTCAGCGGTCCGGTGTTCATCGGCGACATCAGTGCGGCGGACGACGCCACGCCGGTCATCGTGCTGGGCAACGCGAGCGACACGCGCGTGACCGGGGGCGACCTGCACCAGGCCAACGGCGCGGCGGTCGAGGTGTATGGCATCGATTTGTTGAAGTTCGTGGCCGGCGGGGACTCGCACGGGCGCGCGATCGCGGCGCAGTCCAACGCCGCGGTCCTGATGCAAGGCGGCGTGAATGTGACGGCGGACATCGTGGTCAATCCGGCTGACAATTGAGCGCGCCTCGGCGCGGGCTCCGGCCCGCGCCACGTGCTCGAATTCTGGATACAGCGAGAATTCCTCGGCGGCGCGCGGACGGCGGCCGACGACTTTTCCGCGCGGCCCGGACCATCGGGGTTTTCCCGATGGAAGGGGTGCGGCGGGGGAGGATGACGAACAAAGGAGGGGCGGCGGTGTCGGGTGGGCCGCCATGAATTTCTTCGTCTCTCGTGGGCTGCGAGTGCAGCTCCTTCCTCTTCTCCTCCTGCTCGGCATCCTGGTGCCGGTGCAGGCTACGCCGGTCGTGAGCCAGCCGATTGCCGACCGCCTGCTCGTCAACGACGCCACCGAAACCTCGCTTTATCTGGTGGCGAATTTCACCAACGGCGCGGGCACCACCGCGGGTCTGGGCTTTGCCGCCACCAGTTCGAACCCGGCGGTGGTCGGCATCGAGGTGACGTCCGCCACGCTCACCCTCAAGCCCGCTGCGGTGGGCACGGCGACGATCTCGGTGCGGGCGACGGAGCCCGACGGAAGTTTTGTCGACGATGCGTTTCAGGTGACCGTCGCGGCCGCGCCGCTGTTTTCGAAACATCCCGACACGAAGTCCACGGTGGCCGGCGGAAGCATGGCCCTCGCGGTCACGGCCACGGCGGGTGCGACGCTGCAATGGCAGCGCAACGGCACCGCGCTGGGCATCGCCACGCCGAACATCGACATTGCGAACATGCAGCCTTCGCTCGCCGGCCTCTACACCGTGGAGGCGACCGGCGGCGGGGCCACCGCGCGGAGCAATCCCGGCATCGTCGGCGTCACGACCTCGTCGAAGGTGATCGGCCTCGCCACGGAGATCGACGCCGACATCCGCCATCCGAACGGCAATGTGTTCGACCAGATCCTGCTCCAAGGGCCGTCGGCGGCGATCACCGCCGATCACCCGTCGGGCCAGATCACGCGCATGTCCTTCATCGATTTGACGGACGACATCGTGCAGGTGGAGTTCAGCGGGCCGGGCACGCTGACGATCTTCCTCGACGAGGCGACGGGGCCGGCGAAGCCCGCCAACTACACGCAGGACGTATCCTATTTTAAAGGACACGCGAGCATCGTGATCACGGGCGCGGACCACCGGACGAACGTCTCGGTGTTCACGGTGGGTCGCGCCACGGCGTTCGATCCGACGGGCACCTACAATATTTTGCAGGCGCCGAGCGCGTCGAACAATCCGGCGAACAACAAGAGCCCGCTATTCGTGGGTCACGCTACGACGGTTTACGACGGGATCGCGGATATCGCGCGGATCAGCATCACCAGCACGAACGGCCGTTTCGGCGGCATCCGCACGGCGAACACCTACTATCTGGACGTGAAGGGCATGACGGGCATTTATGCGCCGGGCGTGACGTTCGAGGGGCCGGTTTACCTCGGCAATCTCAGTGCGTATGGCTCGGCGACGCCGGTGCTGGTGCTGGGCGCGGCGAACGCCGAGACCCGCGTGGCAGGCGGCGATTTGTTGCAAGCCAACGGCCAGCCGATCCAGGTCAATGGCGTGTCGCAGCTCCGGTTCGCCGCGGGCATCGACTCGCACGGCAAGCCGCTCAACGCGCTGTCGAATCGCGGGCAGTTCCGTCGCAACGGGCAGAACGTGACGTCGCAGATCGTGGTCAATCCGTGATCCGGGGGCGTAAGGGCCGATAAGTTTTGGAATTCGATCCCGGCGTTCGCGCCGGGATTTTTTTGTCGGGAGGCGATCCCGACCTCAGAGGTGGTGCGGTCAATCTGACCGCGTCTCGATGCCGCAGAGACACGGTCAGGTTGACCGTGCTACCTGGCAGGCGTTCGGGGAGGTCATGGGTGTTCAGGCAGGGGAGCGGGGCAATTTCGCGTGTTGAACCGGACGTATGACACGGAATACTCCGCGCCAATCTCATCGCGCTTTATGCCTTCTCCCTCCGCTCCTCGCGTCGAACCGTTCATCGCCCCGGAGACGGCGATGCGCGAGTTCACCCTTCGCGCCGTGCTCACGGGCACCGTGCTCGGTCTCGTCTTCGGCGCCTCGTCGCTGTATCTGGTGTTGAAGGTCGGCCTGACGGTGAGCGCCTCGATTCCGGTGGCGGTCATCTCGCTGGCGATGTTTCGCGCGCTGTCGAAGACGGGGCTGCGCGACGCGACGATTCTCGAGCACAACATCACGCAGACCGCGGGGTCGGCGGGTGAATCGCTGGCCTTCGGCATCGGCGTGACAATGCCGGCGATCCTCATCCTCGGTTTCGATCTCGAGCTCACGCGGGTGATGCTCGTGGCGATTCTCGGCGGGTTGCTCGGCATCCTGATGATGATCCCGCTGCGGCGGGCGCTCATCGTGAAGGAGCACGCCGTGTTGAAATATCCCGAAGGCACGGCCTGCGCGGCGGTGTTGAAAGCCGGGGCGAATGCGGCGGACCGCGCGGCGGCGTCGCCGGCGGCGCAGGCGGAAATGCGGAAGGCGGCGGCGGCCGGGCTGGGTGCGTCCCCGGGCGCGAAGCTCGTGTTCACCGGATTTTTCGTGGGGCTTGCCTACAAGGCGGCAAACATCGCGTTCAAGGGCTGGAAGGATGTGTCGGAAAAAATCTTCGGCCCGCCGCTCAACTCGGGTTCGGTGGCGGTGGAGGTGTCGCCGGAATTGCTCGGCGTCGGCTACGTGATCGGACCGCGCATCGGTGGCATCATGGCGGCGGGCGGCGTGCTGGCGTATCTGCTGTTGATTCCGTTGATCAAGTTTTTCGGTGAACACGCGCCGGCGGCGATCGCGCCGGGCACGATGCCGATCGCGGAGATGGGGCCGGGCGATATCCGCGGCGCTTACATTCTTTACATCGGCGCGGGTGCGGTGGCGG
This sequence comes from Verrucomicrobiota bacterium, assembly GCA_023430825.1. GTDB lineage: Bacteria > Verrucomicrobiota > Verrucomicrobiia > Opitutales > Opitutaceae > Opitutus. The sequence continues at coordinate 1,699 of JAEYYL010000391.1, read as the reverse complement.
CGGGCGGCGTGATCAGTTTGATCCAGTCGCTGCCGACGATCTGGCACGGGCTGAAGGCGGGGCTGCGCGACGTCGGCAAGGCGCGCAACGGCACCGCGACGCCGGCCGGGGAAATGCCGCGGACCGATCGCGACCTCTCGATGAAGGTCGTGGGCGTGGGTATCGTGGTGTTGCTCGCGGGCATCATGCTCGCGCCGTCGCTGCACATGAACATCGTGGGCGCGCTGCTGATCGTGCTGCTCGGATTTTTGTTCGTCACCGTGTCGTCGCGGTTGACCGGTGAAATCGGGTCCACGTCGAATCCGATTTCCGGCATGACCGTGGCGACGCTGCTGTTCACGTGTTTGGTGTTCCTGCTCGTAGGGTGGACGGGCGGCACCTATTACGTGACGGCGCTTTCGGTGGGCGCGATCGTGTGCATCGCCTCCTCGAATGGCGGCACGACTTCGCAGGACTTGAAAACGGGCTTCCTCCTCGGCGCCACGCCGAAGCTGCAGCAATACGCGATCCTGGTCGGCGCGCTGGTGTCGGCGGTCGCGCTCGGGCCGGTGTTGCTGACGTTGAACGAGGCGGCGACGGTTTACGTGCCGGCGGCGCAGGTTGCGCCGGGGCTTACGACGGATGTCGCCGCGCTCGATGCGAAGCGCGAGAGCCTCGTCGGCCCGCAGGCGCGCGACGATGCCGCGACTTATCGCGTGTGGCACAAGACGGAGACGGCGAACGGGCCTGCGGGAAAATACCTGGTGAACGACGCGGGGGAGGCGGTGTGGCTGGTCGATCCGGGCATCAACGGCGTTTACAAGCAACGGCCGGACGGATCGACGGTGCAGAAGTTCGATGCGCCGAAAGCGACGCTCGTTTCCTACATCATCAAGGGGATTCTCGACCAGCAGCTGCCGTGGGCGCTGGTGCTGCTCGGGGTGACGATCGCGGTGACGCTGCAGATGTCGTTCGTGCCGGCGCTCGCCTTTGCGGTCGGCGTGTATCTGCCGCTGTCGTCGTCGGCTCCCATTTTCATCGGCGGAATGATTCGCTGGATCGTGGACGGCAAACTGCGCCGCAAATCGACGCACGCGGAGATGACGGAGGCGCAGTTCGTGGAGGAGAGCGACAAGAGCCCCGGTGTGCTGCTGGCGTCGGGTTACATCGCGGGCGGAGCGATCGCGGGCATCGTGATCGCGTTTCTCGCGGGTGTGTTGAGCGACTTCGATCACGCGATGACGACGTGGTCGGTGGCGAACAATCCGTTCTTCGCGGGTGAGCACGCGGACCTGTTGTCGCTGGTGCCGTTCGGCGCGCTGGCGGGTTTCCTGTATTTCGTGGCGCGCGAGAAAATCCTGACGCCGAAGAAGGCATAGCGGAGCCGCGGAAAACACGAGGAGCGCGACGAACGGGAATCGGCGCCGATGGAGCCGCGGCGCCCTCGCCGCGTTCGTCGCGAGCGAGCGATTACGGATCAGGCGACGGTCGGGAGCGCTTTATAACGCCGTGGCCCTTTCAGGAGGGACGACCTCGGTGTCGTCAGCGGCCGGCACGGAGGCCGGCCCTCCGTCCGAGTCTCGCCGGGCCGCGGCTCACCGAGGACGGTTCGGCTACCCGCTGAGATTGGGGTAGGAGCCTGCTTGCAGGCGATGGCGATCCCGCTGCTCACGCAGCGAGCCACGCAAAGGCACCGGATCGCCTGCAAGCAGGCTCCTAC
>JAEYYL010000362.1 GCA_023430825.1 Verrucomicrobiota bacterium | reverse complement strand
TCGGCAAAAATTCCACGCTCTATTTCAAAGTCGACGATCTGCCCGCCACCTACGCCGCGATCGTCGCCCGCGGCGCGAAAAGCGAACGCGCCCCGCAACTCACCGCGAAGCTGCCCGATCACGATCTGTGGATGGCGTTCCTGCGCGACCCCGACGACAACCTCGTCGGCCTGATGAGCGAAGTTAAGTCCGCGTAACGGCCGGCGGCCGCGTCCGCTCGCTGCTGCGGAGTTGTGTCTGGGAACGTCGCACCAAAGCCCCGTTCCGAGTCGACGATGAGCCGCACCACACGGCGTCACCGCGTTGTGTAATTATCGATATTCGATAAAAGATCGTTGACGAATCGAATTTCGAGTTTATCGAATATCAATAAGCCACAACGGCCCCTTCCCATGAAACTCTTCACCAACCTGCCGGGTAATCTTCGCGCCTTCTTCGGCGCTCTTCGTCTCCTCGTCGTCGTCTTCGCTGCGTTCTGGTTTCTCACGCTGACCTTCAACGCCTGGATTCAAAAGCGTTTCGCGGACGATCCCAAACTGATCGTCACCGTCGGCGAGGTCACCGTGAAGCAAATGGAACGTCCGCCCGCGTTGGTGTCCGCGACCGCGAAACCGGGCTCGTTGATCCTTGGCGATCTTCGCGCGCCGTTTCAGGCGGATCTGCTCACCGACGACGCCGCGCTCGCGTCGGCGGTGCGCTGGACCGTTCTGCCCGCGATGGTCGTCTTCGTCGTTTTCTCCTGGTGGCTGTTCGGCTCCTTGCGGACCGTCTGCGCCAACATCGAGCGCGGCGAGGTCTTCACTGAAACGAATCTCCGGCTCGTGCGCGGCATCGGTGGACTGTTGATCGTCTACAGTCTCGTCAGCCTCGTCGCAGGCTTCTGGGGTGCGCAGGTGATGAACGGCTACCTCGCGGAACACGTGACCGCGACGGGCTTCGCGTCCGTGCCTGGCGCGCTTCGTTTCAACCTCGCCGGTCAGTTCCCGCAATGGGGTGGCCTGGTCACCGGACTCGTTGTGCTCGTCATCAGCGAAGCGTTTCGTCAGGGGCTCACGCTCAAAACCGAAAACGACCTCACCGTCTAAACCATGCCGATTCAACTCAACCTCGATCTCGTCATGGCCAAGCGCGGCATCAGCCTCACGGAACTCGCGGAGCGCGTGGACCTCACCTTGGCGAATCTCTCGATCCTGAAAACGAACAAGGCCAAAGCGATTCGCTTCAGCACGCTCGAGGCGCTGTGCCGGGAACTGAAATGCCAGCCCGGCGACTTGCTCGAGTTCGTGAAGGAGAAGTAAGCAGCCCGAAAATTCGGTGCGGCGCCCTCGCCGCACCGTTTGCTCATTCCTGCCGAACGGCGCGTTACGGGTTCACCACGATCTGGGCGGTGACGTCTGTGCCGTTTTGCTCGAGCCGGGCTTGGTTGGCTTTCGCGGCGAGGAGATTGCCGTGCGAATCGCTGCCGGCCTTGAAGTGCAACTGCGTGAGTCCGCTCACCTGCACCGCCCGACCGTTGTCCTGAGCGAGATCGCCGCCGTTGATCCAGGTGTTGCCCGCGGCGGAGCCGATCACGATGACCGGCGTGGCATCATCGAACGCGCTCACGTTGCCGAGATAGACGGGGCCTTGGAACGCGACGCCGGGCGCATAAAGACCCGTGAGCCCTTTTGCCGCGAAGTAGTTCGCATTCGCCGTGCGCACGCCTCCGAATTTTCCGTTCGTGCTCGAGATCGCGATGAACGCGATGTCGGCGAACCCGTCGTAGTCCGTGGCTTCGTGACCGACGAAGAGCGGGCTGCGGTTTTTCGCCGGATCGTTGGCCTCACTGGGCGCGAGCAGAATATTGTAGCCGCCGGTGAAATCGAAGGCCGTGGCACGCCCGACGGTGAACACCGACACGTTCGTCCGCTCGTCGGCACCCGTGATGACGATGCCGGCGTGGCCCTTCATATAGTTCACCGCGGGTTGATTGTAATGGGTCGGTGCCGCGGGCGCCGATGAAGCGTCGAGCACCAGCGAGAGCGTGCCCGGGCCGCTGAACTCGACTTGCACGATGTCGTTGTTGAGGTCGATGAACGACGTGCGCGTGATCTGCCCCTGCGCGAAATCCGCCGTGATACTCTCGGCCACGCCCGTCAACAGCACCTGGTCGAAAATGTTGGTGTTCGGATGGGGAACGTCCGCGCTGATCTCCACGCCATCGCCCACCACCTTTTCCGTCGTCGACAGGCCAAGGATCGCCGCCCGGGCCATCGCCGCGCCGTCCGCCGGATCAGCCGGCGTATAAACGCCCGTATCCGCTGACTGGATATCGCTCACAGTCAAGGTGGCGCTCGCGGCCGCGGGCAGATTCGCACCGTTGCGCCGCCATTGAATCGCTCCATCCGCCGCGGTGAAGAAACTCGCGGATCCGCCGAGAACTTCGCTCCTGGACGGCGCGGCAAACGGCAGCGTCGAAAGATCCACCAGTTGATCCGCGAACTGGATCTTCTCGATGTCGCGCAGCGTCAGCGTGCCGTAACCGCCCGCCGTATCCTTCACGTGGTAACCGCCGGCGATGTGCGTGATTTCGAACCCCGCCCCGTTACCCCGCAGCGTGAGCGTATCGGCCTGCGCGCTGCCGGCGATGCGGGCGTTGGGCGCGAACGCCTCCTTCCCTTCGCTCTTTCCGACGGCGCGGTAATGCGCAAGGCCGCTCGCGTATTGTCCGGCAGTCACGGCGGCGGCGACCTCGGGATACTGCGTGAGGTAGAAATATTCCGAGAATCCCGGTTCCCCGACCAGCGCGGGATTGGTGCCGTTCGGCCCGGTGGAGAGTTTGACCGTCGCGCGATAGTCGAACAGCGCGGTGCGGGGTTGAGAAAAGTTGCTCGCGGCGTAGCCCATTTGGCGCGTGATCAGACCGAAACGGCCGTCTGGCAGATCGTAGCGGGCATACACGTTGTCGAACCGGCTCAGGTTGGTGTCGTTTGCCAGCGCCCGTTGCGCGAGGGTGAATTCGCGAAACTCGTTCCACATCGCCTGCACGAATTTTCCCGTGCCCGTGTTGATCAGGATACGCGTGGCCCACGTCTGCGGCTTCGAGCTCCACGTGCCGTCGACCTGCTCGCTCGCACCGTAAGGATCCGAGGCGAAGATATCGAGGAAGCCGTCGCCGTTGAGGTCGACGAACTCCGTCTCGTGGCTGGAGCTGGCGCCGAGAAAGAAATTGTAGAGCGTCGTGTCGGTGGCGTCCGTAAACTCGAGCCCTCCCTGGTTGAGCAGAACCTGCAAAACACCGGCTTGGGTGCCGACGCCGTCCGCCCACAGCATCACGCTGACCACGATGTCCGGGCGCCCGTCGTTGTTCACATCCACCGTATCGACCTTGATATCGTGCGACTTCTCGTCGCCGCTCATCGACGGGTAACTGGCATACGTGCCATCGCGATCAAAGTAAGGAGCCGGCAGCGCCTTGAGCTTCGCCTTCCCCACTCCGTTTTCGATCGTGATGTCGGTGAAAAGCCAGGAATCGCCTTTGGCCCAGTTGTTGGCGTCCTGCCGCCCGTCGACGACCACCACATCCATCCGTCCATCGCCGTCGAAGTCGGCCATGGCGCTCGCCGAACCGCTGCCGAGATTTTGCAGCCAGCCGCCGACCGGGTCAGTCGTCACCAAAGGGATCGCCGCGAACGTGCCGTCCTGCTGGTTCAAATACAGCATCGGGTAAGCCCAGCCCGGGTTTGTCGGATCGGGCAACACCCCCGAGGCCAGCTCTGCGGCGTAGAATCCCTCTTCCGAGCCATAGGACGACGCAACGACGTCGACAAACCCGTCCCCGTTGAAATCGCCGAGATTGGAGTTGTGGGACTCCTGCTTCGGGCCGGCGAGCGCCGAACGGGTGAAGGTGCCGCCCGCGGTTTGCAGAAACACCTCGGACAACGTCGGCACGAATGGACTCTCGTTGTGGCCGAGATAAAAGAAGTCGTTTCGTCCGTCGTTGTTCAGATCGAGAATGCGGGGCTGGGTGGTCCCCGCCACTTCCGCAGTGCCGAGGAGCGTCAGAGGATCGATTTGCGTGACGCCGGTGGCGCTCGTGGACATCAGCAGGATGGGCGTAGGCGGCGGCGTGCCCGTGGCATCCCAACCCCGATAGGACCAACCCGTGAACATCACTTCCGGAAAGCGATCGCCCGTGAGATCGCCCACCCCCGAATATAGGATGAAATTAGTCGTATCGAAATCGACGTAACCGACCAGTGAACCGGAAAAGAGCGAGCTCGGGATCAAAACCGAATCCGGCAGCGGATTCAGCGTCTGCTGCACGAGCGCGGGGTTCTGCGCGAAGGACAGCGAACCCAGGAGGGAAACGAATGCAGAAGGCAGGAGTTTGGTGGGGGAAAACAACATGTCGGCGTCAGAAAGAAGTTCCGCGGCGGATTCGGCAAGCGCGCGCAGCGGCGAACAGAAATTCAGAGCGTGCGTAAAATACGGATACGCCCGCATCGCGTTGAACGAGATGCCCTTCTCACCGTCTTCCGCGAACCGAACTTTCGCGACAAGCGAGAGTTGATCCGGTGAAAAACGCTGGCAGTGTCTCGCCACATGCGTGCGGTCGCATTTTTTCTCGTCGGCTGGTTCGCTCCACTGATCGCCCACGCCAAGGCCGAAGCCCTCTTCGTCGTCATCGCCGACCAGCATTCCGCCTACGATCGCACCGCGCAGTTCGTCGCACACGTCGAGCGCGTGAAGGCGGAAACCCCCGGCGTGCCGCTCGCCGTGCTCGTGAACGGCGACAGCCTCGAACTCGGCAACGTCGTCGCGCAACGCAGCGGCGGCGAGATCGACTTCGCGATGTTCGCCGCCCTCGCCCGCCTCGCGCCGACGGTGGTGAACCTCGGCAACCACGAGCCGGATCTGCACGCCGTGCCGGAGATCGTGGAAAGGCTGCGGGGCGCGGGCGTCATCGTGATCGGCAATCTCCGCGATCGCGCAAGCGGCGAGTTGTTCGCTCCCGCAGCGACGGGGCTGCGGCTCGGCGCAACCGACGTCGTGGTTGCCGGCGTGACCACCGACCAGCTTTCGCAATATCGCGCGGCCGTGCGGCCCGCGCTCGATCTCGCCGCGCCGGCGGTCTGGGCGAAGGAGAAATTTCCCGTGCTGCTCGGTGCGCCGAGTGTCGCGCACGCCGCAAAGATCGTGCTCAGCCACGCCGGGCTGCGGCTGGATCGCGGGATGTTTCCCCACGTGCCGGACGGCACGCTGTTCGCCGGCGCGCACGATCACGCACTGTTCGTCCAACGCCTCGGTCGCACAGTTTATTTTCACTCGGGTTCGTGGAACGGGCACTTCTCGCTCGTGCGGCTCGAGCGCGACGCAGCGGGCGCGGCACACTGGACGGTCGAGCAGCAGACGATGCGCGCGAGCGACCCGGCGAACGGTGAATTGGAAAAACGGATACGCGAGATAAACGCCCGCCATCTCACCGCCGACGATCTCGCGCCGGTCGGCCGCTTGCCGCGCGAACTTTCGCGCGCCGAGGCGGCACGCCTTGTGGCCGCCACCGTTCGCGCAGCCGCGGGCGTCGATGCGGCGTTCATCGGCAACACGACCTTCGGCGACGGCCTGCCGGCGGGCGATGTGAGTCGCGTGGCGTTGAACGCCTGCGTGCGGTTCGACGGCACGATCTGCGTGGCGGAGGTGTCCGGCGAACGGCTGCGGGCGTTGCTCGCGCGCGCGAACCAGGGTCCGGACACGCCGTTCGCCGAGCGCGAGGGCGAGTCGTTGTTCGCCGTCGGGCCGGAGCGGATCGAGACAGGAAAGACTTACCGCATGGCGACGACGGATTGGGGCATGAAGAATCGCGGACGCTACTTCGGCGCCGAAGACCTCGCGTTTGTGGAACGACCGGAACTGCGGTTGAAGGCGGTTGTCGCGGAGGCGTTGAGCAAATGATGACGCCGCGTCTTCCCGTTTCCGAAGGTAGGAGCCTGCTTGCAGGCGATTCTCGGTGCACGAAATCGCCTGCAAGCAGGCTCCTACCTTTTTTGCTCGGAGCGCTGCTGGCGAATGCGGGCATCGCCGCGCAGCCGGCGACCGCAGCGGAAGAGCCCGATACACCCTCGCTCGAATCGCTCTACGAGACGGGCCGGGCGTTGTTCGACCAGTTCGCCCCGCCGGAGATCAAGGAGCAGTTCGAGTTTCCCTCGAAGGAACAGTGGGACGAGTTCGCCGCGCGACTGCAGCAAGCGCTCGCCGACGAGGATCTCGCGCAGCTCGCCGAGTATCTCCCCGAGGCGCGCACGGCACTCACTGCTTTGCGCGCGTTTCCCGGCTACGAGGACTACGCCGACTGGCTGCAGGAACGGATCGACTACATCGAAGCCGCGGAGCAAACGAAAGCGGCGCCGCAACCGGAACCCGCGGTCGAGCCCACGCCCAAACCGGCGCAGCCGGACGCGAAGCCCGCGGCGCGGATGCAGGTTCCCTACTACGAACTTTGGCTCGAGCGAATGATCGAGCGGCCGGAACCGCCCAACGCGGCTAAACTGCTGCCGGTCGTTCGCGCCGCCTTCGCCGCGGAAGGTGTGCCGGCCGAGATCGCGTGGCTCGCGGAGGCGGAGTCGACGTTCAATCCCAACGCCCGCAGTCCGGTCGGCGCGAAAGGCTTGTTTCAGTTCATGCCGGAAACGGCGAAAGGCCTCGGCTTGAGCACGTTTCTGCCGGACGACCGCACGCATCCGGAAAAATCCGCGCGTGCCGCGGCGCGTTACTTGCGCGAACTGCACGGCAAGTTCGGCGACTGGCCTCTCGCGTTCGCCGCCTACAATGCCGGCGAAGGCCGCGTGCGCCGCCTGCTCCAGGCGCGCGGCGGGAAATCGTTCGCCAGCATCGCTGGTGCGCTGCCGTCGGAAACCCGCATGTATGTGCCGAAGGTGCTCGCGACGATCGCGGTGCGCGCCGGCGTGACGCCGGAGCGACTGGCTCCGCCCGCCGGCTGAGCGCGCCGGCGTGGTCGGTCAAACTGGAGCCGCCGTGCCCCGCCCGCTTCATTCGCCCATCGCGGCGGGAGCGCCGCGGCTCCATGATTCTTGCGGCAACGGCCGGCTCGGAGCCCTGTTCGCCATGTTGGGGAGAAGCGACGCCCGTGCCGCGGTCCCGCCTCACTCCGGGACGCTGTAAACCTCGAGAATCACGACGCCGCCAGCGCCCGTCTCGGGGTGAACGTGTGCGGTGTAAATGCCGGGCGGCAGCTCGACGAGGAGCGCGGCGTCCTTCGACCCCGCGGGCAGCGGCGATGCGCCGACGCGCGGCGACACCTGCACGATTTCACCGGCATCGTGCCGATCGCCCCAGTCCCCATTGAAGTAGAGCGGCATGCTGCCCTTGTAGATCGTCAGATACGGATCGGGCATCGCGTTGGTCACGCCCGCCGGAATCAACGACGGACCGACGGCGCGCACCAGGACACGACGATGCGATTCGTCGATGACAAAGCCGGCGATCAAGGGTTCGCCGGCGGTGACAAGCGCGCGGGCGGAGAGGTTGACCAACTTACCCACGCTCAGCTGGGTGTCCTCGCGAATACCCACTTCGTAGTAGATCAGCCCTGCCATCGAGATCGGCTCGCTGAGAAGCTCGAAGTTCGCGACCGCATCGGCACTGAGGGATTTGAACGCGTGCCACGCTTCCGTGAAGATCAGTGTCTTGCCCTGATAGGCCGCAGGCGCCTGGGTTTGCGTCGCATGATCCTGCGCAAGGCGGAACCCTCCGGTCGCGAGCAGGTGGCCCTCGTGGAGCCGCGGTTGGCCGTCGACGACGAGGAATTTGACCACGGAAATTTCGAACAGCCGCACGGGCGGCGGCAATTTGGCGGCGTGCAGCGAATGCGCGGCGGCGGCGACGAGCGCGAGGCTCGCGAAGATGAGGCGCCGAATCAGGGAGGCGGAAGCGGTGGAGTTCATACGGGGGGTTGGCGGGAAAAGGGGGACGGCACCGGGCCTCAAAGGAGCATCAATAGAACATCGTCCGCGGACGTTTTCTTTTTGCCGGTCACGGTCGAAGCGAGACGCAGCGAGCGAACGGCGCCCGCGGTCGGCGGGGCGGCTTCGATCGCGCGCAAAGTGATGCGAATCGGGCCGTTTTCACGTAGCGGCGCGCGGCGAATGGGGGAGCCGGTCAAAGGACCTGGGGCCGGGGGGAACACGACGGGGACAAGTTTCATGGAAGTGCCAGGAATTACGCTGGCGCGCGGGGATCTGAGTCAGCCGCGGCGAAAATTCTACCGATGCGAGCACCGGCCGCCCATTTCATGACCCACTTGCCGGGTGCGAGGATTTGTTGAACATCCCGGCGTGGTGCCGACCGTCGCCGAATTCTCCGGAATCGTCCTGGCCCCCGCTGAATGGCGGGCGCGACAGGCGGCGCATGAGGCGCGCGTGCGCGCGTGGACCGATCCGCATCAAGCGCGGGCCGCGCGCGGCGAGCGGCATCCGGTTTACGATTTTCTCTTCAGCTACTACGCGTTCCGGCCGGCCTGGCTGCGTCGCTGGCATCCCGGACCGGACGTCGTGCTCGAAGATGACGCCTCTGCGGCGGCGGAGGGGTTTCTGCGCTGGCCCGAGTATCGGAAAACCGCCGCCGGCGTCGCGTTGAACCTTGCGGCGCTGCCGCCGCAACGGCGGGTATTCGCGATCTGGCTGCACGAGCTGCTCGTCGCGATGCGCGACCGGCCGGCATTCTTCGGCTGTTTCGGGCTGCATGAGTGGGCGATGGTTTACCGGCAGACGCCGGAGCAGGTGCGGCACAACACCTATCCGCTGCGCTTCCCGCCGGACGAGCTCGCGCGGATCGTCGAGGCCAGCGCGGTGTGCTGCTCGCATTTCGATGCGTTCCGCTTTTTCACCCCGCCTGCCCGCCCGCTCAACCGGCTGCAGCCGACGCGCGAGGAAGCGCCGCGCCACGAGCAGCGCGGCTGCCTGCACGCGAACATGGACCTGTATAAATGGGCGTTCAAACTCGCGCCCTTCGCGCCGGGCGAGCTGATCGCCGACTGCTTCGAACTCGCGCGCGATATCCGGGAAGTGGATATGCGGGCGAGCCCCTACGATTTGCGCGCCCTGGGCTTCGAGCCGATCGCGATCGAGACCGCGACAGGCCGGGCGGAGTATGAACGCCACCAGCGCGCTTTCGCCGCGCGTGGCGAACCCCTGCGGGAGCGGCTGATCGAACTTTGCGGACGGCTCCGGGCGGGGAATTGAGCGCCCACGGCAAGTCGCGGCTCGCGCTGTGAACGATGCGGACTAGACTCGGCGCGTGGACTCGCCTCCGCTCTACCATCCGCCCTCACCGAAGAAGCCGAGTTACCCGGTGCGCAGCGGATTACGGGGCTATTTGAAACGCTACCGGCGCGACCGCGACCTGCCGGTGACCTACGAGCGGCTGCTCGGCTTTCACGAGGCGGTGCCGCTTTACGATTCGAGGGGCAAGCCGACGCTCTGGGACAGCGTGATCTACCACGCAGAGGAGATGACCGAGCTCTATGAAGGGCTGAAGCGGATCTACGCGCTGCTGCGCGTCGACGGCGATCTGACGGTGATGAAACATCTGTATGTCGACCGCGTCGACTTCTGCAGCTTCGGCAACTCGACGCCGTTTCGCGTGCGAATCGTCAACGCGTTCAACGACAATCAGGACTATTTCTACGTGAAGAAGGCCGACGCCTCGCGCGTTTACGGCCTCGAGCTCGAGCATCTCTTGTCGCCGAATCGGCTCAATTATTTCACCTGCGGCAACACGCTGATCGAAGAGCACATCGTCGGGATTCCGGGCGACGTGTTCATCGCGCAGCACCTGAACGCCGGGCAGCTCAAGCCGATCCGCATCGCGAAGGAACTGGTGAAGTTCAACGAGCGCTGTTTCGTGCGGCTGCTCGGCGACATGCGCTCGTATAATTTCGTCGCGGTGATCACACCGGATTTCGAGGAGGCGCAGTTGCGCATCCGCGCGATGGATTTCGACCAGCAGTCCTACAGCGGCCGGAAGAATTTTTACCTGCCGCAGTTCTTCCTGGATAACGCGCCGCTCGCGCAGTTCTGCATCAGTCACCTGAATCCGGATACGGCGTGGCAGTATCAGCGCGAGGAGCACGCGGTGATGCTGCAGCGCGCGGGCATCATCGCGGATCGGCTGGTTTACCTCCTGGAGGAGATGTCGCGCGACCCGATCGCGCCGCCGGAGAAAGTGCACGAGCTGCGGGTGAGCCTCGCCGACCATTTTCAGCGCACCAGCTACCTGCGGTGCGAATCGATGGGCGCGTTGATTCGGGAAAATCTCGAGTCGATCCGCCGGCGGATCGGCCCGGCGGCGCCGCCGGCGCTCGCCATAAAAATCGGGTAGCGGCGCTATTTCCGCTTCGCGAGGTGGGATTGTAGGCGTTTGAGCTCCGGGCTGACGGCGCCGCAGTCCGTGCCGCAACCCGGATTTTTGCGCTTCGCGAGGGCACGCCAGACGAGCCACGTGGCGGCGAGCGCGACGACCAGGAGGGCGAGAATGGTTTGTAGATCGGCGTTCATGCTGGAGTGTAATCAGAAACCCAGCGCGCGGCCACCCTGATAAACGAGCAGCGACAGAAACCACGCCGTGCCGGTCATGTAGGCAGTCTGGAAAATCGGCCAGCGCCAGCTGTTGGTTTCGCGTTTCACGATCGCGATCGTGCTCATGCACTGCATCGCGAAAACGTAGAAGATCATCAGCGTGAAACAGACGAGCGGCGTGAAGAGCGGCCGGCCGTCGGGCCAGCGCGCCGCCAGCATCGCCTGACGCAACGGCGCGGTGTCCTCCTCGTCGTCGGACGTGGCGTTGAAGACGACGCTCATCGTGGAAACGAAAACCTCCCGCGCGGCGAACGAGGTGATGAGGCCGATGCCGATCTGCCAGTCGAAGCCGATCGGCCTGATCACGGGCTCGAGCGCGTGGCCGGCGCGACCGGCGAAACTCTGGGCGAGCTGCTCGGTGGGCGTCGCGGTGTCGGGGGCTTTTGGATACGCCGCGAGAAACCACAACACGATGCTGATGCCGAGAATCACGGTGCCGGCGCGCCGCACGAAAATCCAGCCGCGCTCCGCCATGTGCAGCACGACGTCCTTGAGGCCCGGCAGGCGATACGGCGGCAGCTCCATGATCATGAGCGGCGGTTCGCCCTTGAGCAGCGTGCGCTTGAACAGCCACGCGAAGCCGAACGCGCCGAAGGTGCCGAGCGCATACATGAGCAGCATGATGCCGACCTTCGTGAGCACCGGCACGCGATCGCCGGGCACGAGCGCGGCGATCATCAGCAGATAAACCGGAAGCCGCGCGGAGCAGCTCATCAACGGCGCGACGAGGATCGTGACGAGCCGGTCCTTCGAGTCCTCGATCGTGCGCGTCGCCATGATGCCGGGAATCGCGCACGCGTAGGAGCTGAGCAGCGGGATGAAGGATTTGCCGTTCAGCCCGACGCGACTCATCAGGCGGTCCATGATGAAGGCCGCGCGCGCCATGTAGCCGGTGCTTTCGAGGAGGCCGATGAAGAAAAACAGGATCAGAATCTGCGGCAGAAAAATGATCACGCCGCCGAAACCGGCGATGGCGCCGTCGGTGATGAGGTCGCGCAAATCGCCGGGCGGCATCGCATTCTTCACCGCGTCGGCGAGCGCCGCCATATGCTCATCGATGAAGTTCATCGGATACTCCGCGAGCGTGAAGATACTGAGGAAGATCAGCGTCATCATCGCACCGAGCACGAACCAGCCCCAGACCGGATGAGTGACGACGGCGTCGATTTTATCCGAAGCGGACGGTCCCGTTTCGCCGGCGTGCAACACCACCTCGTGCGCGATCGTGCCGATCGCGTCGTAGCGCGAGTTGACGAGCGTGCCGGCCCAGTCGGTCCCCTCGCCTTCCCAGCGTTTCTGCCAGCCGTGCAACACCTCCGCGGTCCGAACGCTCAACGGCGTCGAGCCGGCGACGCGCACGCTGTCCTGGTCGGTGAGCAGCAGGAGCGCTTCGGCGCGGGCGAGCAGCGGGGATTTGCGGTCGTGCGCGCTGAGTGACGCCTGGAGTTCGGCGACCGCGGGCGCGATCGCCGCGGGGATGTCCCACGCGTGACGCGCGAGCGGCAGCTCCGGACGGCTCATCGCGAGGCGAAGTTCGACCAGACCTTTGCCATTGACCGCCTCGCAGGCGATGACGGGCACGCCGAGTTCGTGTTCCAGCTTCGCGACTCGGATGTTGAGCGCCGCCTTGGCCGCGAGGTCCATCATGTTGAGCACCACGATCACGGGGCGGCCGAGATCGAGGATCTGGTGCAGGAGATAGAGGTTTCGCTCGAGATTGGTCGCGTCGAGGATGCAAAGGACACGATCCGGTTGCGCGGTGTCGGTGCGGCGGCCGAGCAACACGTCGCGCGTGACGGCCTCGTCCGGCGAACGCGCTGCCAGCGAATAAGTGCCGGGCAAGTCGATCACGGTCATCGGCTGGCCGTGCTGCGAATAGGTGGTGCCGACCTTTTTCTCGACCGTGACGCCCGGGTAGTTGCCGACCTTTTGTTTCAGACCGGTGAGCGCGTTGAAGAGCGTGCTCTTCCCGCAATTCGGATTGCCGACCAGCGCATAGGTGGGGGTGCGGGTCGAGGCGGCGGTGGGCGTCGCGGCGATGTGGGCGGGAAGGGACATGGGAGAAAGCGGAAAGACTGAAAGGCGGACGGGCTGTAGCGCGGTGGGGCGGCAGACTTCGCGCGAGGTTCAGCCTTTCAGTTCTTCAGTCATTCAGCTTTTTGCACGAGCACGTGCTCGGCTTCGGATTTGCGCAGCGTGAGATTATAGCCGCGGACCTTGATCTCGATCGGATCGCCGAGCGGCGCGGTGCGGACGAGCGTAATCCGCGTGCCCGGACTTACGCCCATTTCGCGGAGGCGGAGAAACGCCGAGCCGGTTTTGGGAAACGCTTTGACGATGGCCGAGGCGCCGATGGGCAGTGCGGAAAGTGCGACGGTGGACTCCATGCGAATCAGGCGTGGCGCAACTGTTCGACCAGGATGGCCTTCGCGGCGTCATGGCTGAGAGCGATGCGGTTGCCGTTCACCTGGCAGAGAATCGTCGAACTGCCCGAGACCTTCGTGATGTAGGCCGACTCGCCGAGGCCCATCTCGCGCACGCGCTGGCAGAACTCGCTCTTGCCGGCCAACTCCCGCACCAGCCCGACCCCACCCGCGGGGAGCTGGCAGAGCGGCAGCAGCACGGCGGTGGTGGATTTCATGGGCGGCACACGAGGATTGAGACTCGGTTTCAGTGAAGGATCAAGAAAAAGGCCCAATCGGCGCGAGCCAACCGGGCCTTGAGAAGATTTTAGCGCTTGCGACGTTTGATCGCCAATTGGACGCCGGAGAAGCGAACCATGCTCTGGAGCCGTTCGAATTCGGCTGGGTCCATCGTGGCGGCTTCCTTGAGCTGCGCTTCCGCGCGGGCGAGCGCCGCTTCGACCGCTTTTTCGTCGATCACTTCCTCGTTGATGGCGTGTTCGGCCAGAACGCGGACGCGATCGCCTTCGACTTGCGCAAAGCCCCCGCCGATGACGAGGTGATCGGTCTGGCCGTTCTTCGTGACGCGGAGTTCCCCGTCTTCGACCTGCGTGAGCAGCGGGATGTGGCCCGGCAGCACACCGATCTCACCCTCGACCGTCGGGATGACGACCGTGTCGATCGTGTCGGAATAGACGCGAGCTTCAGGAGTGACGATTTCGAGAGTGAGAGGCATGGCAGAGGTAGCGAGTAGCAGGTAGTGCGTAGCGAGTAGAGTGAGGCGGTCGTGTGCGTGATGCTCGCTACCCGCTACTCACTCCTCGCTACTGTTCGTCAGCCTTTCTTTGCTGCGGCGATGACCTCGTCGATGCCGCCCTTCATGTAGAAATCGCCCTCGGCGACGTCGTCGAGCTGGCCATCGAGGATCATCTTGAAGCCGCGAACGGTTTCCTTGACCGAGACGTATTTGCCGGGCGAACCGGTGAACACTTCCGCGACCGCGAACGGCTGCGAGAGGAAGCGCTGGATCTTGCGCGCGCGGTAAACCGTCTGCTTGTCCTCGGGGGAAAGCTCGTCGAGACCGAGAATCGCGATGATATCCTGCAGATCCTTGTAGCGCTGGAGCACGCGCTGGACCTCGCGGGCAACGCGATAGTGCTCGTCGCCGACGATGTCGGCCTGAAGCGCCTTCGAGACGGACGCGAGCGGATCGACCGCGGGATAAATGCCGAGTTCGGCAATGGAGCGCTCCAACACGATCGTGGAGTCCAAGTGCGCGAACGTGTTCGCCGGAGCCGGGTCGGTGAGATCGTCCGCGGGCACGTAAACGGCCTGGAAGGACGTGATCGAGCCCTTCTTCGTCGAAGTGATGCGCTCCTGGAGGAGGCCCATCTCGTTGGCGAGCGTCGGCTGATAACCGACCGCCGATGGCGAGCGTCCCAACAAAGCGGATACCTCGGAACCCGCCTGCGAGAAGCGGAAGATGTTGTCGACGAAGAGCAGCACGTCCTGGTTCTTCTCGTCGCGGAAATACTCGGTCATCGCGAGGGCCGAGAGCGCGACGCGCATGCGGGCGCCCGGCGGCTCGTTCATCTGACCGTAAACGAGCGCGACCTTGGACTTCGTGAGGTCCTTCTGGTCGATGACGCCCGCCTCGGACATTTCGTGGTAAAGGTCGTTGCCCTCGCGGGAGCGCTCGCCCACCCCGGCGAACACGGAGTAACCGCCGTGCGCCTTGGCGATGTTGTTGATGAGCTCCATGATCACGACGGTCTTGCCGACGCCGGCGCCGCCGAAGGCGCCGACCTTGCCGCCCTTGGTGAACGGCGCGATCAGATCGATGACCTTGATGCCGGTCTCGAGGATCTCGGCATTCGTGTTCTGGTCGACGAGCGTCGGGGGCGCGCGGTGAATCGGATACTTCTTGTCGTAGTTGACCGGGCCCTTGCCGTCGACGGTGTCGCCCGTGACGTTGAAAATGCGGCCGAGCACGCCGGCGCCGACCGGCACGGAGATCGGTGCGCCCGTATCCACCACGGTCATACCGCGGACGAGGCCTTCGGACGACGACATGGCAATCGAACGGGCGACGCCCTCGCCGAGGTGCTGCTGGATCTCGAGGGTGAGCACCTCCTTCTTGCCGCCCGCACCGGCCGTGAACTCGACGGTGAGCGCCTGATAGATCGGGGGGATCGCATTTTCGGCGAACTGCACGTCGACGACGGGGCCGATGACTTGGACGATTTTACCTGTGTTCATTTTTCGAAAGGGACGAGGGGTGAGTGCGTGAAGGCGGTTTATGCGGCCGTGAACTGCGCGGCGGCGATCTCGAGGATTTCCTGGGTGATGCCAGCCTGGCGGGCTTTATTGTATTCGAGCGTGAGGTCGCCGAGGAGCTTCGTGGCGTTGTCCTTGGCGGTCTTCATCGCGACCATGCGTGCGCTGTGCTCCGACGCCTTCGCATCGAGCACCTGCTGGTAGATTTCGCGATTGATGTAGAGCGGAAGCAGCGCCTCGAGCACCGACTCGGCGTTCGGCTCGAACAGCATCTGATTGGTTGTCGCGGGCGCGGAAGCGGCGTGGCCGGCGTCGGCATGGAGATCGGCGATGACGTCCTTCACGCTCGTGAGCGGGAGCAGCGGTAGAATCGTCGGCACCTGCACGAGCGTGTTGCGGAAACGCGGCCAGATGATTTCAACGGTGTCGACGACGCCGTCGAGATACTGCTTCACCATGAACTCGGCGACGACCTTGACCTCGGCGAAGGTCACGCGGTCCGACACCTGGAAATCGGCGAGGAGATTGCGATGCGTGCGGGCGATGAACTGCGCGCCCTTGCGACCGATCACGGCGTATTTCGCCGGCGTCTTGATCTCGGTGACGAGCTTGAAGAGGTTCGCGTTGAGCGGACCGGCGAGGCCCTTGTCTGTAGTGACAAGAATGATACCGCGCGTCTTCACCTCGCGGCGGGCGAGGAACGGGTGCTGCGCTTCCTCCACGCGATCGCCGAGCGCGGCCAGCATCTGCGCCATCAGCTCGGCGTAAGGCCGGCCGGCGAGCGCGAGCTGCTGGGCCTTCTTCATCTTCGAAGCGGCCACGAGCTCCATCGCCTTCGTGATCTGGCGGGTGTTCTTGACCGACTTGATGCGCCGGCGGATGTCTCTGGTTGATGCCACGGTGGTGAGGGATGCTTGCTTTAAGACGGGCGGGTCGGAGACCGCGCCCTACCCGATCAGGCGACGAACGTCGCTTTCCACTCTTCGAGAGCGGCCTGGAGTTTCGCCTCGAGATCCTTGTCGAGCGCGGCCTTCGTGCGGATTTCGGTGAGGAGCGCGTCCTTCCGCGTGGTGAAGAACTCCTTCAACGACGCCGAGGCGGCGACGACCTTCTTCGTGTCGATCGCGTCGAAATAATTCTTCTGCATCGCGAACAGCACCGCGACCTGCAGCTCGATCGGAATCGGGTTGAAGGCCGGCTGCTTGAAGAGCTCGACGATGCGGCCGCCGCGATCGAGCTGCGCCTTGGTCTTCGCGTCGAGGTCGGAGCCGAATTGCGCGAAGGCGGCGAGTTCGCGGAACTGCGCGAGTTCGCCCTTCAGTTTGCCGCCGACCTGTTTGGTCGCCTTGATCTGCGCGGCGGAACCGACGCGCGAAACGGAGAGGCCGACAGACACCGCAGGGCGGATGCCTTGATTGAACAAATCGGTTTCGAGGAAGATCTGACCGTCGGTGATCGAGATGACGTTCGTCGGAATGTAGGCGGACACGTCGCCGGCCTGCGTTTCGATGATCGGCAGCGCGGTGAGCGAGCCCTTGCCTTCAAGGCGGGCGGAACGCTCGAGGAGGCGGGAGTGGAGATAGAACACGTCGCCCGGATACGCTTCGCGGCCAGACGGACGCTTCAGGATGAGCGAAATCTGGCGGTAGGCGACGGCGTGTTTCGAAAGATCGTCGTAAACGATCAGCGCATCCATGCCGTTTTCCATGAACCACTCGCCCATCGCCGCGCCGGAGAACGGCGCGAGGTATTGGTTGGCGGGGTTGTCGGCCGCGGGCGCGGCGACGATCACGGTGAACTCGAGGGCGCCAGCGGCTTCGAGCGCGGCGATCGTGCGGACGATGTTGGAGTTCTTCTGGCCGACGGCGACGTAGATGGAATAAACCGGGCGGAAGTCCTTGTTGCCCGACGCGAGCCCGACCTTGTTGATCTTCGCCTGGTTGATGATCGTGTCGACGGCGATGGTCGTCTTGCCGGTGCCGCGGTCGCCGATGATGAGTTCGCGTTGGCCGCGGCCGATCGGGATCATGGAGTCGATCGCCATGATGCCGGTGAAGAGCGGTTGGGAAACGGATTTGCGGACGATGATGCCGGGCGCGATTTTTTCGACCGGGTTCGTCTCGGTCGCAGCGATCGGACCCTTGCCGTCGACCGGATTGCCGAGCGCATCGACCGCGCGGCCGAGGAGGCCCTTGCCGACGGGCACGGAGAGGAGGCGGCCGGTGGTCTGGACTTCGTCGCCTTCCTTCAGCTTCGAAATATCGCCGAGCACGACGCAGCCGACTTCGTCCTCTTCGAGATTGAGCGCGATGCCGATGGCACCACCGGGGAACTGCACCATCTCGTTATACATGACGTCCGAGAGGCCGTCGATCTTGGCGACGCCGTCGGCGACGGTGCGGATGTGGCCGGTGTTCTTCTTGACCGCCTTGGTCGAGAGCTTGGCGATCTGTTGTTCGATTTGTTCGAGGACGGTGCTCATCGGAAACGTGTAGTGAAAATCAGGATACGGGGTGAAACGGGCGGATCAGACCGCGGCGCGGAGGGCGTCGAGCTGGCCGGCGACGGAGGATTCGTAGGTGTCGTCGCCGACGCGGACGCGCAGGCCGGCGAGGAGGGCGTCGTTGCGCTGGGCGATCGCGGTGACGGGGCGATTATACTTTTTCGAGAGGGCCGCCGCGATGGCGTCGAGCGAGGCGGCGCTGGCGGGGCCGGCATGTTCGACGACGGCCTGGCTGCGCGCGACCTCGGCGGCGACCAGCCGCTGGTAGGCGTGGAGCACGGCGAGCGCATGGGCTGGGCGATGCTTCTCGATGTAGGCGAGCACGCCCGCGACGCGATCGGCGGACAGCGCGCCGTTTTCGAAGCTCAGTTTATAAAACTGGCGGGCGAGCTGTTGGATTTGTTTTTTGGCAGAGGCCATCGCGGAGGCAGAGAGCTAAAAAGCGGAAACGGTGAACGCGCTCAGACCGCGGTGAGTTCGCGGGCGGCGGCTTCGTTGTAGGAAGCGCGGTCGGCGTCGGTGAGTTTTTTCGCGAGGACGCGCTCGGTCGTGGTGACCACGAGGCGGGCAATTTCGCTGCGGGCGTCGGCGAGCATTTTCTTGTGCTCGAGCTCGATCGCCTGCTGGGCCTTGGTGAGCAGGTCGTTGGCCTTGAGCGACGCTTCCTGCGTCTGCTTGTCGAGATACTCTTTCGCCGTCTTGCGCGCGTCGTCGACGATACGGGACGCCTCGACCTGGGCCTTCTTGATCAGCGCGGCGCTCTCGACCTGGGTGGCGGCGAGCTTCGCCTGCATCTCCTCGGCGTGCTTGATGCCGGATTCGATCTTCCGGTTGCGCTCCTCCATGGTCGCGGCGACCGGCTTGATGCCGAACTTATAGAGAACGGCGAGAACGACGACGAAGCTGATGAGCTGCCAGACGACGTATTTCCATTCGACGCCGAATTTCACGAGCATGTTGGGCTCGGCGGCGTGTTCGACAGCGGCAGCGAGGAGGAGAGGCAGCGTCATGGCGGGACAGGTCGGGTGAAAAATGAAATGGCAGCGCGAGCGAATCGCGCTGCCGGAGGGCAATCAATTAGGCGAGGAACAGCGCGAGAATGCCGAGACCTTCGGCGAGCGCCATACCGATGATGGCCTGAACGAGGACCTTGCCGGAGGCGGCGGGATTGCGGCCGACGGCTTCGGCGGCCTTGAAGCCGATGAGACCGACGCCGAGGGCGGCGCCGAGAAGGCCAAATGCGCTGGTGATGTTGCCGGTGATTTCAGCGATGAGCATGGTGGTGGTATTGGTTGTTTGTTGGGTTTTCGCCGTGCGCACGCTTGGCACGCTCCCGGCGAGAAAGGCTTAGTGAGAAGCTTCCGCCGGATGAGCGTGGTCGTCGTCGTGCGCGTGATCCCCGCCCTCGTGATTCGCCAGCAGGCCGATGTAAACCGCCGTGAGGAGCGTGAAGACGAACGCCTGAATCACGCCGACGAGCAGCTCCATGAAGTAGAAAACCGGGATGAAGCTCGTGCCGTGCAGCAGATTTTCGCCGCCGAAAACGTTGCCGAAAAGGCGGACCGAAAGCGTGAACGGCCGGATGGCGATCGAGAAGACCTCGATGAAACCGACAACGAGAAACACAAGCGACAGGACCGGATAGAGCCACACGGGCGTTTCCTTTTTGTCGGCTTTGTTACCGAACAGGTCCCACACGATGACTTTCAATCCGGCGTATTTGAAAACGATGATTGCCCACGCGCCGAATGAGATCAGGGCCAGCGCGATCGTGCCGTTGAAGTCGGCGTTGTGCGGACGAATCCACGGAATGAAGGCGTGGGTCCCATCGGCATAGGTGACATGGTTTCCGATGGTGCCGACGCCTGGCAGCAGGCCCATCCAGTTATGAAATAGAATGAAGATGAAAAAGGTGACGAGCAGCGGGAACGCCGCCGGAAACGCTTTCTTGCCAATGATCGGTTCGAGGATGCTGCGCAGCGCCTCCATCAACGACTCGATCACGGCCTGTCCTTTCGACGGAACGACGGACGGCTTGCCGATGAGCCAGAGCACCAGCGTGACCAGCAAAAGCGAAATGATCCAACCGGTGACCATCGCGTTCGTGATCGCCCAGCCGTTGCCGAAATCGATCAGCTTGGCCGCGCTCGGAGCGACGCCCTCGGCCAGGAGGGGGGCAGCGCCAGAGATCAGAATCGCGAAGAGGGTGAGGAGTTTGGTGGCTCGGGACATGCGTTCTCGCGGGGTGTGGGGCCGCGGGAAATGGAAGAGAAAGGCGGTCGCCCTGCCCTCCGTCAACCACTGAAACAGCGCGCCCGAACCGCTCCGGTAAAAATAAGCGCCACCGAGAACGCGGGCGGTTCAACTTATGACCGGCGCCGTTTCACCCGGACTCCGCACGCGCGCCACGATCGATCGATGGGCGGCGGCCCGACTTTGGAAAACGGTCTCGTGTTCGAACGGCCACGGCTCTTCGGCGACACACCACGCCGGGTGCTTCGCGAGCAGCCGCGCCGTGTCTTCGAAATACGGTTCGAAATCGGTGCGGAAATAGAGGCGTCCGTCGGGGTCCATCCGCGCCGCCACCCAGCTCAAAAACTCCGGCTGCATCACCCGGTGCTTATGATGGCGCGACTTGGGCCACGGATCGGGAAATAGCACATAGACCCGCGTGAACCGAATCCTCGGCGGCAGCACTTCCAGAAAAAGCCGGGCCTCGGCGCGGATGAAATGGAGCTGCGCGAGGCGTGCGCGATCGCGTTTTCGGGTCGCCCGCTCGATGCGTTCGCCGACCAGGTCGATCCCGATGCAGATTTCGCCGGGATGAGCGCCAGCATAGGCCGTCAGAAAATGGCCATGCCCACAGCCCACCTCCCAGACGCAAGACGACGGCGCGCCAGCGCCGAAGATGGCCGCCAGATCCGAGGCCAGCGCGCGCCGTCGATCGCCCAAGAGCGCTTGGTGCTCGGGCGTGCTGTCCGGAATCAAGCCGCGCGACTCCTGGCGAGGTTTAGTGGTCTCCGCATGTGCTTCCATCGGCGCCTCTGTCGGTTTCGATCCAGATCATTAAAACGCTGATATCAGCCGGGTTAACTCCACTGATGCGGCTGGCCTGACCCAATGTCGACGGACGGATCTCGGCCAGTTTGAGCGCGCTTTCCCGCCGCAGTCCGCGAATCGCAGCATAGTCGATGGCTTCGGGAATCCGGATCCGCTCCACGTGGCTCATTCGCTCCACCAACCGGTTCTCACGATCCAGATATCCTTGGTAGGCAACTCGATAAACTACTTCGGCACGCAACTCGGGCGGCTCGCGCAGGAAGTCCTCGGGAAGGACGAGCCCAGACTCTCGGCGCCGAATCCGCTCCGCCCACGTCGCTCCCCCACTCCGCTGAGTTTCCAATGTCTTGGTCCACTGTGCAATACGCTTAGCCTTCTCCTCGATACGGACGATACGTTGTGGGCTCAATAAGCCGTGTCGTTTCGCATGCTCCCGCAATCTCAACTCCGCGCTCCCATGGTTGAACATCAACCGATGCTCCGCGCGGCTGGTAAACATCCGATACGGTTCGTTCGTTCCCTTGGTGACGAGGTCGTCGATCAACACGCCAATGTAGCCCTCGTGGCGGCGGATGATCATCGGCTCCTCGCTGCGCACGTGGCAGACCGCGTTCACGCCGGCGACCAGCCCCTGGCACGCAGCCTCTTCGTAGCCGGAGGTTCCGTTGATCTGTCCGGCAAAGAAAAGCCCCCTCACTTTCTTCGATTCGAGAGAAAGCTGAAGCTGCGTCGGCGGGGCGAAGTCGTATTCGACCGCGTAGGCGGGACGCAGCAGCACGGCGCGCTCGAGGCCCGGAACGCTGTGAACAAGGTCGAGCTGAACGTCGAACGGCAGACTTGTTGACAGGCCATTCACATAAAATTCGTTCGTCGCCCTGCCCTCCGGCTCAAGGAAAAGCAGGTGTCGGGGTTTGTCGGCAAAGCGAACAAATTTGTCCTCAATACTCGGGCAATACCTTGGTCCTACGCCTTCTATGTTGCCACTATACATCGCGGACTTGTCGAGGTTCTCGCGGACGATACGCGCAGACTCCTCGGTCGTGTGGGTCATCCAGCACGAAACTTGTTCACAACCGGGGCTCCACCCCATTCGCCGTTCCCCGGTATGTTCCACGTGGAACAGATCGCCTTCATCGCGCGTATCGTGGAACGCAAAAAGCGTCGGGTTCGCGTCCCCTTTCTGCTCCTGCATCTTGGAAAAATCCAGACTGCGTCCCGACAACCGCGGTGGCGTGCCGGTCTTCAAGCGCCGCAGTTCGATCCCCGCCTCAATCAGACTGCCCGACAACGTCCGCGCGCTGAAGTCCCCCAGCCGTCCACCTTCGTTCTTGTTCTGCCCGATGTGCATCAGCCCACGCAAAAACGTTCCCGTGGTCACGATCACCGTCGTTCCCCCAAACTCGATATCCAGATTCGTGCGACAGCCCACCACACGGCCACCCTCGATGACCAAGCCCGTCACCGTCGCCTGAAAAATCTGCAGGCTCGGCTGCAACTCCAGCGTGTGCTTCAAGCGAAACTGATACGCCTTCTTGTCGCACTGCGCCCGCGGTGACTGCACTGCTGCGCCCTTCGACTCGTTGAGCAGGCGAAACTGGATGCCGGTGACGTCCGTATTGATCGCCATCTCTCCGCCCAAGGCATCGATTTCCCGCACAATCTGACCCTTGGCCTGCCCGCCGATGGCCGGATTACAGCTCATCTGCGCGATCGTATCGATATTTCCCGTGAGCAACAGCGTAGACGCTCCCATGCGCGAGGCCGCCAGCGCGGCTTCAACGCCGGCATGGCCGGCTCCGCACACAATGACGTCAAAAAACTTGTCGGAATATTTCACAAGCAGGGGAGGGGAGAGCGCTCCCTTCTATTTGCCAATACAGAAGCCCGCAAAAAGGTGATCGAGCATCCGCTCGTTATCGATCCGCCCCGCAATCTGTTCCAACGCCGCTAACGCGCCCCTCAGGTCGCTGGCCAGCAACTCCGGCGATTCGGCGCCTCGCAGCTTATCGAGCGCCTCTTCCAGGCACCGTTGGACCGTTTCGAGCGCCGCCGCGTGCCGCGCATTGATCGCCACGGTGTCTTCGCCGACGTCCGCCTGGTGCCGATCCGCCGCGGTGACGATCAACGCCTCGAGCGTCTCAATCCCGGCGCCGGTTTTCGCAGAAACGAAGACGGAAGGGATTCTCAAGCCGGGAAACTGCGGCGCCGCCGACGTCAAATCACTCTTATTTATCACCAAAAGCGCATTCGATAAACTCTCAACTCGTTCTTCAACAATAGAAACCGATTCTTCAACACCATCGGAAGCCCCATCGACCACGATCATCACCAAGTCCGCCTCGGCCACACGCTCCCAAGTTTTTTCCATCCCGAGTTTCTCTAACGGGGTGGGGGAGGGGTTAAGCCCCGCCGTGTCGATCAGCCGCAAACAATGCGGTCCGACCATGATGCGCTCTTCCAAAAAATCGCGCGTCGTTCCCGGCTCGGCGCTCACCAGCGCCCGCTCCCGTCCCAACATCCGATTCAGCAGGCTGCTCTTGCCCGCATTCGGCCGCCCCACGATCACAGTCTTGATCCCGTCCCGGAGCATCTCGCCGTAGTGACTTGTAGCCAATAACTTGGATACATCGCTTTGCAAGGCCTTCACCTGTCCGATCACCCCCGCACGATCCTCGGGCGGCAGATCCTCGTCGGGGAAATCGATATACGCCTCGATCCGCGCCAGCACGGCCAACAGCGCCTCGACCGCCGCTCCAACCCGCCGTCCCAACGCGCCATGCAACTGCCGCTGGGCCGACGCCAGCGCCCGCTCGCTGCGCGCATGGATGACATCCATCACCGCCTCCGCCTGGCTCAAATCCATCCGCCCGTTGAGAAACGCCCGTTGGGTGAATTCCCCGGGCTCCGCCGAACGACAGCCCCGCGCGAGGAGATCCTCGAGAATCTTTTGCGCGATAAACGGATTCCCATGGCAGGAAATCTCCAGCGAATCCTCGCCGGTGTAGGACTTCGGCCCTTTGAAAAAAATCGCGACCACATCGTCCACTGGACCGCCGCTTCGGTCGCGATAGGCCGCGTGCCGCGCGCGGCGGGGGAGGGGAGAGCTGCCGAAAATCTCCGTCGCGATCCGCTCGGTATCCACACCGCTGATACGCAGGACCGCGATCGCCGAGGTCCCGGCGGGCGTGGCGAGGGCGGCGATCGTGTCGGTGAAACGGGACATGCGCGCCTCACGATAGCGGCGCCCCGCGGAACGCAAAGCGATTTGCGCCCGCAGCCCCTTCATCGGCTTCGGCCCGGAGCGGCCGTCCTGCGACCGCGCCGACGCCTCACCGCCCGCTCACCTCGATCTCGCGCACCCGCACACCGTCCTCGATCTTGTCGCCCGGATAAACCACGACGACATCGCCCTCCGCCAATCCGCCCAGAATCTCCGTCGCGAGGCCGTTCGACCGCCCCACCTGCACGCGTCTCAGCACCGCTCGGCCGCCCTCCACCGCATACGCCTGCCACTCGCGCCCCCGCTGAAACACCGCACCCGACGGCACGCGCAGCACGTCGCGCCCCTCCCACACCACCACGCGGCCCTCGATGCGATAATTATCGCCCAGCGTCGGCCGCGCCTCGATCGGTGAAACAAAATCCGCGACCACGTAAACGCGCTGCTCCTCCACGCCGAGCGCCGAAATCTTCGTGAACGCCGACGGCTCCACCAGCCGCACCCGCGCCTCCAGCGGCGCCTCGCCGCCCCATTGCTCGACGATCACGCGCGCCCCCGGTCGAATCGCCACGCCGTCGCGCGACAACACCTCGATGCGCAACTCCAGATCCATCGGATCGCCGATCTCCATCAACGCCAGCCCCGCCGGCACCACGCGCGAGCTCTCCTGAAACACCCGCAACACCCGACCGCTCACCGGCGACGTGATCACCAGCGGCGCGACGCGCTCCCGCACCTCCGCCTCCGTCGCGCCCGGCTGCCCGCGCAACAACACCGCACGTGCCTGCTCCAACTCGAACTCCGCCACCTGCAACGCAAATTGCGCCGCCCGCTCCTCCTGCCGCGCCGTCTCCGCGCGCATCTCCGCCACCTCGAACTCCTGCGCGGAAATCGCCTGCTCTTCGTGCAACCGCCGCAGCCGCTCGTAATCCGCCAGCGACAATCGCGCCGCCGCCATCGCGCTCGCCTTTCGCGCCGCCGCCGCTTCGCGCGCCGCCTCGGCGCCACGCACGCGCGACTCCGCCTGCGCGAGGCTGCGCGCATCGAGAAAATCCGCGCCGCTCGTCTCCAACACCGCGAGCACCGTCTCGCCCGCGACGACCTCCGCACCCGCCTTCCAGTCGATGCGCTGCAACTGTCCCGCCACCGGGCTCGAAATCTCATAACGATTCTTCACCCGCGTCATGCCTTCCTCGTTCACCGTCACGAGCAGCTCGCCGCGCGACACCGTCGCGATCTCCACCGGCAGCGCACGCGGCCACAGCCCAATCACGATCAACGCGAGCAACAACGCGCCGAGCACCCACGGCAATCGCCGCCGGCCGCGCCGCGCGCTTGCGCCGTTTTTCGTTTTTGATTTTTCCGTCGGCAGGGGAGGGCGAGAATTCATGGCGCAGGAAAATTAATCGCGCGCCTTGAGCACGCCGACAAGATCGAGCTGGTTCAACCGCCGGCTCGCCAGCGCCGCCGACACCAGCGACGCCCCCGCGACCACCAGCACCGCGAGCGCGTAGTTCGACGTCTGCAGGATCACCGGCACGCGCACGAACTCCGTATTCACCGTTTGGATAATCGCCGTCGCGAAGCCCGAGCCGATCAACAACCCGAACGGCAGCGCCACCAGCGTCAGCACCGCGAGCTCGCTCACTAGCACCGCCGCGACTTCGCCGCGCGTGAAACCGATCACACGCAACGTCGCGAGTTCGCGCTGCCGCTCCGACAGCGAAATCCGCGCGCTGTTGTAAACGATGCCGAACGCCACCACCACGGCGAACGTCATGTAAATTTTCTGGATCAGACCCATGCTCTCCGCCGTCGTTTTCCGAAAGCTCGCGCGAATGCCGTCCTTGATCACCACGCTGCCCGCGCGCGGCGTCTCCTTCAGCGCCCGCAAAAACGCCGGCCACTCGCCCGCGGCCACCGACAGATACGCGCCCGTGATGCGATCGCCCTCGCCGAGCAGCCGGTTCAACTGACCGATTTCCGCGAACGCCGCCGTGCCCGCGAAATCCTGCGCGAGCGCCGCCACCGGCACCACCAGCTCCGGTCGCTCGCCCTCGAGCACGCGCACGTTGAGCAAATCGCCCGGCGCGACGCCGAGCACCTCCGCGAGCTTCGTCGACAACACCAGTCCCTCTGGAGGCAGCGTGAGCTGGCGCTCGCGCTCGTCGATCACGCGATTCAACACCGGCCGCGCCGACAACCCCACGAGCCCGAGCCGCCGCAGCCGGTTGCCCGCGCGCAACTCCACCGGCGCGGCCCGCACGGGCTCGGCGAGAATCACGCCCGGCAGATTCCGAAAATCCGCGAGCACGCGCGCCGGCCCCGGCTCGATCAACGAAACGTAAGCTGTGTGCCGCTGCATCAGGTCCCACTGGTAATCCAGCACGTAGTCGATCCCGTCGCGCAGCGCGCTCGGCACGATCAGAATTCCCGTGGCGAGGGCGAGCGCCACGCACGTCAGGATCGCGCGCGCCGGCCGCCGCTCGATGTTGCGCAGCGCCATGCGCAACGACACCGACAGCGCCCGCGCCAGCGGCGTGCGCTCCACCAGCGCCGCACGAAAATTCGCCGGCGGCTCCGGTCGCATCGCCTCCGCCGGCGGCAGCCGCACCGCCGTCCGCACCGCGCCCCACACCCCCGTGAACGCCGCAAGCGCGCTCACGCCCACCGCCGCGACGAGCACGCTTCGCGCGAGCATGAACTCGAGCTGCGGAAAGCGAAAAAACAGATGATACATGTCGACCAGCTTGAGCCCGAGCGCATAGCCGCCGATCGCCCCGAGCGCCGTGCCGACCACGACGATCGCGAGCGAGAACTTGAAATAGTGCCAGCCGATCTGCCGGTTGCTGAATCCGCACGCCTTCAACATCGCGATCTGCTCGCGCTGCAGCGTGATCTGCCGGCTCATCACCGCGTTCGTCATGAACGCCGCCACGCCGAGAAACACCAGCGGGAAGCCGATCGAGAGTCCGTGCAGCACGTTGATCTCGTCGCGCACGCGCGTGTGCGAAGGATGCGATTCGCGTCCGTAGGCGCCGCGGCCGCCATACGGCTGAAGCACACGATCCACCTCCGCGATCACCGCTTCCTCGCGCGTGCCGGGTGCGAGCGTGAGCGACAGGGAGTTGAACGCGCCATCGAGATTGCTCGCCGCCGCGAGCTCCTTGTAGGGCATCCAGAACACGCCATACGTTCGATTGTCCGGCAGCGCCGAACCCGGCGGCGCCTCGAACACGAACTGCGGCGCGAGCACGATGCCCGCGATCCGAAATGTCTGCTTCCGCCCGTAAACGATCGCCGAAATCGCGTCGCCCGGCTGCAACCCGTGCACCTCGGCAAACGCCTCGCCCGCGAGAATCTCACCGTGCGATGCACGCCCCACGAGAATCCGCCCGCGCCGCAGATAAAGCCGGTTGAGCACGAGTTCGCCTTCCTCCGGCAACGACTGCATCAAGCCCACCGCCGGCTCCGCCATGCCCGGCAGGTCGAGCGTCACCTGCAGCGCGATGCCGGTCTGCACCGCGGCGACGCCGGGGATCGCGGCGATCTGCTCCGCGACCGAGAGCGGCGCGCGCTTGAGCGAGGCGAACACCTGCGCGAAACGATACTCGCGGTAATAGTCGTCGCGCGTCGATTCGAGCGAGAGGATCAGCGAGCGCGTCATGATCATCATCGCGAGCCCGCAGCTCATCACGAGCGCGACGGCGAACGCCTGCGATTTCACCGCCCACAAATCGCGCAGCAGTTTGCGGTCGAGGAGACTCACGAGGGTAGGGACCGACGGCCGGGCGGTCCGGTTCGCGCGTTAGGGAGTGTTTGGGAATGGACTGTCATCGCGAGGTGCGCGAAGCGCGCCGTGGCGATCCAGCTGGATTGCTTCGTCGTCCCGCAGAGCGGGACTCCTCGCAAAGACAGAATTCCCAAACAGTCCCTAGCCGACGATGTGGCGCGACGGGCCGCCCCGAGGTCGGTCCTTACCGCCGCTTCCGCGCCATCGCTCTTCGTCGATCTCACCATTTCAGATTCTTCACCGAATCCCGTTTCGCATTCGCATGCTCGCTGACGATCCGTCCGTCGCGCATCGCGAACACGCGGTCGGCCATGTCGGCGAGGATCGCGTTGTGCGTGATGATCACCACCAGCGTGCCGAGCTCGCGGTTGATGTGTTCGATCGCCTCGAGCACGGTGATGCCGGTGTTGACGTCGAGCGCACCGGTCGGCTCGTCGCACAACAACACTTCCGGCCGTTTCGCGATCGCGCGCGCGATCGC
>JAEYYL010000337.1 GCA_023430825.1 Verrucomicrobiota bacterium | reverse complement strand
CCACGTTTACGACGCGTTGCGCGGGATGAACGCGCTCGAGCGGCTTGGCACGCGGGCGCGGGAGGAAACGAATTTCACGCTCGCGGTGAACTTCGGCATCGATCCGCAGACGGGCGCACTCGGCGGGACGGCGGCGTGCGACGGCCGTGCGTTTGACGCTCGGGCGATCGAGGCGCTGCCGGCGCTTTACGCCGCAACGCTCGAAGCGATCGCGGCGGCGCCGGCGGCGGATTGGCGGACGGTGCCGCTGGTCGCGGCGGTTTCGCGTCTCGGTGGCGAGAGCGTCGATTTCGATGAAGCAGAGATGGCGGTCCACGCGCTGGTTGCGGCCCAAACTGCGCGCACGCCTGACGCGGTAGCGGTGGTCGCCGAAGACGAGACGCTCACTTACGCCGAACTGGATCGTCGCGCGAATCAGGTGGCGCAGTGGTTGCGGCGACGCGG
Organism: Verrucomicrobiota bacterium; assembly: GCA_023430825.1. Classification (GTDB taxonomy): domain Bacteria; phylum Verrucomicrobiota; class Verrucomicrobiia; order Opitutales; family Opitutaceae; genus Opitutus. The sequence continues at coordinate 2,144 of JAEYYL010000337.1, read as the reverse complement.
TGTGCGGAGCGACGATCGCGTGGCGGTGGCGCTTGAGCGTTCGACGTCGCTCGTCGTTGCGCTGCTCGGCGTGTTGAAGGCCGGTGCGGCCTACGTGCCGGTCGATCCGGGTTATCCGGCGGAACGCATCGCGGCGATGATCGAGGACAGCGCGGCGCGGCTCACGCTCGCGGAGACGACGACGCTTGCTCCCGGTGCGGTGGGCTTCGGGGAGGTGTGGGCGGAGATCGCGCGCGAGCCTGCAGTGTCGCCGGAGGTGGCGGTCGACCCGGCGCAGCTCGCGTATGTGATCTTCACGTCCGGCTCCACCGGCCGGCCGAAAGGCGTGGCGATTTCGCACGCGGCGGTGGTGAACCACATGGCGTGGATGCAGCGGGACTTTCCGCTCGGGGCGGACGATGCGGTGCTGCAGAAAACGCCGGCGAGCTTCGATGCTTCGGGGTGGGAATTCTGGGCACCGCTCGTGGCTGGCGCGCGGCTGGTGATGGCGCAGCCGGGGGGACATCACGATCCGGCGTATCTCGCGGAAGCGGTGCGCGCGCTGCGGATCACGACGCTGCAGCTCGTGCCGTCGATGCTGGACTTTTTCATCGAGGAAGCGGCGAAGGCGCCATGTCCGTCGCTGCGCCGCGTGTTCGCGGGCGGCGAGGCGTTGCGGGCGGCGACGCGCGATCGTTTTCAGGCGACGTTGCCCGGCGTGACGCTGGTGAATCTTTACGGACCGGCCGAGTGCACGATCGATGCGACGTTCAGCGTGTGCGCGCCGGTGGGCCCGATTGCGATCGGGCGGCCGGTGGCGAACGTCGAGGCGCTGGTGCTCGATGCGCGGATGGAACCGGTGCCGGCGGGTGTGGCGGGCGAATTGTATCTGGGCGGCGACGCGCTGGGCCGGGGTTATCTCGGGCGGCCGGAATTGACGGCGGAGCGATTCGTGCCGCATCCGTGGCAGACGGGGGCGCGGCTTTATCGCACGGGCGATCGCGTGCGGCAGGGGAGTGACGGCGCGCTGGTTTATCTCGGGCGCGTCGATGCGCAGGTGAAGATCCGCGGTCATCGCGTCGAGCCCGGCGAAATCGAAGCGGTGCTGGCGACGCATCCGGATGTGGCGCAGGTCGCGGTGGTGGCGAGGGAAGACGAGTCGGCGCTGCGGCTGGTCGCTTATGTGGTGTCGGGCGCGAAGGCGATCGATGCGGCGGCGGTTCGCGAATGGCTGCGCGCGCGTTTGCCCGAGGCGTGGGTGCCGGCGGCGGTTGTATCCTTGGAAAAGATACCGCTCACGCCCGGCGGCAAACTGGATCGTCGGGCGTTGCCGGCGCCGGTGATGACGCGAGCGGTGACGGAAACGACGCGTGCGTTGTCGACGCCGGTCGAACACGCGCTCGCCGAGATCTGGCAACGCGTGTTGAACGTCCCGCGCGTTGGCGCGGGCGATAATTTCTTCGAACTCGGCGGCGATTCGATTCTCAGTCTGCGCGTGGTGTCGCTCGCGGCGCGCGCGGGGTGGACGTTGCGCCCGAAGCAGATTTTCGAACACCCGACGCTTGTGGCGCTCGCACGCGTCGCGGTGCCGGCGAGCGCGGTGGTTGAAACGGCGGAAACGTTCGACGCGGGTGATCTGCCGCTGACGCCGATCCAGTGGGAGTTTTTCGCGCTCGGTGCGCCGAATCCCAATCACTGGAATCAGTCGGTGTTTCTCGAGACGCGCGCGGGGCTTTCCGCGGCGACGCTGGCGGAGGCGTGGCGTGTCGTCACGCAGCGGCACGCGGCGTTCCGGCTGCGGTTTCGCCATGACGACTCGGGCTGGAAGCAATCGCTGGCGGAGCCGAGCGCCGCGGGGATGCCGGCTTTCGAAATCGTCGAGCTTCGCGAAAACGATGCGGCGGAAATGACGCGCAAAGCGGAAGCGGCGCAACAGCAACTCGACATCGCGCGCGGACCGCTGGCGCGGGCGGTGTTCTTCGATTTCGGTTCGGGCAAGGCGGGGCGTTTGCTTTGCGTGGCGCATCATTTGTGCGTCGACGGCGTGTCGTGGCGGATCGTGCTGGAGGAATTGGCGCAGGTGGCGGACGCGCTTGCAGCGGGCAAGACCGTGGAGCTGCCAGCGCCGACGTTTTCGTTTCCGGCGTGGGCGGCGCGTTTGCCGG
>JAEYYL010000336.1 GCA_023430825.1 Verrucomicrobiota bacterium | reverse complement strand
TTCACGCACGACGAGATCGATCGCATCGCCGGCCGGCTCACCGGCTTGCCGATGGGCCACGCGAAACGCTTCCGCGGCGCGCGCGACGAGATTGAGATCATCCTGCACCACGCCGGCCACGTCGCCGGCGCCGCCGGCGTCGAGATCCGCTACAAGCACCGCGCCGTGTTTTTCACCGGCGACGTCCTCTTCGAAAATCAGCGCACGCTCACGGGCGCGAAGTTTCCCGCCGGTCATTTCGACACGCTGGTCATCGAAACCACGCGCGGCATCACGGAACGCCCCGCCGGCAAGGAGCGCGTGCACGAAGTCGCGCGTCTCGTGTCGTCGATCAACGATACCATCCAGCGCGGCGGCTCGTTTCTTCTGCCCGTGTTCGCCCTCGGCCGCATGCAGGAGATCCTGGCGATCGTGCACGACGCGCGAAAATTCGGCCGGCTCGTCGACTGCCCGATTTACGCCTCCGGCCTCGGCATGGACCTCGCCGATTACTTCGACGAAATCACGCGCAAGACCCAGACGCTCCAGTTCAACCGCGGCATCATCAAGGATCTCAAGATCAAGCCCACGCCGCGCAAACTCGTCCCGGGCCAGGACCCGCAGCAGCGCGCGCTCTACATCGTCAGCTCCGGCATGATGGTCGAGCGCACGCCGAGCTACACGCTCGCCTCGGGCCTGCTCGGTCACGCGCGAAACACGATCGGCTTCGTCGGTTATTGCGATCCGGATACGCCCGGCGGCCAGTTGCTCGCCTCGCATCCCGGCGACGAATTCCTCTTCGCCGCCGCCAACGTGAAGGCGAAGGTCAAGGCACACGTCGAACGTTTCGAACTCAGCGGCCACGCGGATCGCGAGGAACTGCTCGAGTTCGCCGTGCAGACGGAAGCGCGTAGCATCGTGTTGACGCACGGTGATCCGCCCGCGCGCGCCTGGTTCGTCGAATCGCTCGCGAAGCAGGCCCCGAAGTCGACGGTCATCGATCCCGTCCCGCTTCAGTCCTACACGGTCTAGCCGCGAACCCTGTTCGAGGGTAGGAGCCTGCTTGCAGGCGATCCGTGCAACGCGTGGCTCGCTGCGTGAGCAGCGGGATTCCGACGTGTGAAACCGCCTGCAAGCAGGCTCTACCCCTGGCCTCTCGTGCGGTGCTTTCGCCTCACCCGATCTTCAGCAACTCTCGCACCTTGGCGCACACCGCGGCGTTGCCCGCGACATAGAAGATCCGCTCCATCCGCAGATCGAACGTGCGCAGCGGAAACTGCTCCTTGCTCAAAAATTCCACGCTTCCGCCGCCCGCCAGGCACAGCGGCACCGCCGCGGCGATGTCCCAGATCTTCACATTGTGATCCACCGTGCCGCCAAGAATGCCGACCGCCGCATACGCCAGGTGCAGCGTGCTGCTGCCGAGCCCGCGGATCTTGAAATTCTCCACCAGCGTCGCCGCGTGCGCCGCGAAACGCTTGTCGTAAGGACTGTGAAATCCCAACAGCGTGTGCGAATCCGGCGGCCCGCTCTGCACTTTCGCCGTCCGCTCGCCATCGAACAGCCCGAAGCCCGGCCCGCCATGCATCAACGTGCGCCGCGCGAGATCGTAAACCACCCCGTAAACCGGCCGGCCTTCCTCGAACAGCCCGAGCGAAATCGCGCAATGCGCGATCCCCATCGCATAATTGTTCGTGCCGTCGATCGGATCGAGCACCCACGCAAACCGCTTCGTGAGCGGAATCGGCGCCTCCGCGTGCGTGAGTTCCTCGCTGAAGAAATCGTCATCCGGGAACTGCGCGCTGAGCTCGCGCACGATGCCTTCCGAGATCGCGATATCGACCGCCGTCACCCGCGTGCCATCGTATTTCCACTGGCTCTGCGCCTTCCCGAAGTCGCGGTGCAGCAGCGCCGTTTGCGAGAGCACAGCGCGTTTGGCAGCTTCGATACGTTTCAGAAGGTCGGACGAGTGAGACATGGTCGCCGCGAATGGACGCGATTCCGTGCGAATGACCAATCATAAAAACCGGTGCGCGACCGGGGGCCCGTCGGTATTCCGGAGAACGGACGTCCCCGTCCGTTTCAAGACGCGCGGAAACGGAGAGAACTCCGTTTCCCACCTTCCGCCTTGGGGTGGCGAGCCTGCCCGCGACGATTGCCGCGGGCGTCTTCGCCTTTACTCGTAATCGTAAAGCTTCGGGTCGCGCGTCGGCGCCGCCCGCCGCACCTTGAACCGATGCTTCGGCTCCTTCGGGTCGACCGCCGGCCCGCCCGCGCCGCCCATTTCGCTCGCATAAGGATCGTCCGGGTCCGGCATGCTGCACGGCGCTTCGCCCCCGAGTTGCTCCTCCAACGCCTCGGGATCGGTGCCTTCCTCCAGCTTGCGCACGACCTCCTCCATCTCGCCGTCGATCTTCTCGCCCGTGAGTTCCGACATCCGACGCATCATTCGCGCCATCGCCCTCGGATCGTTCTCATCGACGTTGGAAAACTCCCGCTCCATCGCGCCCATCGCCGCCTCCATCTTCGCATCCTCCGCCGGATCGCCGCCGGCGCCCGGCGCCGCGTCCGTCGGCGGTGCGTCGTCGGACTTGCCGCCGCTCGTCACCGCGAACTGCGAAACCATTTTCTGCATGCGAAAACGCGGGTTCTGCGGGCACTTCGGCACCGTCTTTCCCTGCGCGAGCGTCTTCGCGTAAAACTGGTAGATCGTGTGATTGTCCGGACAGTAATATTCGTAGATCGGCATGCTGAAATCCGCTTAATCCCTCGCCCGCTTCTTGGCAAGTTGGTGTCCGTGCTGCACCACGCCCAATCTTCCGCGCTGGTTCAACTGGTCCAGCACCGCCGCCAGCCGCCTCCGCTTCTCGTCCGTCTGGGCGAACATCTCCAACTGTGTCGGGCCGTCTTCCACGTTCGAGAACCGCACGCTCACGAGCCGCAGTGGCCGGCGTTTCTTCCACGCCGTGCGCAGCAGCGGCGCGACGAGCGGATAAAACGGCGCCTCGATGTCCACCGCCGTCGCCAGGCTGCGTCCGTGCGACTCCTGCGTGAAATCCGGGTAGCGCACCTTCACCGTCATCGTGCGCACGCGTTTTCCATCTTCGCGAATCTTCGGCAGTAGTTCATCGATCATCCGCTTCACGACGCGCTCGATCTCGGCGAACTCCGCCACGTCGCGGAAAAACGTCTCCTGCTGCGAATAGCTTTTCGCATCCTCGTGCTCCGTGTGCACCGCGCGCTCATCGATGCCGCGCGCACACTCCACCATCTCGCGCCAGCCGCTGCCGAAGATCGCCTTCAGCTCCGCCTCGTCCTTCGCCAGCAGATCGCGGACGAGCTGGATGCCGTGCACCTCCACCAGCGCCGTCTCGGTCTTCGGACCCACGCCCGGCAACTTCCCGATCGGCAGCGGTGCGAGAAACTCGGCCTCCGTCCCGGGCGGCACCACGACGAACCCGCGCGGCTTGCGCAGCTTCGAGGCGATCTGCGCCACGAGTTTGTTCACCGCCATCCCGAACGACACCGTGATCTGCAGCTCCCGCCAGATCCGCGCCTGCAGTTCCCGCACGCGCCGCTCGATCTCCGCCGTGCTGCCGCACCCGCACGGCGTCAGGTCGAGATAACCTTCATCGATCGAGTTGCGCTGCACGATCGGCGTGAGCGTTTCGCACAGCTCGAACATTTGATGCGACACCTTGCTGTAGAGCCCCGACGTATGCGGCAGCATGATCAGATCGGGACACACCTTCAACGCCCGCGCCGTCGGCATCGGCGTGTAAACGCCGCACGCGCGCGCCTCGTAGCTCGCCGACGAAATGATGCCGCGCTCGCGTCCACCGACCGCGCACTTCGTCCCGCGCAACTCCGGCTTCAACGCCAGTTCGCACGACACGAAAAACGCGTCGGCGTCGAGGTGAACGATGTTCGGCAGGACCACGCCCCACCCTCGCGCACCTCCCGCGAAAAGCGGAGCGAATTTTCGCGATTATGCCGGCGTGCGCCGTCCGCCCTCCGCTTGCCGCTTCCCGCCCGCTCTCGCAACAACGGCGCGCCCCCCGCCAAACAAAATGCCCCGAAGTTAATCGGGGCATTTTTGTGTGGGATCTGTGTGACATCGCACGTCCCTCTGAAATTGGGGCCCCCACGGGGCGCACCTCCACGAGGAAGATGAAAAAATCCAAGAGTTCTCACACAAATCCGATTCGGTGCTGAGTGCGAGAGCCGCCGGAAATCAGGGTTGAAGGTTTTGGGTGAATTGAGCCGGATTGAAATGGCGGACGAAGGGATTAGAAACGGCGCGATCAGGCGGTGTAGTCGATTCGTTTTAAGCCACCTACTTTCGCGAAATCGGTATCCGCGGAAATCAGCGTAAGCTCGAAATGGAGCGCAACGGCGGCCTGCCACGTGTCGTTCTCTCCCAAGCGAAATCCTTTGGCGCTCTGTTCGCGGTCCAGCCGCGCGGCCGCCATCGCTACGTCGCGTCCCAGTGGCAAGAGCCGGAACCGACGAAGAAACCGCCGGGCCTCGCGCTCGTGCCGAATACCCACTGCATACTCGTTGGCGGTCACCGGAGTGATGACCATAGGCTGCGTGCGATGTTTGCGCATGAATCGCTTCGCGGCGCCGTCTCCACGACGCAAATCGTCGTGGAGGTCGATGAGAAACGTCGAATCGAGCAGGAACATCAGACGGCGGATCGCTTTCGCCGCGAATGCAATTGCCGCGAGGTTTCAAGCTCCTCCGCTGTCACGGCCGTTTTGCCGTGGCCGAATTCCGCCTCCAACGATTCGAGGGCCTCACCCATCGTCTCAGCGGGCTCGTCCCAATTGGCGCGGCGCACCACTTCCGAAAACGATTCCTGCTTTGAACGCTTGGCACGCCGCAGGATTTTGTAGGCGTCCGTGGAGAGAGAAATGGTCTTCGATGCCATACACAGACCGATACACAGAGTGGCAAAGCCCTCAAGCGGATTACCGAATGCGGGCCGGAGCGTTTCAGAAGACGCCCGCCGCGCGAAACGAATAGACCCCGCGACGGAGCGGTCCCCTTTGGCTCAGCCGGCCATCCAAGATGGCTTCCGAAACCGTCTGCGGTGAACATCCAAGGACTCGCGAGTTTCGACCGGCACAAGCTCTCTCGGAGGCTTGGCGTCCTTGCAGACGACCACTACGAACAGATCAAAGACGCGCTCCGCGACCTGCTGCATCTCTGAACGAATCAAACGATGAAAACAACAACGCCGCGGACTTGCCGCGGCGTTCGAGAAGAGGGTCGAGTTTGCCTGACATCTGTCTGACCGAATCGTTCTCCCTCTGAAATTGGCGCCCCCACGGGGAATCGAACCCCGCTTTGAAGATTGAGAATCTCCTGTCCTAACCGATAGACGATGAGGGCGGCTCTGGGAGGGACGAAGGTCTGGATTTTGCCGACTGCGTCAAGTGCGACTTTCCCCCGCTGTTCTGCCCGTCTCTCCCGGCACTCGCGCCGGATCTGCACCCGCGCCCAGGCGAGCCCGGCGTCATTCCGGCCTGCCTTCAACGATGCGAGCATCGTCCTCCTCGCTCATCTCCGCCAGGCCCGCATGTTTCACCTCACCCCATGACGCTGCGCGCTCCCTTCCTTTTCCTCTCTTTCGTCCTTTTTGCCGCCGCCGCCCCGGCGCTCCCCGACGCCGTTGTCGCGCTCGATGGAAGCGGCGACTACACCTCACTCCAGCAAGCCATCAGCTCCGCACCGATGAACACCGACCCCGCCAAGCCGCGCTGGGTCATCCACGTCAAACCCGGCACGTATCGCGAACGCATCTACGTCCAGCGCGAACGAGGCCACCTCCACATCCGCGGCGAGGACGCTGCATCCACCATCGTCACGTTCGATCTTCATGCGAATCGGCCCGGCCCCGACGGTCTCCCCATCGGCACGTTCCGCACTCCAACCGTCCACATCGACGGCGATGGCATGATCTGGGAAAACCTCACCCTCGCCAACACCGCCGGCAACGTCGGCCAGGCCCTCGCCCTCCGCGCCGACGGCGACCGGTTGGAGTTCCGCCGCTGCCGTTTTCTCGGCTGGCAGGACACGATTCTACTCAACCGCGGCCGCCATCACTTCGTCGACTGCTACATCGAAGGGCACGTCGATTTCATCTTCGGCGGCGCCACCGCCTATTTCGAACGCTGCCATCTCCACGCCCTCGCCGACGGCTACATCACCGCCGCCTCGACCCCCAAGGACGCCGCGCACGGCTTCGTGTTCGCCGATGGCAAGATCACCGGCGCACCCGGCGTGAAAACCTATCTCGGCCGGCCGTGGCGCGATTTCGCCAAGACCGTTTTCCTCCGCACCGAGATGTCCGAAGCCGTCCAGCCCGCCGGCTGGGACAACTGGCAAAAACCGCGCGCCGAGCAAACGTCCTACTACGGCGAATACGCCAGCACCGGTCCCGGCGCCTCGCCCGCCACGCGCGTCCCGTGGGCGAAAACGCTCACCGCCGAAGACGCCGCCGACCTCCACCGTGATGCGGTGCTTCAACCCGATCCCTTCACCCCGCCCGCCCCGGCCGAGGCCTTGCGTCGACCGAGACACCGCGTCATCCTCGTTGGCGATTCCACCGTCACCGACCGTTCCGGCTGGGGCCAGGGCTTCCGGCAACTTGTCGCCCCCGATATCGAAATTGTGAATACGGCCCGTGGCGGCCGCAGTTCGAAGAGCTTCCGCGACGAAGGTCACTGGGCCGCCGCGCTCGCCGAACGCGGCGACTATTATCTGATCCAGTTCGGCCACAACGACCAACCCGGGAAGGGCCCCGCGCGCGAAACCGATCCCGCCACCACCTACCCCGAAACTCTCGCGCGCTACGTTGCCGAGGTCCGCGCACTCGGCGCGCAGCCGATTCTCGTGACCTCGCTCGCACGACGCGAATTCGATCCCTGGCGTCCGGGCAGGATCGGCGGCACACTCGCGCCCTACGTCGAGGCCGCGCGGCGGATCGCCGCGGAACACGATGTCCCGTTGATCGATCTCTACGCTCGCAGTGTCGAACTCTGCGAACAGCTCGGTCCCGAAGCCTGCGAGCAATTCAATGCCAGAACCGACACCGGCGTGGACCGGACGCATCTCGACGCTGCCAGCAGCCTCGTCTTCGCGCGCCTCGTGATCGACGAACTCCGCCACGCGGTCCCCGCGCTCGCGCCGCATCTGCAATCCCCCTGACGCTGCGCCGCCGAGAACGCGCCGCCTCCGCCACCCCGCCAAATTTCGCTCGACTGCCGTTCTGCGCTCGCCGTTGACTCCCGCCGTGCAGCCAACCGCCACGCTCGAGGATGTCGCGAAAGCGGCCGGTGTTCACCGCACCACCGTTTCGCTCTCCCTCCGCAACCATCCGCGCATCCCCGAGGCCACCCGCGCGCGGGTGAAAGCCGTCGCCGACCGCCTCGGCTACCGCATCAATCCGCTCGTCTCGGCACTCATGCAGTCGCGCCGCTCCGGCAAACCGGTGAAGCACGCGACCCTCGCCTACGTCACCAACTACCCCACCCGCTACGGCTGGCGCCCCGAACATCACGACCGCCCCGATTTCTTTCCCGGCGCCGTCGAACGCGCCCGGGATTTCGGCTACAAACTCGAACACTTCTGGCTCGCCGAGCCCGGCATGACGCCCCACCGCTTCTGCGACATGCTGTCTGCGCGCAGCATCAACGGCGTCATCATCGGTCGCCTTCCGCCCGGACAGCATTCGCTCGATCTCGCCTGGGACCGATTCTCCTGCGTCGCCCTCGGCATGACGCTCCGTTCGCCGGTCCTGCACCACGTCACCGAAAACCACTTCGACACCGTGTGGCAGTCGATGGACCGCTGCCTCGAGCGCGGCTATAAGCGCGTCGGAATTGTGTTCCCAGACGGCAACGACAGCCCCCGCGTCGGCGATCGCTGGCTCGGCGCGTTCTTCACGCAACAGTTGAAGTTCCCCGCGCGCGATCGCATTCCTCTCTGCTCCGAGAAGCCCACCGACGAGGCGTCGTTCCGCACTTGGTTCCTCAAGCACAAACCCGACGCGATCCTCGTCAACAACGCGCGCCTCCTGATCCGCTGGCTCGAGAACCTCGGCCGCAAAGTCCCGGAAGACATCGGCATCGTCGGCCTCGAACACCGACGCGATTTCGAATGCACCGGCATGTATTACGATCCCGCGAAGATCGGCGGCCTCGCCGTCGAAATGCTCATCGGCCTGATGCATCGCAACGAAACCGGGGTGCCGTCCGTGCAACACGAGATCCTCCTCACCGGCGAGTGGCGCGAACACCGCTGGCTGCCGCCGCGTCAGCACTGATCCCGCCGCGCTTTCGAGCCTGCCTGACTCGACGCCAAGGGCCTGACCGCACGCGCCTCTCCGCCGTGATTCTCTGCCCGAATGCCCCGCCAAACCCCCTGGCGAGTCAACAATGTGCGCAACGGTGTGCTTGAGGCAAACCCGCCCTGAGGTAGCCCTCGCTCATCGGTTTCCCCCACGGCTTCCCCTAGAGCCGTTTTCGTCACCGCCACCTGTTTGTTTTTCCCCGACGCTTGCGCCCCCGCATCGCTCCGATGGTTCACCTTCTTTCCGCTGGCGCCTTCACCCCGCGCCACCCCGCCGCTGCCTCCGCGCTCGTCGCGCCGATCCCGCCGCGCGCGTGCCGTTTTCTCCGCAACCCGCAGTAGATCCTACAAACCAACATGAATGCAAACCGACCACCCCTAACGCTGCGCCGCCTGCTGGTGGCCTCAGCGCTCACCCCCTTCGCCTTGCTCCCCCTCGGTGCCCAGCAGCCCGCTCCCTCCAGCGCGCCCGCGGACGAAGAGATCGTGACGCTCTCGCCCTTCGAAGTCGTCAGCGACACCCGCGGTTACTACAGCGCGAACACGATGTCCGGCACCCGCTTCAACTCGAAGATCGATGATCTCGCCTCGTCCATCACCATCATGACGAAGGACCAGATGAACGACTTCGCGATGACTGACATCAACGACGTCTTCCTCTACGTCGCCGGCGCCGAGGGCACGGGCACCTACACCGACTACACGCTCGATCGCAACGGCAGCATCGCCGACAACGTTCAGCTCAATCCCGCCCAAGCCAACCGCGTTCGCGGCATCGCGCCCGCCAACGTCTCCCTCGGCAATATCGAGACCATGGGCCGCGTGCCCGTCGATCCCATCGGTATCGACTCCATCGAAATTAGCCGCGGCCCCAACGCCAACGTCTTCGGCCTCGGCAATCCCTCCGGCACCGTCAACCAGGTGCCCTCCTCCGCCAACCTTCGGCGCAACCGCACCCAGCTCGTCCTGAAAGTCGACAGCTACGAGGGTTATCGGAACAGCATCGATCACAATCAGGTGCTCATCCCCGACAAGCTCGCCCTCCGCGTGCAGCAGGTCTTCCAGCACGAGGCTTTCCAGCGCAAGCCGTCCGGCGTCGATACCGAACGCTACAACGGCATGGTCAAATACCAGCCGTTTAAAAACACCACGCTCAGCGCCTCGTATAATTACTACCGCGGCTACGGAAATCGCCCGAACTCCATCCCGCCTCGCGACAACATCTCCTACTGGCTGCGCAACGGCCAACCCACCTGGGACCCCGTGGCCCGTGTCGTCAAAGTTGGCGGCCTCACCAGCCTGCCGATCACGGCCACCACCTTCCCCGGCACGGCGAATTTCGGCACGACCGCCGCGCCGAATATCCAGAACATCGACTACTTCAGCGCCAGCTACCTCGGCTTCGACTCGAGCCAGCTCTTCATCGATCAAAACGGCGCCGGCTACTGGGCCTCGCCCAACGGCTGGACCGGTAACCATCCCTGGTCCTCCACCGCCGCCAACGCCCCGGCCTGGCAGCCCTCCGCCCTGCAGAGCTACCGCTACGTGCAGATCACCGGCGCGGCCGACGCCCGCGGCACCGGCATCCGCTCCAACTCGCAGCCGCTCTTCCTCACGACGCCCACGGTGTCCGACAAATCCATCTACAACTGGGAAGACATCAATATCGCCGCCGTGAACCGTTTCTGGGATCGCCAGGAAACCTTCAACGTCCAGCTCGACCAGATCTTCTTCAACACGCCGACGCAGACGCTCGCGTTCCAGGCCAACTTCTTCCGCGAAGATTCCGAGCGCTGGACCCGCAACTACATCGGCATCGCCAACGATCTCGGCCAGTCCGGTCAGCTCGCGATCGACGTCAACGAACGCCTCCTCGACGGCTCGCCCAACCCCTACTTCCTGCGCCCCTACATCGGCGTCGCTCGCCCCCGCACGGTTTCCCGGCCGGCCAAGTGGGACACCACCCGCGGTCAGCTCGCCTATCGCTTCGACTTCACCCAGAACGCCGGCTGGCAAAAGCACCTCGGCAGCCACCAGGTCACCGGTTACTACGAATACAAGTATCGCGTCGATAAGCAGTATTCCTGGCGCGACGCCATCATCTCCAGCCCCTCCTGGCTGCCCGCCGGTATCGCCGTCGCCAATCAAAGCAACGCCGTCAGCGGCCAGTATCCCGCCATCCAGGCCACCCGGAATTTCTTCCGCTACTACCTCGGCGACAACCAGGGCAACAACGTCGATTACGCGCCCACCGACTTCGCTCCCGGCACCTACGAATACGTCTGGGGCAACGCCCAGACCGGCGCCTTCAACCGCGATCAACTCACTCTCGGCCTCGCCGCCGCCTCCGACGCAACCGGGGGCACCAACAACAGCAAGGTCGTCATCAAGACCCTCGGCGCCGTGTTGCAGAGCCACTTCTTCAACGGCGCCCTCGTCACCACCGCCGGCGTCCGCGAAGACAAGGTTTACACCACCTTCGGCGACGGCAACGTCCGCCTGAACGCCGACGGCATCACCCTCGACTACACGACCGCCGACCGCTGGTCCGGCAACCGCAACTTCAACTCCGGCCAGACGACCAACTACCAGGCCATCGTCCGTCCGTTCCGCAATGCGAAGTTCCTCCCGGACACCGGTTTCCTCTCCGACCTCGCCCGCGGATTCTCGTTCGGCTACAACAAGTCCGACAGCTTCCTGCCGTCGACCCCCGCGCAGTCCCTCTACAAGGAACCGTTGCCGAATCCGACCGGCGAGGACGAGAGCTTCACCGTCGGTCTGAACCTCTTCGACGGCAAACTCGTCATCCGCGCCACCCGCTACGAAAACATCCAGAAGGATGCCCGCAACGGCGACGCCGGCGTGTTCAACCAACGCGTCACCCGCATCGACATGTCGCCCCGCGGCCAGACCGCCAACCCCGCCCGCCTGCT
>JAEYYL010000331.1 GCA_023430825.1 Verrucomicrobiota bacterium | reverse complement strand
CTAGGAGTCTGTCGGACTTAGGCGCACAAAGGCGTTTATAGATGCATATTCGATCTCACGGGACCTTTTTATCGCGAATAATCGATGCCAGATGGCCTTCATTTTCTAAGTCCGACAGACTCCTAGGGCGCAGGGCGCGGCGGGGGCGCCGCGGTGCCACGGCGAAGGAGGCGACGATCAGACGTCGGCGGAAACGTGTTCGGCGCTGAGGTGGCGCCAGCGATCGACGACGCGGCGATAGATGTGATCGGGGGCGAGGCCGTGGGCGGCGCGGAGGATTTCCACGCTGCTGCCGTGTTCGACGAATTTGTCGGGCCAGCCGATGCGTTCGACGGCGGTCGGGCAATTGGCTTCCTGCAACGCCTCGAGCACGGCGCTGCCGAAGCCGCCGGTGACGACGTGGTCCTCGAGCGTCACCAATAAAGGGATACAGGCGGCGTGGCTGAGGAGCAGCGTGCGATCGAGCGGCTTGGCGAAACGGGCGTTCACAACGCCGACGGAGAGGTTTTCCTCGGCTTCGAGGCGGGCGGCGAGATCGAGGGCGTCCTGCACCATGGGGCCGAGCGCCCAGAGCATGAGGTTGGAACCCTGGCGGAGCACCTCGGCCTGACCGATGGGCAGCGTCGCGGGCTGGGATTTGATTCTGACGCCGAGGCCGGCGCCGCGGGGGTAGCGGATGAAGGCGGGCGAGCCGAGGTGCAGGCTGGTGTGGAGCATGTCGACGAGTTCATCCTCGTCCTTGGGCTGCATGACGGTCGCGTTGGGGACGCAGCGGAGATAAGCGAGGTCGAAGAGGCCGTGGTGCGTGGGGCCGTCGTTGGGGGAGAGACCGGCGCGGTCCATGCAGAAGGTGACGGGCAGGTTCTGCAGGGCGACGTCGTGGACGATTTGATCGTAGGCGCGCTGGAGAAAGGTGGAGTAGATGGCGCAGACGGGTTTGATGCCCTTGGTGGCGAGGCCGGCGGCGAAGAGGACGGCGTGTTCCTCGGCGATGCCGACGTCGAAGAACTGGCGGGGGAGAGCGGTGGCGAGATGGGTGAGGCCGGTGCCGCTCGGCATCGCGCCGGTGATGCCGACGATGGAGGCGTCGGCCTGGGCGAAGCGGGTGAGCGCCTGGCCGAAGACGTCCTGATAAGTGGGCGGCGTGAGGGCGGAGGACTTGGTGTTTTCGCCGGTGACGGGGTCGAAGGGGCTGGCGCCGTGGAATTTCTCGGGGTGGTTGAGGGCGGCGTCGAGGCCCTTGCCCTTTTTGGTGAGGACGTGGATGAGGATCGGGACGTCGGACTGTTTCGCGAACTCGAGGTTTTTCGTGAGGGCGTCGAAATCGTGGCCGTCGACCGGGCCGAGGTAGCGGAGGCCGAATTTTTCGAAGAGGGAGGATTCGACGAAGAAGTCCTTCGTCTCGCGTTTCCACTTTTGGTAAACGCGGTTCATCTCCACGCCGGTGGGGAAGCTCGTGAAGAACTTCTCCATGTCGTGGTGGAATTTATTGTAGGTCGGGCTGGTGCTGATGCGGTTGAGGTAGGTGGAGATCGCGCCGACGTTCTTGGCGATGGACCACTCGTTGTCGTTGAGGATGACGATGAGCCGCTTGGTGGAGGAGACGACGTTGTTGAGCGCTTCGAGGGTGATGCCGCAGGTGAAGGCGGCGTCGCCGCAGACGGCGACGACGTGTTCGCTGGAGCCGCGCAAGTCGCGAGCGGTGGCCATGCCGAGCGCGGCCGAGAGGGCGGTGCCGGCGTGGCCGGCGCCGAAGGCATCGTGCGGGCTTTCGGCGCGGTAGAGGAAGCCGCTGGCGCCGCCGGACTGGCGGAGTTTCTTGAAGAATTCGCCGCCGCGGCCGGTGAGGAGTTTGTGCACGTAGCCCTGGTGAGCGACGTCGAAGACGAACTGGTCTTCGGGGGTGCTGAAGACGCGGTGCAGCGCGATCGTGAGTTCGACGACGCCGAGGTTGGGGCCGATGTGGCCGCCGTTTTTCGCGGTGACGGCGATCAACTCGTCGCGAATTTCCTGGGCGAGCTGCGGGAGTTGGGCGGGGGCGAGAGCCTTGACGTCGGCGGGGCCTTTGACGGAGGCGAGCAGACGCGGGGGCGTGGCGGGGGCGGAGTCGTTCATCAGCGGGCGGAAGCGGGAAAATACAGCTGGAATCACGCCTCGCTGGCGGCGTCGAACTTGGCGAAGGCAACGCCATCCTTCTGCTTTTTCAGCAGTTCGATCTTCAGTTCGGCGTCCTTGAGGCGAGTTTCGCAGACCTTCAGGAGCTTGTTGCCCTCCTCGAATTTCGCGAGGAGCTCCGCGAGCGGGATCTCACCCGACTCCATCGATTCGACGATGGTTTCGAGCTGGGTGAGGGCGGTCTCGAAGGAGAGTTTGGCATCCGGTGCTTCCACGCGTCGCACGATGCGGCGGGGGGACGCGTTTTCAATCAAAAGGTGGGGCGCGGCGGGGTGCGGCGGCAGCTCTGGCCGATTTGGTTTCCCGCGGATCACGCGAATGGACGCGAATCGGGGTGAGGGATGCCGGCGGTCCCGATGGACCACTCCAGTTCGGTCAAAGGCGATTACACAGAGATCATGGAGCGCCGAGCCGGAGGGGGCGGGAGGCCAGAAGGTGATGCAAGGTTTTTGGAGAGATGACGCCGCCGACGAAGAACGTTCCTCGAAAGTTCGATCTCTTTCAGGGATTTGCCACGATCTGGGCGGTGACGTCGGCGCCGGCGGGATCGCGGAGGACGGCTTGGTTGTGCTGGGCGGGGAGCGGGCGGCCGTGGGAGTCGGCGCCGGCCGTGAAAGCGAGTTGGGTGAGGCCGCTGACCTGGATAGCGGCGCCGTTGATTTGCAGCAGGCTGCCGCCGGTGATACGCGCGTCGGCGACCGAGCCGACCAGGATCGCGGGCTCGGCGGCGTCGTAGGCGCTGAGATCGCCGATGAAAATGGGTCCCTGGAACGCGACGCCGGGGGCGTAGATACCGGTGAGGCCTTTGGAGGCGAAGTAGTTGGTATTCGAGGTTCGGATACCGCCGAACTGGCCGTTGGCGGAGTGAATGGCGATGAAGGCGATGTCGGCGATGCCGTCGTATTGGGTGGCGTCGTGGCCGATGAAGAGCGGGCTGCCGTTGTCGGCGGGGTTGTTGGTTTCGCTGGGCGGGAGGAGGATGTTGTAGCGGCCGGTGTTGTCGTTGGCGGTGGCGCGGCCGACGGTGAAGACGGAGACGTTGGTCTCTTCGGTGGCGCCGGTGATGACGATGCCGGCGTGACCCTTCATGTAGGCGACTTCCGACTGGTTGTAGTGCGTGGGAGCCGAGGGACCGGAGGAGCCGTCGAGGACGAGCGAGAGCCAGCCGGGGCCGCTGAACTCGACTTGGACGATGTCGTTGTTCAGGTCGATGAACGAGGTGCGGGTGACCTGGCCGGGATCGGCGGTGATGGTTTCGGCGATGCCGGTCAGGAGGATTTGGTCGAAGGACTTGCCGTTGGGATGAACGATGTCGGAGCCGACGATCGAGCCGGCGCCGACGACTTTTTCGTCGGTGGTGAGACCGAGGATCGCGTAGGTGGTGCGCGCCGTGCCGGAGAGGTTTTCGATCGCGGCGCGGTAGAGGCCGGTATCGGCGGGTTGAATACTGGAGAGCGAGAAGGTGGCGCTGGCGCCGTCGGCGAGCGCGGTGCCGTTGCGTTGCCAGGTGTAGGTGGTGGTGGAAGTCGGCTGAATTTGTGTGGCGAACGATACGGCGGCGCCGAGGGCCACGGATTGCGGCGCGGGTTGCGCGGTGATGACGGGCGGAAGGTCGGGGAAGGATTTCGCGAGAACAAACGGGCTGTCGCCGAGGCGGTGGTCGAGATTGTAGGCGGTGAAGTGCAGGAGCAGGTCGGTGAGCGTGGTCGGCGTGAACGTGGCGGCGGTCGAGGTGCCGAGATCGGCGGAGTCGAGGAGGAAAATTTCCTCGGTGTTGGGCAACTGGAGGTGGTCGACATACCAGCCGATGGCGCCACCGCTGGTATAGAACGAACCGTTCGCAAAGGAGTAGAGCAGACGGACGCGAAAGATTTGTCCGTTGAGCGCCGCGAGACTGACGGTGCGGGAGACGAAGGAAGCTTCGCCGCCGCCGCCGGTGCCGGCTTGGGAAAAGACATCGCTCCACGTCACGCCGGCGTCGGTGCTAACCTGCACATGGGCGGATTCGTTGGGGAAGGCGGCGGCGAGTCGGCTGGAAAATGTGAGGGTCGCACCCGGCCGGCCGAAGAAAACACGGTTCATGGTGATGGTCTGTTGGCGGAGACCGCCGGAGACCGTGCGGAGATTGAAAGCGGCGGTGCCCTGGGCGCGGACGGCGGTCTGCAGGACGTTGTAGCCGGGCGAAACATCGAGCGTGACCTGGCTGGTGGTGTCGGCAGCTTCGACCGGCGTGGCGGTGTCGCGACGGTAGGCGTTGAATTCGTAACGCGTGGCGCCGGCGAGGGGAGCGACGGTGTAGTGGGCAACACGTGAGACGGCGGGGGCGTCCGGGCCGGCGATCATCGGCGGCACGAAGGTGCGGGCGAGGTCGAGTTTCACGTTCTGCGCGTTGGCGACCGTGACGGTGTCGGCGTGGTCGAAGCCGAGGCCGCTGAAGCGGACGCTGTAGGTGCCGTTGCCGGGCAGCGGAATCGTGAAGGCGCCGGAAGGCGTGGTGGTCGCGGAGAACGCGGCGTTGGACACGGTGACGGCGACGCCGCCGAGACCCTCGCCGGGGGAATAAAACGAATCGCCGGAGAGGTCGTAGTAGGCGACGCCGGTGAGGAGCGGCGCGGCGTTTTGGCGGGTGCCGAAATTCTGGGTGACGACCTGGGGGCCGACGGTGCCGTTGGTGCCGAGGACGACGCCGACGCCGATTTCGCGCAGCGTGGCGTTGTGAATCGCCTGGCGGTGGCCGCGGCCGGTCTGCATTCCGCCGAAGCCGTTGCCCCAGTCGATTTCGAACCCGGCGTGGCCGTGAAACACGGATTCGGCGGTGGAGAAAACGTTCTCGGCGAGGGTGGAATAACTGTAGCCGGCGGCGGTGGCGCGGTCGCCGGCGCTCGAGCCGTTGGAGCCGACGTGGCCCTGGAACTGGTTGTTGAACTGGTCGAGCGAGTGGCCGCGCGCGGCGTTGAGGAGCTGGGCGTTGAACGCGAGCGGCGGGGTGGCGGCGAGCGCGGCCATCTCTCCCGCCATCAACGAGAGGTTCGTGTTGAAGAATTCGACGGCGGCGAGGACATCGGCGTCGGTGGTGGTTTGGAGGCGTTCGCCCTCGGCGGCGGGGTTGGCACGGGCGCGGTTGATGAGCTCGAGGTAGTAGGTCTCGTCGTCGGTGGGTGGGCCGGCGGTGCCGTCGATGGAGTAAGGGGTTTGGGCGAGGAGGCTCGTCGCGGCGAGGAGGAGGGCGACGAGACGGAGGGGAGAATGCATGGCCGAAGGCACGAAACGTGTGCGCGGGCGGACCGCAAGCGCGCGGCGGGGAAACGGACCACGCGTGCGATCAGGGCGTCGGGTAGCTGATGAGCTGTTGGGTGACGTCGGTGCCGTTTTGATGAAGCACGGCGCGATTGGTCTGGGCGCTGGCGGGGTTGCCGTGCGAATCGCCGCCGCCGGTGAATTTGAGCTGGGCGATGCCGTTGACCTGCACGGGACGGTTGTTGCTCTGCAGGAGGTCGCCGCCGGTGATCCGGACGTCGGAGGCGGAGCCGAGGACGATGGCGGGGATGGCGTCGCTGGAGGCGTCGATATCGGCGAGGAAGACGGGGCCGCTGAAGGCGACGCCGGGCGCGTAGATGCCGGCGAAGCCGCTGGTGGCGGAGTAGCGGGCGTTGGCGGTGCGGATGCCGCCGAAGCGGCCGTTGGCGCTGGCGATGGAGATGAAAGCGATGTCGGCGCGGCCGTCGTAAACGGTGTCGCGGTGTCCTTCGAACAGCGGACTGCCGTTGTTGGCTGGCTGGTTCGTCTCGCTCATGGGGAGAAGGAAATTGAAGGCGCCGGTGCGGTCGAAAGCGGTGGCGCGTCCGACGGTGAAGACGGAGACGTTGGTCTGCTCGGTGGCGCCGGCGATGACCAGTCCGGCGCGTCCCTTCATGTAGGTGACTTCGGGCTGATTGTAGCGCAGCGGTGCGGCTGGACCGCTCGGATCGACGAGCACGAGCGAGAGGGTGCCGGGCCCGCTGAATTCGACCTGCACGATGTCGTCGTTGGGATCGATGAACGACATGCGGGTGATCTGATTGACTGCGGGATCGGGTGAGTAGTCCGCGGTGACGGCGGCGGCGATGCCGGTGAGAAGGACCTGGTCGAACGTGTTGCCGTTGGGATGACGGATGTCGGGCGGGTCGAGTTCCTGCGCTGCGCCGGTGGTTTTGGTGGTGGAAGCGACGCCGACGACGAGCGGGGTGGTGACGGCGCGCCCGAGAGAATTGACGATCACGACGGCGTAGTCGCCGGCGGTGCCGGGAGAAAGGCGGTCGATGGCGAGGGTGGAGCGCGTGGCGCCTTCGATCGGGACACCGTTGTGCAGCCACTGGAATGCGAGGGTGTCGGCGCCGTCGGCGTTGACGGCGAGGGTGGTGACGTTGCCCGCGTCGCTGGCGGTGGCGACGGGAGCGGCGAGGATCCGCGGCGCGGTGGTGGAGAGCCGGCGGCCGGTGCGCTGGATGTTTTGGCGGTGCATGGGCCAGGAAGAAGAGGCGAGGCCGGAGTCGATCTCGGCGAGGTAGAGGCGGCTGTCGCCGCTGCCGATGAAAAGCGCACCGTCATGGATCAACGGTGAGGAGCGGATGTAGGCGCCGGTGGCGTAAATCCGACGGCGGAGGCCGATGGAAGAAACGGCGTGAACGAAGCCGTCGTAGGAGCCGATGAAGATATTGCCGTTGGCGGCGACCGCGGGCGAGGAGGCGCGGATTTCGTCGCCGGTTTTGTATTTCCAGCGGAGCTGGCCGTTCGCCGTGAGGGCGTAGAGGTAGGTGTCGTAGCAGCCGAAATACACGCTGCCGTCGGTGCCGAGGGCGGCGGAGGAACTGATACTGCCTCCGGCGGTGAAGGTCCAACGCAGCGTGCCGGAGGCATCCAGGGAATAGAATTTGCCGTTGAGGGTGCCGAAATAGAGGGCGCCGTTGGCGTCGATCGCGGGCGAGGCGAAGACTTCGCCGTCGGCCTTGAACTTCCACTGGAGAGCGCCGTCGGTCGGAGCGAGGGCGTAGAGATGTTGATCGGAGGAGCCGATGTAGAGGGTGCCGTCGCTGCCGATGGAAGCGGAGGAATAGCTGTCGCCGGGGACGGGAACGCGCCACTTGCGGACGCCGTCGGGGAAGTAGGCGTGAAGGTGGCCGTCGTCGGTGTGGACGTGCACCGCGCCGTCGGCGCCGATGGCGGGCGAGGACGTGACGCGCGTCAGGCCGAGAATTCGATACCAGCGCAGCGAGAAGTCGGGGTTGAAGCAGTAGAGGATGCCCCACTCGTCGCCGACGTAGATGGCGCCATCGGAGCCGAAGGCGGGGGAGCCGACCTCGAGTGTGCCGGCGAGGAACTCGTAGTGGGCGTCGTTGCGCAGGAAGTTGTAGAAAAACATCGTGCCGTCGATGTGGGCGCTGACGAGGGACTGGGTAACGGGACTGAAAGCCGGCGAGGGATTGCTCGCGCTGTAGCCGGAGAAGGGAAAGGCATCGACGAGGGCGATTTCGAAGTAGCCGGCCTGGCGATCGAGGGTGTCGACCTGGAAGTAGTAAGTGGTGCCGAGGGTAGTCTCGAAGTCCGCGGGCTCGTTGTAGTCTTCGGTGCTGGCGGTGGCGACGAGTGTGAGGTTGTCGAGGCTGGAGCCGGTATAGACGGCGCCGACGGCGTCGAAGCCGGAGGCGAAGACGGAGAAGCTGACGAAGTCGTTATTGGTGGTGGCGGTCCATTTGAACCACACGGAGCGTCCGCCGGCGTCGGCGGCGGCCTTGGGCTCGCCGATTTCGCTGGAGCTGGCGGAGTTGAAGCCGGCTTCGCGGAGGCTGCGGCCCGTGAGTGGGGTGGCGGCGGCGAAGTGGTCGTTTTCGGGCGGGTAGCCGATGGAGAGGAGG
>JAEYYL010000188.1 GCA_023430825.1 Verrucomicrobiota bacterium | reverse complement strand
TCGACCAAAAACCGCGCCCCACTCGCCGCCGCCTGCTCCCGCACATAGCGCGTGAACGCCGGCAGAATGAACGGGTTGTTCTGGAAAAAATCCCGCGCCAGGAAGTGCAGCTTCAAGTCGCCCACCGTCTCCGTGACGATCGCGTCGTAGTCCGTCGTCACCGTCCCCGACGCATCACGCAACAGCAGCGTGGCCCCGCGCGTATAGGTTTCGCGATTCGCGTGCACGCGCGCGCGGACCTCGGTGAGCCGCTCGTTGATCGCCTCCGTCGCGATCGGACAGCGCGGCACGTCGACGATGTCGAACCGCGTGCCTTGGCGAAGAAAGCCGATCGGGAAATCGGCGGCGGCCCCGCCGCGGTTCCGGGTTTCGAGTTCGGCGTTCCGGGTTTCGAGTTCCGGGTTCGGCGTTGAAGACACCGCACCGGGCACCGTTTCCTCCTGCGACGCGGAACCCGAAACCCCGAACCCGGAACCGGCCGCGAAGCGGCGCGGCGCGGCGAAATGCGGCGTGATCTTCGACCGATAACCGTAATCCCGCGGCGACGGCACCACCGGCGAAACCGGAAACTCGATGCCCGCCATGTGCTGCAGCAGCTCCGCCACCTGCTGCTGCTTCCACTTCAACTGCTCGCTGTAGGTGAGATGCTGATACTGACACCCGCCACAACGGCCGAAGAGCGGGCAGCCCGGCGCGATCCGATGCGGCGACGGCGTCAGCACCGCCACGAGATCCGCCTCGGAAAAATTCTTGTGGTTGCGAAACACCCGCACGCGCACGCGTTCGCCCGGCAGCGTGAACGGCACCATCACGACCCACTTCGCCTCTGCCTCGCCCGGCAGCGCGACGCGGCCGAGCCCGGAGCCGAGATTCGTCAGCGTCGCGATCTCGAGCTCGATCTCCTGATGATACGCAAACGGCTGGTCGTTGAACTGCTTTTTCTTTTTGCCCACGCCAGACACGCAACACACGCCGGCTGGCACGGCGAGGAAAAGGATTTTGTCTTTTCCGCCGTTTCCGTGTGTTCCGTGTCCTCGTGGGCGCTCCCGAAAGAATCTCCAGTCTCCAGAATCCGCGCGTGAAACAGCTCGTGAAGCTGCGCGATCGCCGCCCGCGCGACGAAGCCGGCGTGTTCCTCGTCGAGGGTTACCGCGAGATCCGCCGCGCGCTGGAAAAACAGGTCGCGCTCCACGAACTCTACTTTTCCTCCGACTGGTTCCTCGGCGAAAACGAACCCGCCCTCATCGAGCAGGCCCGCGCCGCCGGCGCGCAACTCTTCGAACTCACGAAGGAAGCCTTCGCGAAAGTCGCCTACCGCGAGCGCCCCGACGGCCTCCTCGCCGTCGCGCCGCAGTGGCGCCGATCGCTCGCGGACCTGAATCTGCCGGCGGCGCCTTTTCTGCTCGTCGTCGAGGCGATTGAGAAACCCGGCAATCTCGGCACGATCCTGCGCAGCGCCGACGCCGCCGGTTGCGACGCCGTGATCGTGTGCGATCCCGTGACGGATATTTTCAACCCCAACGTCGTGCGCGCGTCCACCGGCGTGCTGTTCTCCGTCCCGCTCGTCGTCGACGAAAGCCCGCGCGTGCAGGCGTGGTTGCAGGCGAAAGGCATCCGCACCGTCGCCACGACGCCGGCCGCCGAAGCCGTTTACTCCGACGTCGACCTGCGCGGTCCGCTCGCGGTCATCATGGGCAGCGAGCAGTATGGATTAAGTGAATACTGGCTGAAGCACAGCGATCAGCCCGTCCGCATCCCGATGGCGGGCCAGGCCGATTCGTTGAACGTCGCGATGGCCACGATCATCACGCTCTTCGAAGCCGTGCGCCAGCGCCGCGCATAGGACCGCTTTTCAGAAACTCCCGCTCCTCACGGAGCGAGCCACATCGATCTCGTAGCTCTGCGCGTGAGCGCAGGGATGTTTTTCGCTCCGTCTCCCTCCTCCTTCACGCCTCGCACGTCCCACCCTCGACCTCCGGACGCAACTCCACCGTGCAATACCCCGCGCTCAATCCCGGAAAGCGCTCGGCGATCGCCAGCGCCTCGTCGAGATCGCGGCACTCCAAACTCTCGAATCCGCCCAGCATCTCCTTTGTCTCCGCAAACGGCCCGTCGGTGATCGCCAGCCGGCCGTCGCGCACGCGCAACGTCGTCGCGGTCGCCGTGCCCTGCAGGCCTTTGCAGCCGACGCTGTGTCCGCTCTTCACCAATTCGTCGTGCCAAGCGCCACACGCGCGGTGCACGCGGTTCTGCTCGTCCTTCGGCAACGCCGCGAACGCCTTTTCCTCGAGATAAATCAACATCGTATAACGCATGGTCGTGGGTGGTTCACCGCGTAGTCGAACGACGCTCGCTCAAATCGACAACGCTCCAAAAAAACCGAGGCCCTCCGCGGCCGTTCCTCCATGGCCCCCGGATCCGCGCCGCCCGCCAGCAACTCGAAACCCTGAACGTTGAACCCGAACCGGCGCGGCTTCAGCCCCGCACCGCCTACGGTTTCACCGCCGCCCGCCGCCGGTCCTCCGCCGCGACCACCGGCTCACCACTCCCGCGCCGCGCCCGCCACCAGCCGCTCACGCGCAACCGCAGCCGGTCCAGCGCCAGATAAACCACCGGCACCGTGTAGAGCGTCAGCAACTGGCTCACGAACAACCCGCCGACGATCGCCAGACCGAGCGGCCGGCGCATCTCCACGCCTTCGCCCGTCGCCAGCACCAGCGGCAGCGCACCGAGCAGCGCCGCGATATTCGTCATCAAGATCGGCCGCAACCGCAGCAACGCCGCTTCGTAGATCGCATCGCGCGGCGAGCTGTCGTTCGCCCGCTCCGTCGCCAGCGCGAAATCGATCATCAAAATCGCGTTCTTCATCACGATGCCGATCAGCAAAAACAATCCCAGCAGCGCGATCAGCGTGAACTCCGTGCCCGTCAACCGCAGCGCCAGCAACGCTCCCAGCCCCGCCGACGGCAGCGTCGAGAGAATCGTCAGCGGATGCACCGTGCTCTCGTAAAGAATCCCCAGCACGAGATACACCGCCACCAGCACGCCGAGGATCAACAGCGGCTGCCGCTGCAAACTCTGCTGAAACGTCTGCGCCGTGCCCGCCATCGTGCCCTGGATTTCCGTCGGCAGCATGATCTCCGCCATCGCCCGCCGGATCGCCGCGAGCCCCTGCTCCAGCGACACGCCGGGCGCCAGCGAGAAGCCGACGTTCTCCGAGGCGAACTGCCCCGTGTGGTTCACCCGGTCGTTGATTAGTGAATACTCGTAGCGCGTGAACGCCGACAGCGGCACGCGCTCGCCGCCCGCCCCGATCACCTGCACCTGGTCCAGCACCGCCGGGTCCTCCGTGTAGATCGGCTCCAGCTCCATCACCACGCGATATTGGTTCAGGTGATCGTAGATCGTCGAAATCTGCCGCTGGCTGAACGAGCTGTTCAACACCTGCGTCACCATCTGCATGTCGACGCCCAACCGCCGCGCGGCTTCGCGATCGATCGTCAGCATCACCTGCTTCGCGCCTTCGTCGGTCGGCCCATCTACGTCCGTCAACTCCGGCAGCCCCTGCATCGCCACCGCCACTTTCGGCGACCACTCCCGCAACAGCCGCAGGTCGTCCGACAACAGCGTGAAATCATACGAGCCCGAGTTACCCGTGCGCGGCATCTGGATGTCCTGCGACACGCTCAGCCACATGTTCCCTCCCGCGACGGGCGGCACGCTGCGCCGCAGCCGGTCCACCACTTCGCTCGCCGGCACGCCACGCTCCGCCAGTGGTTTCAGCCGGATCATCATCCAACCGTTGCTCAGCCCATTGCCTCCGCCGCTCATCCCGCTCACGTCCGCCACCGCCGGATCGGCCAGCACCAGCTGCCGATAGGTTTCGATCTTCGGCTGCATGATTTGAAACGAGAACCCATCGTCCCCGCGCACGAAGCCGTTCAACTGCCCCGTGTCCTGCTCCGGCAGAAACCCTTTCGGGATACTCACGTAAAGCGACACGTTCAACGCCACCGTCCCCGCGAAAATCAGCAGCATCAGCGTCGGGTGCTGCAACACCCAGCGCAGCGAACGCGAATACACGCCGCGCACCGCCTCGAATCCGCGCTCGCTCAGGTCGCGCAGTCCGCCGCGCGGCGGCGCCACCGTCTTCGCCTTCAACCACCGCGAGCACAAGCTCGGCGTCAGCGTCAACGACACCGCGAGCGACACCAGCATCGCCGCCGCCAGCGTGATCGAGAACTCCCGAAACAGCCGCTCGACCAGACCGCCCATGAACAGGATCGAGATGAACACCGTCACGAGCGACAGATTCATCGCCAGCAGCGTGAACCCCACCTCGCCCGCTCCACGCATCGCCGCGCGCATCGGCGACAGCCCGCGCTCGATGTGACGCGAGATGTTTTCCAGCACCACGATCGCATCGTCCACCACCAGCCCCGCCGCCACGATCAGCGCCATCAGCGACAGGTTGTTCAGCGAAAACCCATACAGATACATGATCGCGAACGTGCCGATCAACGACACCGGGATCGCCAGGCTCGGAATCAGCGCCGCGCGTGCGCTGCCGAGAAACCCCAGCACCACCAGCATCACGAGTCCCGCCGCGAGCATCAGCGTGAAACGCGCCTCGTGCAGCGTCGCGCGAATCCCCGGCGAACGATCCATCACCAGCGCCAGCTCCGCATCGCCCGGCAGCAGCGCGCGCAGCCCCGGCAGCTGCTCCTTGATCGCATCGATCGTCGCCACGATGTTCGCGCCCGGCTGCCGCCGCACCATGATCAACACCGCCGGCTGGTGATTGTGAAACCCGCTCGCGTAACGGTTCTCCACCGAATCCGTCACCGTCGCCACGTCGCCCAGCCGCACCGGCGCGCCGTCGCGATAACGAATGATCAGCGGTCGATACTGCTCCGCCCGTCGCAATTGTCCGCTGATTTCCACCTGCCAGTGCCGCGCATCGTGCTCGATCATCCCGCGCGGCCGCAGCGAATTCGTCTGGGTGATCGCCCGCCGCACCTCGTCGAGCGAGAGCCCGTAGTGCGCGAGCGCGTTCGGATTCAATTGCACGCGCACCGCCGGCAGCGAGCTGCCCCACACCTGCACCTCGCCGACGCCGTTCACCTGCGAGAGTTTTTGCGCGAGGATCGTCGCCGCCAGGTCGTAGAGATCGCCCGGCGCCAGATTCGGCGAACTCAACGCGAGCCCGAGGATCGGCGCCTGCGACGGGTTCACCTTCCGGTAACTCGGATTGCGCGGCATGCCCGCCGGCAACTGCCCGCGCGCCGCATTCAACGCCGCCTGCACGTCGCGCGCCGCCTCGTCGATGTCGCGGTCGAAATCGAACTCCAGCGTGATGTTCGCCGAACCCTGGCTGCTGTTCGAGCGGATGTTCGTCACGCCCGCGATGCTGCCCAGCGCCCGCTCGAGCGGCGTCGCGACGCTCGCCGCCATCGTCTCCGGACTCGCCCCGGGGAGTTGTGCGTAAACCTGAATCGTCGGAAAATCCACCTGCGGCAGCGGCGCCACGGGCAACAGCCCGTAAGCCAGCACACCGAGCAGCACGATGCCGACCGCGATCAACGCGCTCGCCACCGGCCGTCGGATAAAGGGACGCGAGAGATTCATGACTGAAGGTGGAGCCCGATGTCCCCATCGGGCTTGAAACCATTCGCTCGCCAAACAGCCCGACGAGGACGTCGGGCTCCACCAACGAGAGAAAACAACGTCACCTCCTTCATCGCGCGCCTCCTCCCGCCGGCACCGCCCGCGCGCCGCCCACGTTCACCTCCGCCTTCTCCGCCCGGCTCGGCCGCACCCGCCGCGCCAGCCGGTCGAAAAACAAATACACCACCGGCGTCGTGAACAGCGTCAGCACCTGGCTCACCAGCAAACCGCCCACCATCACCAATCCCAGCGGCTGCCGCAGCTCCGCGCCCGAACCCGTCGACAACATCAACGGCAGCGCGCCGAACAGCGCCGCCAGCGTCGTCATCAAGATCGGCCGGAACCGCAGCATCGCCGCCTGCCGGATCGCCGCCACCGGCGACAGCTTCTGCTTCCGCTCCGCCTCCAGCGCGAAATCGATCATCATGATGCCGTTCTTCTTCACCAATCCGATCAGCAGGATGATTCCGATCACCGCGATCATGTCCAGCGGCCGGCCCGACACCCACAGCGCCAGCAGCGCACCGACCGTCGCCGACGGCAGCGTCGAGAGAATCGTGATCGGGTGAATGCTGCTCTCATACAGCACGCCGAGCACGATATACATCGTCACCACCGCGGCCAAAATCAGCAGCAGCGTGCTCGAGAGCGACGCGCGAAACGCATGCGCCGCACCTTGGAAACGCAGCTCGATCGCGGGCGGCAACTGCAGTTCGCCCGATGCGCGCTCGATCGCCGCCACCGCCTCGCCGAGCGAAGCGCCTGGCCCGAGATTGAACGAGATCGTCGCCGCGGGAAATTGCCCGACGTGATTGATCAGCAGCGGCGCCCGCCGCTCGCTCACGCGCGCGATGCTCGACAAAGGCACCGGCGCGCCGCTCGCCGGCCGCACGAAAATACTCTCCAGCGCCTGCGGCCCCGTCACCAGCCGCGGATCGACTTCGAGGATCACGCGATACTGGCTCGCCTGTGTGAACAGCGTCGAAATCTGCCGCTGCCCAAACGCGCTGTAGAGCGCATCGTCGATATCCGCCACGCTGATCCCGAGCCGGCTCGCCGCATCGCGATTGATCTCGAGATACGCCTGCAAACCCTGGTTCTGCAAATCCGACGCCACATCGCTCAACGCCTTCTGCCCGCCGAGATGCGCGACGAACCGCGGCACCCATTCGTGCAATAACTCTTCGTCCGGACTCGTCAGCATGAACTGAAATTGCGTGCGGCTCACGCGATCCTCGATCGTCAGCTCCTGCACCGGCTGCATGTAGAGCGTGATGCCGCTCACCTCGGCCGCGCGCGCGCGCAGTCGCTCGATGATCTCGCTGGCCGTCTCGCTGCGTTCGTCGTGCGAGGTCAGATTGATCAGCATGCGTCCGCTGTTGAGCGTCGCATTCGTGCCGTCGACCCCGATGAACGACGACAGGCTCTTCACCGCCGGGTCCTCGAGAATCTTCGCCCCGAGCGCCTGCTGCCGCTCCGCCATCGCGGAAAACGAAATCGACTGCGGCGCCTCCGTGACGGCCTGGATGGCGGCGTTGTCCTGCACCGGAAAAAACCCCTTCGGCACCGCGAGGTAGAGCAGCGCCGTCACCGCCAGCGTGGCGAGCGTCGCCACCAGCGCGAGCCGCTGATGCGCCAGCACCCAGTCGAGCCACACGCCGTAACGCTCGATCACGCGATCCAGAAAATCCCGCTTCCCCGGCGCGTGCGGTTTGTGCTCCGGCAGCATCCGCGCGCACATCATCGGCGTCAGCGTCAGCGACACCACCAGCGAAATCAAAATCGACACCGCCAGCGTGATCGCGAACTCGTGAAACAACCGCCCGACGACGTCGCCCATGAACAACAGCGGGATCAGCACCGCGATCAGCGAGAGCGTCAGCGACACCAGCGTGAACCCGATCTGCGACGCGCCTTTCAGCGCCGCCTCCATCGCCGACGCGCCTTCCTCGCGGTAACGCGCGATGTTTTCCATCATCACGATCGCGTCGTCCACGACGAAGCCCGTCGCCACCGTCAGCGCCATCAGCGTGAGAATGTTGAGCGAGTAACCCGCCAGATACATCACGCCGAACGTGCCGATGAGCGACAGCGGCACCGCGATGCTCGGGATGATCGTCGCCGAGAAATTCTTCAAAAACAGAAACGTCACCAGCACCACCAGCCCGACCGCGAAAATCAGCTCGTGCTGCACCGAGCGCACCGACGCGCGGATGCTCTGCGTGCGATCCGTCAACACCGTGAGTTCCACCGCCGCCGGCAAACTCGCCGAGAGCTGCGGCAGCATCGCCTGCACGC
The DNA here is from genome assembly GCA_023430825.1 of Verrucomicrobiota bacterium. Lineage (GTDB taxonomy): Bacteria > Verrucomicrobiota > Verrucomicrobiia > Opitutales > Opitutaceae > Opitutus. The sequence goes on along the minus strand of JAEYYL010000188.1, from coordinate 11,454 downwards.
GATCGACCACCTCGATCACGTTCGCGCCCGGCTGGCGCTGGACGTTGACCAGCACCGCCGGCAGATCGTCGGCCCACGCCGCGAGCCGGCGGTCCTCTGCCGCATTCTCGATTCGTGCCACGTCGCCCAACCGCAACGGCGCGCCATCCTGCCACGCGATGATGAGATCGCGATATTCCGCCGGCGAACGCAGCTGATCGTTCGCATCCATCAAAATGCTGCGCACCGGTCCGTCGAAGCTGCCCTTCGGCTGGTTCACGCTCGCCGCCGCGATCGCGTTGCGAATCGCCGCGAGGTTCAGCCCGCGCGCCGCGAGCTCCGCCGGGTTCACCTGCACGCGCACCGCCGGCCGCTGCCCGCCCGCGAGGCTCACCATGCCCACGCCCGGAATCTGCGCGAGTTTCTGCGCGATCCGCGTATCCACCAGATCATGCACGCGCGGCAGCGGCATCGTCGCCGACGTCACGGCGAGCGTGAGAATCGGCGTGTCCGCGGGGTTGACCTTCCGGTAAACCGGCGGCGTCGGCAAATCGTTCGGCAGCAGATTGCCCGCCGCCGCGATCGCCGCCTGCACCTCCTGCTCCGCCACGCCCATTGAAATATCCAGCGAGAATTGCAGCGTGATCACCGAGGCGCCGCCGGAACTCGACGACGACATCTGGCTCAACCCCGGGATCTGCCCGAACCGCCGCTCGAGCGGCGCCGTGATCGCGCTCGCCGTCACCGACGGGCTCGCGCCGGGATAAAACGTGAACACCTGGATGGTGGGAAAATCCACCTGCGGCAGCGCCGCCACCGGCAGCAGCCGGTAAGCCATCACGCCGGATAGCAGTAACGCCACCATCAACAGCGTCGTCGCCACCGGACGCTGGATAAACGGACGCGACAAATTCATGGCGTCGCGGCGGTGGTGGCGGCGGCGGGAACCTCGGCGGAGAGCGGCGTCGGCGCGGGATCGTTCGCGATCACCACACTCCTGCCCTCCCGCAGACGATCGAGTCCTTCGAGCACGACCGCATCGCCGGGCTTCAAACCTTTCGCGATCGCCTGCTGCGTGCCTTCAACCGGGCCGAGCACGACATCGCGGATCGCGGCCTTCTGGTTCTCGTCGACGATGTAAACATACGTCCCGCGCGAACCGAACTGCACCGCCGCCGACGGGATGACGATCGCCTGCTCCAGCGTGCGCACCCGCATCCGCACGTTGACGAACTGATTCGGAAAAAGCTTCTCGTCGTCGTTGGCGAACTCCGCCTTCAGCCGCAGCGTGCCCGTCGCGATGTCGATCTGGTTGTCGAGGGTCTTGAGCACGCCGGTCGCGAGGATGGCGGTATCGTTGCGGTTCCACGCCTCGACCGTCATCGTCTCGCCCGCGCGAAACGGCTCGAACACCGCGGCCAGATCCACCTCCGGAATGGTGAACGTCACGGAAATCGGCCGCGTCTGCGTGATGACGACAATCCCGTTGGTGTCGTTTTCCCGCACGAGATTGCCGGCGTCGACGCGCCGCAGCCCCACGCGGCCCGCGACCGGTGCGACGACCCGCGTGTAATCGAGCTCAAGCCGGGCGTCGTCGACCTGCGCCTGATCGGACGCGAGCCCGCCCTCGTTTTCCGCCACCAGCGCCTCCTGCACCTCGAGCTGCTGGTTGGTGACGAGGTTTTGCGTGTGCAAATTCCGGATACGCTCCAGATCGCTCTTCGCCGCCGCCAGCCGCGCCGCATTCTGGCGGAGCTGGCCCTCGGCCTGCGCGAGCCGGATGCGATACGGCGCCGGATCGATCTCCGCGAGCAGATCGCCCTGCTCCACCCGCTGGCCTTCCTCGAACGCGATCCGCTGCAACAAGCCGCTTACCCGGCTGCGCACCGTGACCGTGTTGAGCGGCGTGACGGTGCCGATGGCTTTCAGGTGCACCGGCAGGTCCTGCAATTTCGCGGCAACCGTGCGCACCGGCACCCGCAGCGGATATTCCGTTCCGGCCCAGGCCGGTTGCGGGTAACGGGTTCTTTCCGGCTTCGCCCGGAAGGCAAAATACCAGGTGGCCCACGAGAGGCCGATGACCACGGCGGCGTAGAGAAAATAGCGGCGTGCGCGCGAACGGGACGTCGAAGAGTCTGACATTGCCCCGCTATGACGAACGCAAAGGCAGAAGGCTACACCCCGGCCCAAAACGAGGTTAAGATTTTGCGTCGAACCGTCCGCGCCGACCGCCGCGACGCACCGAAGGCCATGTAGGGTGGGGTCTCCCGGCCCGCCGCCGCGCCATCGCTTGCAACCCCTCGCCTACCTTGAAGATACCTTCCGCACGTCCACGGACGCGGCGTCCACGCCCGAAATCGCCACCACCGCCCACGGCGAGCTGATCACCTGGGTCACCATCGCATCCGGCGCCGGCGACGTTTCCCGATATTCGAGGACCACCATCGCCCCCTCGCGGCGAACTTTCAGCGATTCAACCGCATACCCGCCCGTGCGCCGTTCACCCAAAAAAATCGCGGCCGCCGTCTCGCGCGCCGGATCGAATGCGCGCGGGGCCTCGCGCCCGATCTGCCGCCACAACGCCGCCCACTCCGCCGCATCGCGCACCACGCGCGTCGAAGCCCGCACGGCGCCCCCGTGCTGCCCCGCCCATTCTCCCACGATGGCAGGCTCCACCGGCGCATCTGCAGCCGACGGCGACCGACACGCCGCGAACGGAACCAACGCCACCCACAGCAAGGAGATCGAACGCCACGTCATGACGCGCACGCTAGGAACAACCCCGCTCTGCGCAAACCCGCCACACCGCGCGGCGATTCGGCACACCAGGATCTCATCCGTCGCGCGATGGCGCTTGGAAACGCGCTGAACCTCACCCTACATCTAACTTTTCATGAAATCCCCGCTCCCTCGCCGCCTTGCTTCGCTTCGCCGCGCGCTACCCTGCCTTGCCGCAATCTGGCTCGCGGTGAACGCATGCGCCGCTCCCACCCGCTACGAGCCGACGTGGGACTCGCTCGACCGCCGCCCGACACCCGAGTGGTTCCTCGGCGCCAAGTTCGGCGTGTTCATCCACTGGGGCGTTTACTCCGTGCCCGCCTGGGGCAAGACCGGCGAATACGCCGAGTGGTATTGGCAACGCATCGAAAGTGCGAAACCCGAGGACGCCGCGTGGCGCGAGTTTCATGCGAAGAACTACGGCGCCGACTTCGACTACCGCGACTTTGCCCCCGGGTTCACCGCGGAGCTCTTCGACGCGCGCCAGTGGGCGGACCTCTTCACCCGCGCCGGCGTTAAATACGTCGTGCCCACCTCGAAACATCACGAGGGCTTCGCCCTCTGGCCCAGCGCCGAGGCCAGCCGCACCTGGGGCCGCCCCTGGAACGCCGCCGAAATCGGCCCGAAACGCGACCTCATGCGCGAACTCGCCGACGCCACTCGCGCCGCCGGCCTGAAATTCGGCTTCTATTTCTCCCTCTACGAATGGTTCCACCCCCTCTGGCTCACGGACCGCCCCCGCTTCGTCAGCGAACACCTCATGCCGCAGTTCAAGGACGTCGTCACCCGCTACGCCCCCGCGATCATCTTCAGCGACGGCGAATGGGATCTCCCCTCGAAGGACTGGCGCAGCGAGGAACTGCTCGCCTGGCTCTTCAACGAGAGCCCCTCGCGCGACGAGGTCGTGATCAACGACCGCTGGGGCAAGGAAACCCGGCACAAGCACGGCGGGTATTGGACAACCGAATACGCCGCCGGACTGCAGGATGACTCGCACCCCTGGGAAGAGAGCCGCGGCCTCGGTTTCTCCTACGGGCTCAACCGCGCCGAGCGCATCGACGACTACAAGACCGCACGCGAACTCATCCTCGTGCTCGTCGACCTCGTCAGTCGCGGCGGCAATCTTCTCCTCGACATCGGCCCCGCTGCCGACGGCACCATCCCGCCGCTCATGGAACAGCGCCTGCTCGAGATCGGCGACTGGTTGAAGGTCAACGGCGAGGCCATCTACGGCACACGCTTCGCCGGCCGCGCCTGCCAATGGACCGAAGGCGAACGCCCCGCGCAGGAATTCGGCGAATACCGCGTCAAATACGAACTGCTCGACCAGGTCGGCCAGCAGCCCCGCGACGGTCGCGCCGTGAAACAGGTCTTCTTCACGAAAAAACCCGACGCGCTTTATGCGATCGCCGCCGGCTGGCCCGGCCAACGCCTCGTGCTCCGCGATGTGCAGGTGCCCGACAACGCCGTCGTGACGCTTCTCGGCGTCGACGGCGCGCTCCGCACCCACCGCGACGGCACCACCCTGACGATCGAGCCGCCCGCACTCGGCCCCGAGGAAGCCCCCAGCCGCCACGCCTACACGTTCAAAATCACCGGCGCCTCCCTGCTGCCCGAGTAGCCCGAAGGGAGGAGCCTGCGCGCAGGCGATGGCGCGCACCGCTGGCCGACGACGCGCCAAATCGCCTGCAAGCAGGCTCCTACCTTCCGCGCTCCGCGCCTCCCCCTCGTTTTTGGCCTCCCCCGCGTCGCAGAGTTGCGCTTTTCCCGCGCGCTCCTACTCCTGTCCGCGGCGCAACCCCGCCTCTCCTTATGCCTGAAAAAATTGCTTTCGTCGGTGTCGGTCGGATGGGCGCGAACATGGCGCGCCGCTTGAAAGACTGCGACTTCCCCGTCGCCGCCGTTTACGACACGCACGCGCCCACCGCGCAGGCACTCGCCCAGGAAATCGGCGCCGCGCACGCCACCACGCTCGCCGCCGTCACCGCCGCGGCCGACGTGATTTTCACCGTCGTCACCGACGACGCCGCCCAGCTCGGCGTGTTCGCCGAATCCGGCGACTCGCTGCTCACCGGCGCGAAGGGCAAACTTTTCGTCAACTGCGCCACGATCTCCCCGAAAACGCACGTCGAGGTCGAGCGCCGCGCCCGCGCCGCTGGCGCCACTTCGCTCGAAGCGTGCATGGCATCGTCGATTCCGCAGGCCCGCGCCGGCACGCTTTATCTGATGTGCGGGGGCGACCGTGCCGCCTTCGACCGCGCGCAACCCATCCTTGAAAAACTCAGCGCCGCGCTCCGCTTCATCGGCGCCACCGGCCAGGCCGCGCAGGTCAAGGCGCTCGTCAACATGGTCATGAACATCAATACCGCCGGCCTCGCCGAAGGCCTCGGCCTCGGCGCCGCGCTCGGGCTCGACCTCGACATGCTGCGCGAGGTGTTCGCGCAAACCGGCGCGAATTCGCAAGTGCTCAAAACCGACGGCGAAGACATGCAGCACCGCGCCCACGATTGTTATTTTTCCGCCGCGCACGCCGCAAAGGACAGCGGCATCGCCGCCGCACTCGGGCGCGACGCCGGCCTGAAACTGCCGCTCGCCGAAGCGACCAAGCAGCAATACGACCGCATGGTCGCCCTCGATCTCGGCGGCCTCGACAAAAGCGGCATCGCCGAACTCACCTTCAAAGGCCGCCACGGCTGACCGGTCCGCCCGGCTGGTTTCGCGTCACCGGTGGACGCTCGGTCGAACATGAAACGCTCCGAAATCAACCGCGCCTTTCGCGACGCCTCCGCCTGTTTCGCGCAACATCACTGGGCGCTCCCGCCCGGCCCGCACTGGGACATCACCGATTTCGGACTCGGCGACTTTTCCCGCTACGGCCTCACCCTCGTCAATCTCGCGACCGAAAAGGAATACTGCGAAAAACTGATGTATGCGCGCCGCGGCCAGATCACGCCGTGTCACACCCACGCGCGAAAAAAAGAGGACATCATCTGCCGCAACGGCGAACTCACGCTGCGCCTCTGGGCCCGCAAACCCAACACCGCCGCCCGCCTGGAAAACTTCACCATTCCGCTCAACGGCCGCCCGCTCGAGATCCACGCCGGCGAGAAGCTCATCCTCGCCGCCGGCTCGCGCGTCACCCTCGAGCCCGGCATCTGGCACGAATTTTACCCGTCCAGCGACGAGTGCATCATCGGCGAGGTCTCCACCGCCAACGACGATCAGCACGACAACTTCTTCCTCGACCCCGCCATCGGCCGCTTCCCCGGCATCGAGGAAGACGAACCCGCCGAGGTCCACCTGCTCTCCGAGCAACGGTAGCCGCATCGCCATACCGGGTTTTCTACAGAGAACGGAGGCCCCCGTCCGTTCATTGCCCGCATGATCGCCGCACAACTTCGCGCGATCCAAACTCGATCCCTCCCTCATCAACCGGTCCCATCCGCTGCGGCCCTCCAAAAAATACCTCGCGGCCTCCTGCTTCCTCCGTGTCGGCGCTCCGTGTCCTCTGTGTAACCGGCCTTGGCTAAACTCCCGCTCACGCACCACGCCAGGCTCCACCACACTTCGCCCCCCTCACGTCATCCGATCCAATTTTCGGATACACCCCGCCAGCACGAGCACGCCCGCGATCACTGTCCACGCCACGCTCTCCAGCGACCAGCCCGCCTGCCAGCCCGCCACCGCCGGCAAGAACGCCGCGCCCAGACTCGCCGCGCCCGACTGCCGCCCAATCACCGTCTGCACCGCTTCCGGCGCGAAACGCCGCGGCACCTCGTGCATCAAACACGGATACACCGGCGCAAACCCCAGCCCGAGCAGCACGAGCGCGCCGCCCGCCACCAGCGGCGTCCCCGCAAACGCGAACAGCACCGCCCCCGCCAGCGCGAACAACATCCCCGCCACGATCGAGCGCCGGTTGCCGAACCGCTCGACCACGAAACCCACCAGAATCCGGCCGCCCGTGATCGCCGCATAATACGCCGCCGTGCAGACCCCCGCCGTCTCCTGCGAAAATCCGCGCGCCACCACCAGGATCGACCCCGCCCACACCCCCGCCGTCATCTCCACGGCCACATACACCGCAAAGATCGTCGCCGACAGCCACCCCGCCGACGAATTCGCCCCGAGCGTCGGAATCCGCCCCTCGCCATGATACTCCGCCGCCGCGGCCGCCGCCGTGCGCTCCGGCACCCGGCTCCACCACCCCAGCGTCAGCAGAAAAATCGCCGCCAGCGAAAGCTGCACGCTGCCGATCGCCAAATAACCGTGGCGCCACCCGCCATTTCCCCCCGCGAGCGCGGCCGCCATGATCAGCGGCCCGCCCGTCGCGCCGATCCCCCAGCACGCATGCAGCCAGTTCATGTGCCGCCCGCTATAGTGCCGCGCGACGTAGCCGTTGAGTCCCGCGTCCACCGCACCTGCGCCTAGCCCCAGCGGCACCGCCGCCACCAGCAGCCACGCCAGCCCCTGCGCCTGCGAAATCAACATCAACGCCCCACCCGTAAGCACGCAGCTCACCAACACCACCGGACCGGTCTTCCAACGGGCAATGATCCGTCCGCTCGAAAACCCCGACAACCCCGTCAGCAGCGTCGCCACAATCACGATCGTCCCCGCCATCCCGATGGGCAGCCCGAGTTCGGAGTGCAGCGGCGGCCAAGCGACGCCGAGGGTCCCATCCGGCAGGCCGAGGCTCGTATAACCCAGGTAAATGATCACCAGCAAAAAAAACGATGCGCGCGCAGCCTTCACCCCGCACGTCTCACGCATTTCCCCCTCCGCCGCAACCGCCAACCCGCGCCTCCCATTGTCCCGGTTCCCCCGTAAGGGACGCCTCTCCCACGCGTCCGCACGAGAGTGTAAATCGTCAAAACGAGAATCGGTCATCGGACATCTTGAAATTTCCGGCGCTCCCTCGCGGCCAGGTAATTTCAAGATGCCCGCTGCCCGCTGCCCGATTTCAAGATAGATAGCCTCCATCTCCAGCGGTGACACGCTGCGCCGTGAGCCCACGCCCCGGGCACCGCCGCCAAAGTCACACCCGCCCGTTTGACCGCGCCGCCCTCCCGCGTTCAGTGCCCGACGCGTTCAACCCCGCGCACACGGCGCGCGCCGTCCCTCTTCCCATTCAAACCACCATGGCCCTCAAAGCACTTCGCATCCTCAAGGAACTCGCCCCGCTCATCGTCCAGGCCGGCAGTGTCGCCGCCGGGCTGCGTTCGTCGGGCAGCACGAGGATCGACGACCGCGTCACTCAGCTGGAGGACGAGACGCTGCGCGCCGGCGAAGTGCTCAACGGCGTCGCGAAGCAACTGCACGCGATCGCCCAGGAACTGCGCACCCAAGCCGAGTCGCTCGAAGCGCTGCGCAAGAAGACGCATACGCTGCTCATCGTATCCCTCGCCGCCCTCTGCACCGGCACCGGCGCCTTCATCGCCGCCTTCGCGCGCGGTTGACCTCACGCCGTGCGGCGGCTCGGCGAGTGTCCTCCCGGATACGACCCAACGTATCCGCCTCCTCTTGCTCCCGCACAGCGCAGCAGCCCACCGTCCTCGACCCGCAGCGCATCCCGCCCGGCCAAAAGCCGGGACGCCTTTCGGGCGCCCCGGCTGCCTGCCTGCGTTCTTCATCGCTCTACACCCGCACGCCGCCACGCCGTCCCCGTTCAGTTCAGCGCCACCGTAAACGACTCCTTCACCAATTCGTTCTCCTCGAGAAACGCCTTCAGCGAATCATAGCTCGCCGTCTGCAATCCCGAGCGGTCCCGGTCGTCGTGGCTCAAACCTTCCACGAAGTGCGCACCGAGCGACTTCACCGGGCCAAGCCGCACCGGGGTCGGTCGGAAGTAGGTGCGCAGGTTTGCATAGATCCGCGTCCGATCGTCGGTGCCATAGATCGCGGCCAGACAGATCTTCAGCGTGTGCGTCACGCAGTTGTCGTAGCGATCCACCCACGGATTCGTCAGCAGATTGTAGCCCGGATTGTGCAACGCGACATAGGCTGGCGAACGCACCACTTCCAGGATGCGTTTCTGCAACTCCTCCGTCGGCACACAAACCGCGATATCCTTCTCCGCGATCCCCGCCACGAAGTCGTAGGTCAGGTCCTGTTTCAGGTAACTACGGTCCATCCGGCCCTCGTGACCCTGATAGAGATTATAGACCGTGTAGGTATGAAACGTCGCTCCATCCGCCCCGCGCACCGGCTCGAACACCACGAACGCCACATGCGTGTAGCTGATGCCCCGCGGCAACTCCGACCGCGGCCGGCCCGAGCGCGCCATGATCGCGACATTTACTTTCCGCGCGTCGAGCGCGTCGTTCACTTCGAGCGCGAAATCGCGAATCGCCTGTTCGCCGAATTTCTCGATGCCGAACGTGCTGTCCGCACTCGACCCGGCCTGCGCCGGATTCGGCCCGACACACCACGCCAGCAACAACAGCGGAAGAACCTTCAGGAAACGTTGCACGGTGTTCATGGGAAGGAGCGGTGAGGGTTTCAGAGCTTCACCTTCATCGCCTCAGCCGGCGAAGGATCGGCCGGCTGCTGTGTCGCGGGCGCCTTCGGGGCCGGCATTGCCCGCGTGCGATCCATCACCGGCCGCTGCGCCGGATCGTCCGTCGCGAAATCCCAGAGCTTGCCCGCGCCCTCCGTCGTCGTTGTGCCCGCTGCCACCGCCGATTCTCCGACCGACGCCACCACCGTTCCCGCGCTCGCCACCACTGCGCCACTCGCGAAAACCGGCACCGCCGCCACCCCCGAAACCACCTTGACCGCTGCCGCGCCGGACTCGACGCCCGCCGCAACGACCTCGCCGGAGGCCGCCGCCGAGTGTCCTGCTGCCTTGGATACGTGAGTGACCGCCGCGCACGACTGAGCCGATAAAGCGACCGTTCCCAAACCGAGAACCATCGCGAGTGAAGTGACTGACTTGATGATGTTTTTCATAACGTCATCAGCGTAGCCGAAGCCGCCGTTTCGCCGTTAATCGATAAAGTCGATGGCCGCCATCGATTGCGGCAATGCTCCCTCGTGACACGCCGCGGCGTTGTCACCCCGCGCCGCGTGGCTCTTCTTCACCCCCGATGAACCTCCATCACGTCGAGCTGTTTTACCACGTCGCGAAACATGGCGGAATCAGCCGCGCGGTCCGCTACATGCCCTACGCCATTCAACAACCCGCGGTGAGCAGCCAGATCCTGCGACTCGAGGAAGACCTCGGCGCAAAGCTGTTCGAACGACAGCCTTTTCGGCTCACCCCGGCGGGTCGCGAGTTGTTTGAATTCGCCCGTCCGTTCTTCGACAACAGCGACGCCGTCGCCGCCCGCCTCCGCAGCAGGCAGGCTCCCGTTCTCCGCATCGCCGCCTCCGAACTCATCCTGCGCGACTACCTTCCCTCCATCTTTGAACGGCTCCGCCGCAAACACCCGCAGGTCAAATTCGCCCTGCGCGCCGGCTTCCAGGCCGACCTCGAAACCTGGTTGAAGGAAGGCGAAATCGATCTCGCGATCACGCCGCTGGCCGCCCGCCCCGTCTCCGGCCTGAAATGCCTCCCAATCGTCAAGCTGCCCGCCGTGCTGCTCGTCGCCAAATCCTCCCCAATCAAAATCGCCTCCCAGCTCTGGGCGCGCAGTCCCATCGACGAACCGCTCATCTGCCTGCCGCCCGCCGAGCCGCTCACCCAGGTTTTCACCAAAGGCCTCCGGGCCTTGAAGGTCATCTGGCCCACCGCGATCGAAGCCAGCTCGACCGAGGTCGTCACCCAATACGTGGCCAACGGCTACGGCATCGGCGTCGGCGTCAACCTGCCCCATTTGATCAAACACCCGAACGTGCGCGTCGTGCCGCTGCCGAATTTCGAACCGGTGGAGATCGCCGCCCTCTGGCAGCCGCCCGTTTCACCCCTGCAAAACGACCTCCTCGAAGCCATCGCCGACCGCGCCCGCGAACTTTTCCAGCCGCCCGCCCCAGGCGCCTAGATCGGTTGATTCGTCGCCCTGCATGTCATTGCGAGGAGCGCAACGACGAAGCAATCCATCTGAAATCCGCCATCGTGCGCAAACACGTGACGAAGCCGGTCGTGCAACGACCTGCTCCTCTGATCGCTCACGGCGCAACACAGTGCGGCGGCTCGACGCCGCTTTCCCGGATACGGCTCGACGCGTCCTATCGCCATTGCACGCGCACAGCGCGCCGACCCCCACCGACCGCTGCCCGAACGCGTTACGCGCGCCTTTTCTTCATGTAGGGCGGGGTCTCCCGAACCCGCCGCCAACCACCATTCGCGAACGAAGCGAACATCCGCAAATCCCCGAACCCCCGATCTGAACCTAAATCCACCCGCCACTATTCGCGGCCATTAGCGTGATTCGCGGGCGCCCCAAACGAACAACCTCAGCTCCGCTTTCCGCTACTTCTCCACCGGCCCCAGCACCACCACGCGGTTCGTCCACAACTCCCGCAACTCCGCCGCCAGCTCCGCGCGCGACTCCGCCGTCGCCGCGACACCTGCCCGCTCCGCCAGCGCGCTCACGCTCGCAGCGCCGTCGGCCAGCTCCAGCACCGCGGCCATCGGCTCCGACAACGTCGCGCTCTTCCCGCGATGCTGCGTGAACGTCGCCGTATAACTCGTTTCCCACGGCGCACCGCCGGCGTCCGACGCACGCGCACTCCGCTTCCGCTCGCGCCGCAACG
>JAEYYL010000144.1 GCA_023430825.1 Verrucomicrobiota bacterium | reverse complement strand
TCGAGGGTTTCCTGAAGCAGCGCGACGACCTCGTCTTCGCCCAGCAATTCGGCGAAGGTGCGGACCGTGCCGTAGCCGGCGATCTCGTAGTGCTCGACCTTCTGGGCCGCGCCGATGAGGGCGGCGTCTTTCACGGCCGGCGAGGCGTCTTCTTTGATCTTTTCCTCCCCTTCGGCGATGAGGCCTTTCATGGCCTTGCAGGTTTTGCCCTTGGGTGAGGCGGCGAGCAATTCCATGGCGCGGTCGAGGCGGGCGATGTGCTCGTGCGTCTGGTCGAGGTGTTCCTCGAAGCCGGCCTTGAGCGCCTCGTCGGTGGCGGCCTTGGCCATTTTCGGGAGAGCTTTGGTGAGCTGCGTTTCGGCGCTGTAGAGATCCTTGAGTTCGTCGATGAGGAGTTCCTGGAGAGTGGTGGTCTTGGCCATGGCGTGGGGGATTGAGTTTTTTGGTGAAGCGATGCGCGTCGGGCGGCCGCGGTCGAAGCGGCGCGGCGAACCGATGTGCGACGCGCCCGCATGGTGGCGCGGGGATGGGCGGGGGTTCCTCCGGCGCGTTCGTTTGCGGGCCGGGGAAATCCCGAACGGCGCTGCGACGGTTTCGTCGCGGGGCATCGGAGAATTCGCGCCGGGCGGCGCGAAGGGGCGCGGCGACTCAGGGCAGCGGGACGCCGGCGTCGCCGCCCGCGGAGGGACGAATGACGAGCGCCCACACGACAATGCCGGCGACGATGAAGAAAAGGAGCACGCCGATCACCATGGAGATGTTGACCTTGGTGGTGCGTTTTTGGACGTCCATCACGGGACGGGTGTCGTCTTTGTCGAAGCCCATGGGTTGTTTGGTTTGAGGTTGCCGAGGGGCGGGCGCCGGGAGGCGCCGCGCGGTGATGGCGTCATCGACAGATCAAATGCCCAGCGGTGCCACGCGGCGGGTTCCGCGGGTAGCGTTACGGTGGGCGAAATTCGGAGGCGGTCCCCATGCGGCGCGTCCGTCTTTCGCCCATGGCCGGCGCGCGCGATCAGGACTACGTTGGACCATGGCAGTGAGCGTTGGCATCTCCGGTTGGACGTATGCGCCCTGGCGCGGGAGTTTCTTTCCGCGCGGACTGCCGCAGAAACGCGAACTCGCGTTTGCCGCGGGCTGCGTGCGCACGATCGAGATCAATGGGACGTTCTACGCGATGCAGCGGCCGGCGAACTTTGCGAGGTGGTTTGCCGAGACGCCGGAGGAGTTCGTCTTTGCCGTGAAGGGTCCGCGGTTCATCACACACCTCAAGCGGCTGAAAGACGTGGTTGCGCCGACGGCGAACTTTTTCGCGTCGGGGGTGTTGCGGTTGAAGGAAAAACTCGGGCCGATCCTCTGGCAGTTGCCCGGCAGCACGCGGTTCGATCCGCAGCGGCTCACGGAATTTTTCAACCTGCTGCCGCGGACGACGCGGGAGGCGGCGGTGCTGGGGCGGCTGCACGATCGCCGCCTGAAGGCGCGAGCGTGGCTGCGCGTCGAGGTGGACCGGCCGATCAAACATGCGCTCGAAGTGCGGCATCCGTCGTTCGAGTGCGCGGAGTTCATCGAGCTCCTGCGGCGCCACGACATCGCGCTGGTGGTGGCGGATACGGCGGGGAAGTGGCCGCGGTTGCACGATGTGACGTCGGACTTCGTCTATGTGCGGTTGCACGGCGACACGGAGCTTTATGCGAGCGGTTACACACCGGAGGCGCTGGACGTATGGGCGGAGCGGATTCGCGCGTGGAGCGCGGGCGGCGAGCGACGCGACGCGCCGTGCTTCGGCCGGCCGCCGCCGCGTGCGCCGGCCCGCGCGGTGTATGTCTATTTCGACAACGACGTGAAGACGCACGCGCCGTTCGACGCGATGAACCTGGCGCACCGGCTGGGACTCGGGCCGGCGGCGCCGGAGGGTCCGGCGGCGGGCGCGGTCGGGTTCGAGCCGGTCCGCTCCGGCTGGCCGGGCTGGGCGGGAACGCGGCAGCGTATCCAGAAAACGGCGACTAAAAGGGCGGCGAATTTATCCAGCGGGACCAGAAGCAAACGAAGCAACGAAAGGACCAACTCATGAAGAAGAGCATCACCGGAAAGAAAGTCGCGATCCTCGCCACCGAGGGTTTCGAGCAGAGCGAACTGTTGAAGCCGCGCGCGGCGTTGGAGGAAGCGGGGGCAAAGACGTTTCTCGTCTCGCCGGACGCCGATACGGTGCGTGGGTGGGACAAGGATCGCTTCGGCGAGGCGGTCGCGGTCGACGTGCCGTTGAAGCAAGCTTCCCCGGGCGACTATGACGCGCTGCTGCTGCCAGGCGGGGTCATGAATCCGGATACGCTGCGCACGATTCCGGAGGCGGTGCAGTTCGTGGCGCATTTTTTCGAGGCGGGGAAGCCGGTGGCGGCGATCTGTCACGGGCCGCAGCTGCTGATCGAGGCGGATGTGGTGCGCGGCCGGCGGCTGACCTCGTTTCCCTCGATCAAGACGGACCTGCGGAACGCGGGCGCGGAGTGGGTGGACGAGGCGGTGGTCACCGACCAGGGGCTCGTGACGAGCCGGCGTCCGGCGGACATCCCGCAGTTCAACGAAAAGATGATCGAGGAAATCGGCGAGGGTTACCACGCCGGACAGAGTCGATCCGCGGGCGCGAGCGTCGGCCATGGCTGAGGGCGCGCGATATGAATCTACCGGTGCAGCCGCGGCCATCTCGCACGACTGGAGCACGCGGGTGCACCGGATGGAGTAGGTAAGGGTTGAACGCTGAGCAAATGCCCGCGCCGCACCTGAACGCGGCGCGGGCTAGCGCGTTCTCAAAAAAACTATAGCCATTTCTGAATGGTAGGTAGGAGCCTGCTTGCAGGCGATTTCGGTGTGCCAACGATCAACATCGCCTGCAAGCAGGCTCCTACCTCCGGCTACGACTCTCTTTGAACTGCTCTATTTTTTGCGCTGCGCAAGGCGGTTGGTCGCGCCGGCTACGGGCCAACCACGATCTGCGCGGTGAGGTCGACGTCGTTCTGGTGAAGAATGGCGGCGTTGGCCTGCGCGGGGAGCGGTGTGTGGTGCGAGTTGACGCCGGCGGTGAAGTCGAGTTTCGCGATGCCACTGACGCGGACGATCTCACCGTTGTCCTGCAGCAGATCGCCGCCGGCGATGCGGACGTCGTTGGCCGCACCGAGGAGGAGGACCGGCTTGGCGTCCGCGAAGGCGGTGATGTCGCCGACATGAACCGGGCCGGCGAAAGCGACGCCGGGCGCGTAGATTCCGGTGTGGCCCCGCGAGGCGAAGTAGTGGGCGTTGGAGGTGCGGACGCCGCCGAACTTTCCGTTGGCGCTGGCGATGGCAATGAACGCGAGGTCGGCGATGCCGCCGTAAGCGGTGGCGTCGTGGCCCTGGAAAAGCGGGCTGGCGTTGTTCGCCGGGCGGTTGGTCTCACTCACTGGCTCGGTGAACTTGAACGTATCCGTGGGATCGAAGGCGGTGAGCCGGCCGACGCTGAAAACGGAAACGTTGGTCTGCTCGGTGGCGCCGGTGATGACGATGCCCACGTGGCCCTTCATGTAGGCGATGCCCGGTTGATGATAGTGGATGGGCGCGGCGGGGCCGGTGGGCGTGTCGAGCACGAGCGAGAGCGAGCCGGGGCCGCTGAACTCGACTTGCACGATGTCGTCGTCGAGATCGATAAACGAAATTCGGGTGATCTGGCCGGAGGCGTGATCGGCGGCGATCGTGGCGGCGGCGCCTGAGAGGAGCACCTGGTCGAAGATGTTGCCGTTGGGGTGGACGATGTCGTCGGCGATCTCGGCGGCGGCGCCGATGACCTTGGCGGTGGCGGATACGCCGACGATCGCGGGGCTGCTGGAGGCGGCGCTATAGAGCCCTGTATCCACAGGCTGGATATCGATCAGGGTGAGCGTGGCGCCGGACGAACCGGCGAGTTCGGCGCCGTTGCGCCGCCACGGGAGCGCGGCGTGGCCTGAAGAGACGGTGGTGAGCGAAAGGCTGCCGCCGGCGGCGGGGCTGGCGTCCCGGGGCGTCACGGTGACGGCGGGCGAATACGCGGTGTAGGCGGCGGCGAGTTCGTCGAGCGTGATGACCTGCTCGTGGTTGAAGACGGTGCGAAGGAAGTCGATCGTGTGGCGCGAGAGATCGTTTCCAAATCCGTTCCACGTGCAGAAGTAGCCCCAGCCGCCGCCCTCGGCGAGAAGCTGGTCGATGTTCGGGATGGAGCCGTTTTCGCTCAGGACAACCGGTTTTCGGCCGTCGGTGAAATCGCGCATGAGTTTATAGCTGGCGGCGTAGGTCGGATGCGTGCCGGCTCTCGGATAGACGTCGAGGCTGATCATATCGACGACGTCGTCGCCGGGATACCAGGCTTGCAGCGTGGCGCCGGCGTCGACGGGGTTGAAGCACCAGATGAGATTGGTGAGGCCGTGGTGCTGCGTGTAGCGTTCGAACATGAGCCGCCACGCCGCCTTGAAGGGGGTGGCGCCGTGGCGACTCCACCAGAACCACGTGCCGCCGCTCTCGTGAAACGGCCGCCATATCACGGGCACGCCGGCGTCGCGGAGGTGTTTCAACTCTTCCGCAACGATATCGATCTTGGCGAGGAGCTCGGTGTGCTCCGGCGTGCCGGGGATTACGGCCTGGCGGATGTCGAAGTTCGTGCCGTGGGGATTGCCATTGGACCCAGGCGTGTAGAAGTGCGGCTGGCCGTTGGTCGAGTCGAGGTCGACGAACAGGTGAAGGCAGAACGTGACGATACCGCCGGAGCGGGCCCACGCGATGGCGCGGGGCGTCGCGGCCTGTTGCGCGCGGGTCGCGGGGCTCTCGACGTATTTGAGGAAGTCGAAGCCGCGGACGGCGGGCGTGCGGCCGGTGTGCTGGAGGATGTAGTCGAAATCCTCCTGCGCGCGGGATTCGTCCCACGCGATTTCCTGCTGGCCGGAGACCACGTAGCGGCCCGCGATCTGATTGAAGAAACGCATCAAAGGTGCGACCGACGGGTGGGCGTCGGGCGAAACGGGTGCGTCGGTGGCCGCGAGCAGGGCGAGAGGGGCGGAAAGAGCGAGGGTGAGCGCGAGGCGACGAACGGCGAAGGGGAACGGCATGACAAAGGAAAGGCGAAGGATGAGCGGCGACGGGCGAGGTTGGGAGCGAATTGCGCGCGCGAACGTGAGATGGGGGAAACCGCGAGATTCCGCGGACGCCGCGGAGAGGCGTCAACGCGGCGGGCATGCGATCCCTTGTCCGCGGCTTGAGACGATCGGCGGAGGCACTGCGGACCGCGCCGCGGCTGCGACCGACGCGGCGGACGCAGATCGCCTCCGGTGATGCGGACCTCGGCGGCGTCACCTTTTGGGGGGCGGCCCGTCAGGCGCGCTCATGAGACTCATCCCCGCTCTCGTGTTATCCCTGCTGGCGTCGACCTTTGCGTGGGCCGCCGAAACCGTCGCGACGAAGCTGCCGCGGAGCACGCCGGAGGAGCAGGGCATCGCGTCGGGGGCGATCCAGCGTTTCATCGAGCAGTCGGAGCAGAAGCTCGACGAGCTGCACAGCTTCATGCTGGTGCGGCATGGGCACGTGGTGGCGGAAGGCTGGTGGGCGCCGTATGCGGCGCGGGAGCCGCATGTGATGTTTTCGTTGAGCAAGAGCTTCACGTCGACGGCGGTGGGGCTGGCCGTGGCGGAGGGGAAGTTGAGCATCGACGATCCGGTGTTGAAATTTTTCCCGGAGGATGCGCCGGCGGTGCCGAGTGCGAATTTGAAGGCGATGCGCGTGCGCGACCTGCTCACGATGTCGACGGGGCATCACAACGAGGATCTCGCGGATTTTCCGTATAACAGTGCCGACGCCGTGAAGCGTTTCCTCGCGCTGCCGGTGGCGCACAAGCCCGGCACGCATTTCGTCTATAACACGCCGGCGACGTTCATGCAGTCGGCGATCGTGCAGCAGGTCACCGGTCAGAGCGTGCTCGAGTATCTCGGGCCGCGGTTGTTCGGGCCGCTGGGCATCGCGAATCCGGCGTGGGACGCGAACGAGGCGGGGATTTCGATGGGCGGTTTCGGCCTGCACATCACGACGGAGGACATCGCGAAGTTTGGGCAGCTTTACCTGCAAAAGGGGAAATGGCACAGCAAGCAGCTCGTGCCGGCGTCATGGGTCGAGCAGGCGACGGCGCGGCAGGTGTCGAACGGCAGCGATCCGTCGAGCGATTGGGAGCAGGGCTACGGGTTTCAGTTCTGGCGCAGCAAGCACGGGTTTTACCGCGGCGACGGCGCGTTTGGGCAATACTGCCTCGTGCTGGAAAAATACGACACGGTGATCGCGATCACGAGCGGCACGCGGAACATGGGTGCGGTGATGAACCTGGTGTGGGAGCTGATCGTGCCGGCGCTCGCGTCGGAGCAGGCCTTGCCGGCGGATGAGGCGGCACAGCGGGCGTTGAAGGAAAAGCTCGCGAGCCTCGCGCTGCCGACGCCGCAGGGTCCGGCCATCTCGCCGCTCGCGACGAAGGTGGCGGGGCGGCGTTATGTGTTTCCGGCGAACGCGCAGGGGATCGAGGCGATCACGGTGAACGCGCCGGGCGGCGCAGGCGCAGCGGGTGGCGCGCAGACGTTGACCTGGAAGATCGCGGGCGCGGAGCAAACGCTGGCGGCGGGGCATGGCGCGTGGGTGAAAGGCGAGTTGACGACGCTGGCCCCGCAGACGGGCGCGAAGGAAACCAACGCGATCGCGGCGAGCGGCGCGTGGACGGCGGAGCACATTTACACGTTGAAAGTCGCGCGCTACCGCACGCCGTTCAACACGACCTATACGCTGCGGTTCGCGGGCGACGAGCTGTTGGTGGACGCCGAGGCGAATGCCGGTTTCGGCGAACGGAAATCGCCGCAGATCGTGGGCCGGGCGGAGTAGGGCGACGGCCCAATCCGCGGGGGCAGGATGATGGGCCTGCGGCGTCGCGGCGGCGTTGTGCCCGGGCCGCGCGGCGAGGGCGCCGCGATCTATCCTCCCCCGATGCGATTCCGCTCCGTGAAGCGGATTTCTTCGAGGCTGCGGGGACACGCCGGGGGGCGGCGGACGGGAAAGCGACCGGGGGCGGCCGCGGCGGGGAAATTTTCAGAAATGTGACTGAACCGCCTTTGAATTGCGGTGAAGTTGAGCGAGAGTCCCGGCCCGCTCGGAAACCCTCAACGCATCCACCCCATGCAAACGGCTCCCTCTCCGCTCGCGCTCGCTCCGCTGGACGAGTTGACCCAGTTGGAACTCAGTGTCGCTCAGCGCGCGGACGAGTTGATGCGACTCGACGCAGGGAGCGGCACTTCGCGCGACTTCTGGCGCGAGGCCGAGGCGGAGGTGCTGGAAGCGAAGCTCGGGCTCGGGATCCGGCGGATGGATCTACCGGCGGCGGTTTATCGGCGCGGCTGAACCGCGAGCCTGTCGGAGATTTTCGGGTGGCGATGGTCAAGTTGTAGGGCGGTCAATTCGGCCGCGTTGATGAGGCACCAAACACGGTCAGATTGACCGTGCTACCTCGGCGTTAGCGGAGGGAGAGGCCCGCTTCGAACCGCTCGGAGATATCCGGTTCGGTTTGAGGCGCGCGCCGCAGCGTGCGGCCGTCGCGCCAGTGTCCGTGCACCTGCAGCGTGCGCGGAAGCAGCGGGATGCCGCGTTCCCCGGCCTGCAATTTTGAAAAGAGGAGGTCCACGGCGGCGCGGCCGATCTCGTCGGAGTGCTGTTCGACGCCGCTCCAGTCGGCGTGCACGTGCGTGACGTCGAGCGTCGCCAGGCCGATGTCGCGAGGCGCCGCGCGGCCGACGCTCGCGAGCCACGTTTCCATGGGATTGGGTTCGTTGCGGAAGGTGGAGAGCGTGAGCACGCAATCGACTGCGTGCCGGTCGACCCATTTCAAGAACGTGTCGGCGGTCAGCTGCGCGGGCACGAGTGGGGGGATTTCCGCGAGTTGGGGAACGCTCGCGCGCAGGCCGGCGTAGCCGAGCGACCAGCGGCCGTCGGTGATGTCGTCCTGATATTTTTCGATCGCGAGGCCGATACGCTGGCAGCCGCGGTGCGCGATGGCGCGGGCGGCCATGGCGACGGCCTCGGTGTGATCGCTGACGACGCAGTCGAGCCGCGGGGACTTGATGCGATGGCCGACCTGGACGAACGCGAAGTCGTCCCACGGGAGCGAAATCTCGTGCGGCTCGGTGGGAAACGCCGCGAGGAGCACGCCGGAGATGCCGCGTGCGGTGAGAATTTCGCCGAGCCGTCGGCCGGTCATGCCGCGGGAGCTCAGCGTGAACTCGGTGATGGCGAAACCGAACGCCTCGGCGCGTTCGCGCGCGGCTTCCCAGTTGCGGCACAGGGTGGGCGTGGCGCGCCATTCGTGGGAGTCGGCGACGGGCGTGACGAACGCGATCGTGCCGAGATGGTGCTGCGCTGCGCCGCGGCGGGTCGCGCGCATGACCTGGCCGACGAGGGTATTGTGATGGTAGCCGGTTTCCGTCGCAGCCGCGAGGACGCGCTGTTGCGTGGATTTCGCGACCTTGGCCGCGCCGCTCAGGCAGCGGGACGCGGTGGAGATGGACACGCCTGCTCTCGTTGCGACCGCGTGGAGGGTGGGCGTCGTGCGGGGCGGCACAACCGAGTTCATGCCCGTTTTTGTGCGATGCCAAAAAGGACGCGTCAAGCGTGCCACCGAGGGACCGCAACGTTTGCGGAGCAACGCAATCGTCTCCGTGGGAGCTTTCACCGAAATCCGTTGCAGCAGGCGGTGACTGCGGAGATTCGCCCCAGGATCGAAACCCCTCTTCGAGTTTCTTCGCGCGCAACCTGTTTTCCAATGAACGCTATTACCCCAGAACCGACCTCAACCGCTCGTGCCCTCGAAGCGGGGGCGCACCTCAACCCGACCATCCGTCCCGTATCCCCAAACATGAAGACTACCCTGAGGCCCTCACGGCGAACGACCCTGCTGGCCGCTTTGTTCATTCCTTGTGCGTTCATGAACGCCCAGACGTCGCAGGAGCCCGCGCCTTCTGCCCCGCCTCCCGTCCAGGACGAAGACGTCGTCCTGCTGTCGCCCTTCGAAGTCACGGCCAGTGCCGAGGAAAGCTACACCGCCGCGACCACGCTGGCCGGCAACCGCCTCAACACCCAGCTGCGCGACGTCGGCAGCGCCGTGACGGTGGTCACCTCGCAATTCCTTCGCGACACCGGCGCGACCGACAACGCCTCGCTGCTCCAATACACGACCGGCACCGAGGTCGGCGGCGTGCGCGGCAACTTCGCCGGCGTCGGCGACGCGGCCCAGCTCAACGAGGACACCGTCCGCCCCAACGACAACACCCGCGTGCGCGGTCTCGCCGCGGCGGACAACACGCGCGACTTTTTCCGCTCCGACGTGCCGTGGGACGCCTACAACGTCGATCGCATCGACCTGCAGCGCGGCGCCAATTCCATCCTCTTCGGCCAGGGCAGTCCCGCCGGCATCATCAACTCCGGGTTGAAGACCGCGTCCTACAAGAATTCGGGCGAGGCCGAGATCCGCGTCGACAACTACGGCTCCGTGCGCGGCACGCTCGATATCAACCGCGTGCTCCTGCCCAAAGAACTTGCGCTCCGCATCTCGGCCTTGAACGAGAATGAAAAATATCGGCAGGAGGAAGCGTTCTCCAAGGACAAGCGCATCTATGCGGCTTTGCGCTACGAGCCGAAAGCGCTGAACCACGACGGCCTGATCACGTCGATCAAGGGCAACTTCGAATACGGCGAGATCGACAGCAACAACCCGCGCATGCTGCCGCCGTCGGATGCGATTACACCGTGGTTCGACCTGGGCCAGCCCACCTACAACCAGTATCAGGCGTTCGACCACCTTTCCAACCGGCCCAATCACGGCCAGTTTCGCGTGAACCTCGCCTCTACCGGCGCGAAGAATCCGGCCTACGTGCCCGCGATCGGGACGTTCGGTTTTCCCTCGGGCCGCGACGGCGTGACGATCTTCACGGCCAATGGCGCCCAGACCGCAATGGTCACGGACATCACCAATACCTTTGTGCGCGGCGGACGCGCTCCCGATGGCAGCATCGACGGCGGCATCGGCGCGATCCCGGACAACGGCTGGGTTTCTTTCAACGGCACCGCGCAGTGGGCGATCAATTCCAACCAGCCCTATTCCAAGGCGGGCCTGTGGAAGAACAACGTGCTGACCGACCCCGCGATCTTCGATTTCTACAACCACCTCATCGACGGCGACACGAAGCGTGAATGGCAGAAATTCCGCGTCGGCAACCTGAGCGTCGCGCAGACTTACTTGAACAACGCCCTCGGCATCTCGGCCGATTTCAACCAGGAGCATTACGAGAACGGCCAGAAGGCGCTGCTGCCGGGCGATGTGCGCCTGCAAGTCGACCCGATGGCGGTCTATGGCGACGGCACCGCCGACGCCGGTCTGACCGGCGAGCCGTATGCGAACGGCACCAAGAACCCCAACGTCGGCCGCGCTTTTGTTTCGACCAACAACGCCTGGAGCAATCGCTCCGCGGAAACTGATCGCGAGTCCTTCCGCGCCACCGCCTTTGCGCAGCACGACTTCGCGGAACGGGACAGCGGCTGGTTCAAGCGCTTCCTCGGCCAGCACACCGTGACCGGTCTCTATAGCAAGGAAACGGTCGAGAACGACGCGCGCACGTGGCAGCGCTACGGCATCTTCGATGACGCCTACTACGCCCTCTCGGGCAAATCCGACCAGCGTTTCAACGGTTCGCTGACGCCCACGCAGATCGTTTATCTCGGCGACTCCCTGCTCGGTCGCTCGCTCTCGAGTGCGAACCTGCCCGTGGTCACCGGCAACACCGCCATTACCAGCGGCTCGATCCGCTATTTCGATTCGACCTGGAACTCCAGCGTCAACCCGGCCGACGCGTGGCAGAACGGTTTCTATCAGGCGGGCGATCCGTTGCGCAACTCGACGCAGTCGGAGAACCCGGCGAACTACGTGGGCTGGACCAACACCCCGCTCAACATCGTGGACGCCGAGGCCTCGGCCGCGAACCGCGACCAACTCACCACGCGTGCCACGCTGACGAAGTCGACGACCGAGTCCGAGGCCGTCGTGTGGCAGGGCAAGTGGCTCGAGCGCGCCATCGTCACTACCTTCGGCTGGCGCCGCGACGTCGCCGAATCCTGGGCGTTCGATATGTCGCCGAGCGACTTTCCGGCGAGCCAGAACCGAGGCGCGGTCAACCTGAGCCCGAGCTACTACAAGCTGCCGGCCAAGGGCCAGAGCGTCGAGGTCGAGTCCAAATCCTACAGCATCGTCGCTCACCTCTCGGAGCTGCCGTTCGTCGGCCGCGCGACCGAGCGGCTGCCGTTCAACGTGAGCCTGTATTACAACAGCTCGACCAACTTCAAACCGGACTCGAGCCGCGTCGACATCTACGGCGAGCCGCTGCCCGCACCCGCCGGCAAGACCTACGATCGCGGCCTTCGCATCGAGACCAAGGACGGCCGCTACGCGCTGCGCGTGAACCGCTACGTGACGAGCAACTCCAACGCGAACAGCACGCAGATCAACGCCGCCTCGATCGGCAACTGGATGCAGCTCACCCAGAACTACGCGAACGTCTTCCAATACAATATCGTCAACGGTTACGACGCCACGGCACCCGGCAACACCGGCGTCGGCACGGACATCATCGACAATGGAAAGCCGTATAATGCGATGCGCTTTAACAATCATTACTTCGCCGCCGGCCGCACGCTGCAGAGCGGAGACGTGGTGTCCGGAGACGGTTTCTGGGTCGTTTCGCCGTCGCTGGAAAACAAGATCATCGACAACACCCGCGCCTTCCATCGCGCCGTCGATCCGCGCTTCTGGCAGGCCTGGCGCATCAACACGTTTGGCGACTTCGGTCCGTCCACGAGCGAGGCGACCTACAGCGTGCCCACCGGTTTCGCCATCACGGAGGACAACGTGTCCAAGGGCTGGGAAATCGAACTCAGCGCCCAGCCGAAAGACAACTGGCGCATCATCGCCAATGCGAGCAAGGCCGACGCCCGCCGCACCAACATCGGCAACGCGAACATGCGCGAATTCATGGACCTGGTCGCCTCCGCGCTGACGGTGCAGGACGGTGTCCGCCAGCTGCACCACTACTGGGGCACGGAGGACGTCGTGACCGCCGGCAAGAACTGGTTCGACGGCGAGGGCCTCGTCGCCGCGCCGGGCAGCGAATGGCGGCTCGCTCAACTGGTCGAGAACACCACGGTGCCTGAGTTGCGCGAATGGCGCGTCAACGTGATCACCAATTACGATTTCACGGCGGGCTGGCTGAAAGGCGTGAATGTCGGCGGCGGCTGGCGCTACCAGAGCAGCGTCATCCTTGGTTATCCGCCGACCGGCAATCCGAACGACCCGACCACCGTCGAGTATGATCTCGACCGGCCCAATCGCGGCCCCTCCGAGACCAATGTCGACTTGTGGATCGGCTACGGCCGCAAGCTGACCTCGAAGGTGCATTGGCACATCCAGCTCAACGTCAAGGACGCCTTCCAGAGCAAGGACCTCATCCCGATCACCTACCAGCCCAACGGCACGCCCGCAGCCTACCGGATCGTGACCGGGCAGTCGATCTCCCTCACCAACACGTTCGAATTCTGAGTCCGACCCATCCCTGCGCTCACGCGCCGGGCCACGATGAAACGTAGCCCGCTCCGTGAGGAGCGGGACAATACAAAAATCATTCTGCGGTGCGCCGGCGACGGCGTGCGAAAGCCACTGCTTTGGCCGCGCACCGCTTCCTTTCAATTCGTTTTCCTCGCCGTGCCATCCGCCGCTGAAACATCGACCGCCGACTCCGCCGCGCGCACGGCGCGGGAGTTCGATGCTGCGATCTTCGACCTGGACGGCGTCATCACGCAGACGGCCGCCGTGCACTCCCTTGCCTGGAAGCGGATGTTCGACGAGTATCTTTTGTCGCGAGAATCCCGATACGGAGAGCGGTTCCGGGAGTTCACGCATGACGGCGATTATCTCGCCCACGTCGACGGCCGGCCGCGCTACTGCGGGGTGGAGGCGTTTCTGAAATCTCGCGGCATTGAACTGCCGCTGGGTTCGCCGGCGGACGCGCCGGGCACCGAGACGATCTGCGGGCTCGGCAACCGAAAGAACGAACTGTTCAACCAGATCATCGCGACTGAAGGCGTGCGCGTTTACGATTCGACGATCGCGCTGATCCTCGCCCTGCTCGAACAGGGCGTGCGCGTCGGGCTCGCGACTTCGAGCCGGAACTCCGGGATCATCCTCGCGAAAACGCGCACCGCGCCGCTGTTCCCCGTCGTCGTCGACGGCCTCGTATCCGAGAAGCGGAGACTGCGCGGCAAGCCGGAGCCCGACATCTTTCTCGCCGCGGCGCACGATCTCGGCGTCGTGCCGGCGCGCGCGATCGTGATCGAGGACGCCGTCTCGGGCGTGCAGGCCGGGGCTAAAGGCGGTTTCGCGCTGGTGATCGGCATCGCGCGCGAGGACAACGCCGTCGAACTCGCGGCGAACGGCGCCGACGTGGTCGTGCGCGATCTCTCCGAAATCAGCATCGACGCAATCAGCCGGTCGATTTCCGCCCGGCGCGCGGGCGATTGCCGCCGCCCGTGACCGTCGTCATAGCCATGAGTCCTATGCGCTTAAAACCCCGGTTAAGCTTCTGGCAGCTCTGGAACATGAGCTTTGGCTACGTCGGCATCCAGTTCGGTTTCGCCCTGCAAAACGCGAACGTCAGCCGGATCTTCGAAACGCTCGGCGCGCAGGTGGACGAGATTCCGATCCTCTGGATCGCGGGCCCGGTCACCGGCCTCGTCGTGCAGCCGATCGTCGGCTACATGAGTGACAAGACGTGGAACCGGCTCGGCCGCCGCAAACCGTATTTCCTCGTCGGCGCGATCCTCGCGTCGCTCTCGCTGCTGGTGATGCCCAACTCGCCGGCGCTGTGGTTCGCCGCAGGCATGCTTTGGATTCTCGATGCGTCGATCAACATCACGATGGAGCCGATGCGCGCGTTCGTCGGCGACATGCTGCCCGACGAGCAGCGGACGATGGGGTTCGCCGTGCAGACGTTCTTCATCGGAGCGAGCTCGGTCATCGGTTCGCTACTGCCCTATCTGCTGACGAATGTCTTCGACGTGGCGAACACCGCGCCCGAGGGCCAGTTGCCCGACTCGGTGAAACTGTCCTTCTACGCCGGCGGCGTCGTTTACCTCGCCGCCGTGCTGTGGACGGTCCTCTCGACGAAGGAGTATTCGCCGCAGGACCAGGAGGCGTTCCATGCGCACCTCGCGGACGAGGCGGCGCGCGCCGATGACGACGTCGCGCTGAATCCAAAAAAATACTACGCAAGCGGCGTGCTGCTCATCGCGGGTGGCCTGATTTTCAGCGCGGTTGTCCGGGCGTTTGCGTGGGACAAGGGGCTTTACATTCTGTCCTTCGGCGCGAGCGCTTACGGCGTGCTGCAACTGGTCGCAGCCCGGCGTTTCACCGCAGGCAAGAAGCACGGTCTGGTCGAGCTGGTTTACGATTTCAACCACATGCCCGGTGCGATGCGGCAGCTCGCCCTGGCGCAGATGTTCACGTGGTTCGCGATGTTCGCGTTCTTCATCTACGCGACGGCCGCGGTCACGAGTCATCACTACGGCAGCAGCGATCCGCGGAGCGAGGCGTATAACCTCGGCGCCAACTGGGTCGGCGTGCTGATGTCGGTTTACAATGGCGTCGCCGCATTGGTGGCGTTTCTCCTGCCGGTGCTGGCGCGGCGCACGAGCCGCGTGACGGCGCACATCGTGTGTCTCGTCGTGGGCGGAGTCGGGCTGTGCTCGATGTATTTCTTCCGTGAGCCGCGGATGCTGATCGTTTCGATGGCGGCGCTGGGCATCGCGTGGTCGAGCCTTCTGACGCTGCCTTACGCCATCCTGAGCAGCGTCGTGCCGTATCGGAAGATGGGCGTCTATATGGGCATGTTCAATTTCTTCATCGTCATCCCGCAGATCATCGCCGCCGCGCTGCTCGGGTTGCTCGTTCGCACCGTGTTTCACGGCCACGCCATCAACGCGATCGTCCTCGGCGGAGTTTCGATGATCGTCGCCGCCGCGCTCATGCTGCGGGTCAAGGACCAGCCCAGAACGGGCTGAAACCAAGAATGAACAACCTCTGGGATGTCAGCACGAACGAATACGCCGGCGGCAAGGAAGCCCTCATGCGCCGCGGCAACGTCTATCAGATCGCGAACGGCTACATGGGCTATCGCGGCACGCTCGACGAGTTCGGCCCGGAGGAGGCGGTCGGCGTCACGCTCGCGGGGATCTTCGACCGCGTCGGCTCGGCGTGGCGCGAGCCGGTCAACGCGCCGAACGCGGCCTTCACCCGCGTGTCGCTCGACGGCGTCGAACTTTCCGCGCTCGGGCGCAAGGTGCGCGCGCACCGGCAGACGCTGCGTTTCGCGAACGCCGTCTTCGAGCGCGAGACGACGTTCGTATCACGCGGGAAAACGCTCACGATCGCGTCTTCGCGCTTCCTCAGCGCGGCGACGCCGAATCTCGGCGTGGTGACGTTCAGCGTGCGCTGCGATCGCGCGGCGAACGTCACGATTCGCACCGGGATCGACGCGAACATCTGGGATTTGAACGGCCCGCATCTGCCGAAGCTGGAGCTGGAGAAAGTCGATTCGGTGCTGCTCGTGCAGGGCGTCACGCACGAGAGCGCGAAGCACGTGGTCGTGGCCGAAGCGGTCGACGCCGCGTTCGGCACCAAGGCGCACGAGATCGCAGACAACCGGAATCTGCGGGTGATCAGCCTGCGGGCGGAAGCGGGGAAGACGTATTCGTTCCATAAATACTTCGCGGTGTTCACCGATCACGACCCGGTCGACGGGCCGCTCGCTGCGGCGGCGATCGCGACGGTGCAGCGAGCGCGTGCACTCGGCCGAGACGGGTGTTTCAGCGCGCACGACGCGGAGTGGCGCCGTCGGTGGCAGCGCTGCGACGTCCAGATCGCGGGCGACGACGAGGCGCAGCACGCGCTGCGCTACAGCATTCTGCAACTGCTGATGGTCGCTCCCGTGCAGGGCAGCGCGAACTCGATCCCGGCGCGAGCGCTGTCGGGCCAGGTCTATAAGGGCGCGATTTTCTGGGACACGGAGATCTTCATGTTTCCGTTTTTCCTGCACACGTATCCGGAGAAAGCGGTCGAATTGATGCGCTACCGGATCAAGACGCTCGACGGCGCGCGGCGAAAGGCGAAGACGGAGGGCCCCGGTTATCGCGGGGCGTTTTACGCGTGGGAAAGCCAGGAGACGGGCGACGATGCGTGCTCGTATTTCAATGTCGGCGATCCGTTCACGGGGCGCGAACTGCGCACGCATTTTCGCGACAAGCAGGTTCACATCAGCGGCGACGTGGCCATCGCGATGTGGGAGTATTTCAAAGTGACCGGCGACGATGCGCTCCTGCTCGAAGGCGGCGCGGAGGTGATCCTGGAGTGCGCGCGATTCTATCTGTCCTACGCCTATTTCAAGCAGGACAAAGGCCGCTACGAGATCCTCGATGTCATCGGGCCCGACGAGTATCACGAGCGCGTCAACAACAACGCCTTCACCAGCAGGGTGGCGCAGGAGACGTTCGCGATCGCCAACGCGGCGGTGGCGTATCTCCGGCGAAAACATCCGCGGGCGTTGCGCGCGCTGCTGGCGAAGATCGGCGGTTCACGGAGCGAGCTGGCGCGTTTTCGCGACGCAGAGAAGAAGCTGTATGTCCCGGCGCCGGATCCGCAGACGGGGCTGATCGAGCAGTTCGACGGTTACTTTCAGTTGCGCGATGCGACGGTCGACGAGTTGAAGGCGAAGATGGTTCACCCGAACGAATATCTCGGCGCGGGGCAGGGGCTGGCGGTGCCGACGAAGATCATCAAGCAGGCGGATGTCGTGATGATGCTCAACCTGTTCAAGACCCGCTTCACCGCCGAAATCAAGAAAGCGAACTGGGACTACTACGAGCCGCGCACCGAACACGGCTCGAGCCTGAGCGCGTGCGCCTACGCGATGGTCGCGACGGAGTTCGGCAATCTCGATTTCGCCTACAAGTATTTTCTCAAGACGGCGAAGATCGATCTGGAGGCGAAGTATAAGGTTTACGCGGGAAACATCTTCATGGGCGGCACGCATCCGGCGGCGAACGGCGGCGCGTGGATGACGGCGATCTTCGGTTTCGGCGGCGTCCATGCCGACGAGCGTCGACTCGCGATCGATCCGCGGCTCTGCGCGAAATGGAAAAGCCTGCAGTTCAATCTCGCCTACCGCGGCGATGGGTTTCGGATAAAGATCATGAAGACGGCGCTGACGATCGCGTCCGCGCCTGCTAATACGCGCACGCACACGTTGCGGATCGCGGGGCGGGCGGTGCAGTGCCGCCCCGGCAGGACCGTGATGGTGCAATATCGGAGGACAAAATGAGCCTGACTTACCCAATCAATTTAACCGCAGAGAACGCAAAGAACACAAAGGTGCGACAGGGAGCTTATCTCCTCGTTTCCCTGCTGGGGCTCGCGTGGGCAACAGGATTGAACGCGGTCGGCGCCGGCAAGGGCGCGGATCTGCCGTGGACGACTTACGAGGCCGAGTCGATGAATGGCACGGGCGTCGTGCTTGGGCCGAACTACGCGCCGCATCGGGTGGAGACCGAGTCCTCCGGGCAGCGATGCGTGAAGCTCGAAGCGGCGGGCGAGTTCGTGGAGTTCACTGCGGAGGCGGACGCGAATGCGATGGTGCTGCGTTACAATTTGCCCGACTCGGCGGCGGGCGGCGGCACGCAGTCGAACCTGGAGTTGATCGTGAACGGTCAACTCGTCCGCACGCTGCCGCTCACCTCGCGGTATGCCTGGCTCTACGGAAATTATCCGTTCTCGAATGAGCCCGCCGAAGGGAAACCGCGCAATTTCTTCGATGAGCTGCGCGTGAAGGAGCTGACGATTGCCAAGGGCGATGTCGTCCGTCTGCAGAAAACCTCCGCGGACGAGCCGCCGTGCATCGTTGATTTCGTCGACCTCGAACAGGTCGCTCCGGCGCTCACCGCGCCGGCGAATGCGCTGTCCGTTCTCGATTTCGGCGCGGGCGGCAAGGGAGAGACCGACGACACGGACGCGTTGAAAGCCTGCATCGTCGCGGCGCAGCAGCAGGGGAAAGTCGTTTGGGTGCCGGCGGGCGACTACAAGCTGACCGGCGACATCGTCGTGCCTTCTAACGTGACGATCCAAGGTGCGGGCATGTGGCACACGACGTTTGTCGGCGACGAAGAACTGTATGCTCAGGCCGACCGACGCGTGCGGTTCAAGCTCGCGGGGCGCGGGATGCGGCTGGCGGATTTCGCGATCGCGGGGAAGTTGAATTACCGCAACGACAACGAGCCGAATGACGGCATCGTCGGTGCGGGCTGCGCCGACGCGTTCGTTTCGCGTATCTGGATTGAACATACGAAGGCGGGCGTGTGGGTTTACAACGGCACGAACCTCGTGATCGAAAGCTGCCGCTTCCGCAACCTGCTCGCCGACGGCGTGAACCTCTGTGTCGGCACGAGCGGTTCGGTGGTGGAGAATTGCAGCGCGCGTGGCACCGGCGACGACTGTTTCGCGATCTGGCCGGCGGTGTCGGACCAGGGTTATGCCGGGCCGGATGCGACACCGGGTAACAACGTGATTCGTCGTTGCACGGGGCAGCTGACCTTTCTCGCGAACGGCGCAGCGATCTACGGCGGCGCGAACAACCGCATCGAGGACTGCCTGTTCACTGATATCTCCACCGGCTGCGGTATCCTGATCAGCACGACATTCCCGACGTCCGACGAAGCGCGGAAGATCGATCATAATTTCAGCGGTGAGACGGTGGTGCGCGACAGCACGCTGGTGCGCTGCGGCGGTTACGATCACGGTTGGGCGTGGCGCGGATCGCTGCAGATCTGCCTGGATCGCCGGAGCAT
>JAEYYL010000092.1 GCA_023430825.1 Verrucomicrobiota bacterium | reverse complement strand
CCCATGAAGCGCTCCAGGTTTTTCGCGCCGATCGCCGCCCGTTTCGTCTCGGCAATCTCCGCCGTATCCAACTTGGCCCGCGCCGCCGCCGTGATCAAAAACGGCGTGTGCGAGGCAAACGCGAGCTGCCGCGCCGACACCTTGCCGAGCAAATGCCGCAAGGTCTCGTGCCACTCCGCAAACGAGAGATCGGCGAGCAGCGCCGGATGCTCCGGCAGCAGCGTGAGCATTTCACTCCGCAACAACCCGCTCGCCAGCAGCCGCAGCTTCGGATGGCGCCGCACCAGCGCGCTCACCTCCGCCACCGGCACCGGCTTGATGGTCAGCGCGTGATACTCATGCCGCTCGTCGATCAATCGCACCTGCACGATCAGCCGCCATCCGCGGCGTGCGAGCTCGACCGCGAGCGCATCGACCGCGCGGTGATTCAAACGGTAATTGTGATAAGCGGGCAGCACCCGCACCGCGCGCACCCGCGGATCGGCCGCCGCTTCCGCGATCATCTCCCGCCAGTTGGCGAGAACCGGATTGATCACCGGCACCGGCACCAACCCCGCCACCCCGCGCGTCGTCTCCCGGAGTGCGCGATTCGCCGGCCCGGGCTCGGGCTGGAACACCGCATCGAGCGGCGACACCAGCGCGCGACGAATCCCATGCCCCCGCAACGCCTCCGCCAATGAACCCGCCGTGTGACTTTCCAGAAAGGCGAACGGCCACCGGCCGATCCACGTGTTCGCGTCGAAGAGTTTCATGGCAGACGCAACAGCGCACGGGCGTTGTCGCACAGGATTTTTCGCTGCGTGCCGGCGTCCAGCCGCGATCCCGTGATCCGCGCCAGCGCCACCCCGAAATCGCGAATCGGCGCATCCGAGCCGTAGAGCACCCGGCCAGCTCCAAGTTGCTCCACCGCGTATTCAACTATCCCCGACTCGGGCGCCGCACCCGAGGTATCGACCACGACATTGGAAAACGCCTTCACCGCCAGCACTCCGCGCACGCCGCATCCCGTCAGATGCGCCATGATGATGCGCACGTCCGGATAACGGCCCGCCAGCGTCGCCACATCCTCCGGATCGGTGTGAAAACGCCGCTGCCGGATCTTCGTCATGCTCCACGCATGCTGCAGCACGACCAGATCGTGCTCCCGCGCCGCCTCCATCACCGGCCGCATGCACGCATCGCGCGCGTTGTTCGCGATCTCCAGTTTCACTCCGCGAAATCCTCGCGCCGCGCCGCGCTCCACCTCGCGCCGCACCGCCTTCTCGCCCAGCGTCGGATTCACATAACAGAACCCCGTCACCACGCCGGGATGCCGTTTCATCAATCCGTGCGTCTCGTCATTGATCGTCCGCAGCTGCGCCTCGTTCGGCGAACGTCCGTAGGCGAGCACATCGCCCAACGCCACCAGATGCCCGATGCCCTGCGCCTTCGCACCCGCAATCAACTCGTCAGCCCCCACACGGCCACGCTGGTCGTCGCGAAGAATCGGATGCGTATGAATGTCGATGGCGCGCATGCTCGGCGGAACGCTCGCTCCGCTCTCCGACACGGTGCGGACACGCCCGCGACGTGACAAGTGCCCACTTGCCCAGGCGAACCTCCATCCGTCTCACCGCCCATTCATGATCCCTCCCCCGCTCACCGATCGCGACATCGAACTCCTCCTTTCCACCCCGACCGCCGGCGCGATCGCCGCCGCCGCCCGCTCGCCCGGTGACTTCATCGTCCTCGGCGTCGGTGGAAAAATGGGCACGTCCCTCGCCGTCATGCTGCGCCGCGCCCTCGACCTCGCCGGACGCCCCGACGCCGTCGTCACCGGTGTCTCGCGCTTCAGTCGTCCGGACGCCCGCGCCGAGTTGGAAAGCCTCGGCGTTCGCACGCTCGCATGCAACCTCGCCGACGCCGCGCAGGTCGCCGCGCTCCCCGCCGCACCCAACGTCCTCTATCTCGCCGGCCAGAAGTTCGGCACCGACAGCGCGCCGGAGATCACCTGGATTCAAAACACCGTCGTCCCCGCGCTCGTCGCGCAACACTTCCGCAACTCCCGCATCGTCGTGTTCTCGACCGGTTGCGTCTATCCGTTCGTGCCCACCGACGGCCCCGGTGCGAACGAGGGCGAGCCCGTCGCCTTCCTCGGCGAATACGCCAGCACGTGCGTCGGACGCGAACGCGTGTTCACCCATTTCTCGAAGCAGTTCGGCACGCCGCAGCTGATCTACCGGCTCAACTACGCCGTCGAATTGCGCTACGGCGTCCTCGTCGACATCGCACAAAAAGTGCAGCGCGGCGACCCGATCGACGTCGCGATGGGCTGGCTCAACTGCCTCTGGCAGGGCGACGCCTGCGCCCGCGCCATCCAGTGTCTCGAACAGGCCGCGAGCCCGCCGCGCATCCTCAACATCACCGGCCCCGAAAAACTTTCCGTGCGCACACTCGCCGCCGAGTTCGGCCGGCGGCTGGGCCGCGAGCCCGTCGTCACCGGCACCGAGGCGCCCACCGCCTGGCTCGCCGATGCTTCCGAATCCGTGCGCCTCTTTGGTCCGCCCGAAACGCCGCTCCCGCGTATCCTCGATTTGATTACAGA
Organism: Verrucomicrobiota bacterium; assembly: GCA_023430825.1. Classification (GTDB taxonomy): domain Bacteria; phylum Verrucomicrobiota; class Verrucomicrobiia; order Opitutales; family Opitutaceae; genus Opitutus. Next base: position 5,036 of record JAEYYL010000092.1, on the reverse strand, counting down.
CTACGTTCGCGCCGGCGGACGGCTCCTCGGCAAGCCCACTCACTTCGAGGCGCGCGACGGCAAATTCTGACCGCATGAACCTCCGCTCCCACCTGCTCGCCGGCCACGTCATCCCCGCTCAGCCGCTCGCCCTCGACCACGCACGTTGCTTCTCCGAAAAGCACCAGCGCGCGCTCACCCGCTACTACGTCGCCGCCGGTGCCGGCGGTCTCGCCGTCGGCGTGCACTCGACGCAATTCGAAATCCGCCTGCCGCAGCACGCCCTCTTCCGCCCCGTCCTCGAACTCGCCGCCGAAACCGTCCGCGCCGAACTAGCCCGGCAAGATAACACTCCCGCCGCGGTGACACAGGTAGGGACGCCTCTCCGAGGCGTCCGCGGAGGTCTCGGAGAGCCGCCCCAACCCTCTGACCTGCGCGCCACGCCCCGCGACTTCGCGCTCATCGCCGGCATCTGCGGCAAAACCCCGCAGGCGCTCGCCGAGGCCGAACTCGCCCGCTCGCTCGGCTATCACGCCGGCCTCGTCAGCATGGCCGCGTTTCCCGTCGAGTCCGAGGACCTCGTCATCGCCCACATCGCCGCTATCGCCGAGCTGATTCCCGTCGTCGGCTTCTACCTCCAACCCGCCGTCGGCGGACGCGTGTTCAGCTACGCCTTCTGGCGCCGCTTCGCCGAGATCCCGGGCGTCGTCGCCATCAAGCTCGCGCCGTTCAACCGCTACCAGACGCTCGATGTCGTCCGCGCGGTCGTCGCCGCCGGCCGCGACGACCTCGCACTCTACACCGGCAACGACGACACGATCGTCACCGACCTGCTCACGCCATTCGTCTTTTCGCACCAGGGCCGTCCCGTCACCCGCCGCATCGTCGGCGGATTGCTCGGTCACTGGGGCGTCTGGACCCACTCCGCCGTCGCGCTCTTTCGCGAAATTCAAACCGCCGCCCGCACGCCGTCGCTGGACGCCGCCTGGCTCACCCGCGCCGCCGCCGTCACCGACATGAATGCCGCGGTCTTCGACGCCGCGAATGGTTTTCACGGTTGCATTCCCGGCATCCTCGAGGTCCTGCGCCGCCAGGGTCTCGTCGAAACCGCCCACTGCCTCAATCCCGCCGAAGTGCTCTCCCCCGGACAGGCCGCCGAACTCGACCGCGTCACCGCGGCCTACCCCGATCTCGTCGACGACGCATTTGTCGCCAAGCACCGCGACGCGTGGTTGCGTTGAACCATGTCCGACCTCCCGATTCCCCGCACCCCCGAAGAGCTCCTCGCCCGCATGGTCTCCTTCGAGACCGTCAACCTGGAGTTTGGCGGCCCGCCCGGCGGCGAAGCGCGCCTGGCGGCCGACCTCGAAACGCTCGCGCGTCATTGGGGTTTGAATACACGCCGCTGCTCCGTCGATGACGGCGGCGCGTTCAACCTCCTCGTCACCGCCGAAGTCTCGCCCACCGCCGAATGGCTGCTGTTCGAGAGCCACCTCGACACCGTCAGCGTCGAAGGCATGACCGTGCCGCCCTTCCAACTCACCGCGCGCGACGACCGCCTGCACGGCCGCGGCGCCTGCGACACGAAGGGCTCCGGCGCCGCCATGCTCTGGGCGCTCAAAACCTACGCGCAGGCCGCGCACCGCCCACGCAACGCCGGCATCGTCTTCGTCGTCGACGAGGAAGCCGGCATGACCGGCGCGCAGGCTTTCGCCGCACGCGAGCTGCGCGAGTTCACCCGCTTGCGCGGCATCGTCGTCGGCGAGCCCACGCGCCTGCGTCCCGTCGTCGCCCACCACGGCGCGTTGCGCTGGCGCTCGATCACCCGCGGCGTCGCCGCACACTCCGCCGACCCGACCAAGGGCCGCTCCGCGATCGCCGCCATGCTCCGCGTCGTTGCCGCGCTCGAGGAGAAATTCCTCCCGCTCGCCACCGCCTCGCACCCGCTCACCGGCCGCGCCGCCGCCAGCATCAACGTCATTCGCGGCGGCCGCGCGGTGAACGTCATTCCCGATTACTGCGAGATTCTCTGCGACCGCCGGCTCGTCCCCGGCGAGGACGTCGCGCACGTGCTCGCCACGCGCGACGCCGCACTCGCCGGTCTCGCCGTCGAACACGACCAGCAGTATCTCGCCCCGCCGCTGCCGCCCGAAAATTCCGCCGCGCTTCACGCGTGGATGCAGCCGGCCTTCGCCGCCGGGCAACTCGACGCCACCGCCACCGGCGCGGCCTACGCCACCGACGCCAGCCACTACGCCGGCGCCGGCGCACCCGTGCTCGTGCTCGGCCCCGGCGACATCGCCCAGGCCCACACGCACGACGAATGGCTCGAACGCACCGCCCTCGCCCGCGCCACCGCGCTTTACGGCGCGCTCCTGCAATTACCCTGACCCTCCCCATGTCGTTACCCCACCTCGAAGACTTCGCCAGTGCCTCGCTCACCGCGCGCACCGGCGAACTTTTCAATCCGCCCGGCCTCACCAATTTTCACGGTTGCCTTCAAGCCGCCCCCGACCTCCTCGCGGTGCAACACGTGACTTTCGCGCCGTTCTCGCTCGGCGAGAGCTGGCTCGCGACCCTCACCCTCAACGACTGCGCACTCCACACCGCCGGCCTGCCGATCGACTACCGCTGGCGCCCCGACCGCATCGAGCGCCGGATGCGCGCCGGCGATTTCACCCTCGAGAGCCACACCATCATGGGCGTGCGCGAACAGACCGTCACGCTCGCTCTCCGCATCACCAACACTTCCGCAGAGCCCCGGCCCGCCCGCGTGCGCCTGCTCACCGGCGAGGGCGTCGTCCATTCTCCCGCCGCCTGGAAAACCCCCTACTCGCCCCGCGAGTGTCCCGCCATTTCCACCACGCCGTGGACCGGCACGCCGCCGGAATCCGCCCTGGTCCGCAACCACTACGCGCCCACGCCGCAACGCGACGGTCTCATCTTCACCTCCCGCACCAGCCGCGCCTGCGCCGTGCAGGCCACCTCACCCGCGCCGGATCGCATCGAGCGACGCTGGCTCGATTTCGACTGGCAACTCGCCGCCGGCGAGACGCGCGAACTGTTTTTCTTCCTCGCCGTCGGCGCCGAAGCCCCCGCGCTGCTCGATCAGCTCGCGCACTGGCGCCTCGCTCCCGCCGCCGCGCTCGCCGCCGCGGAGACCGACTGGCGCGCGGAGCTCGCGGCCGCCTTCACGCCGGGCAACGCGCGCTTCAGCGGACACGTTCCCATCCTGCTCGATGCCGGCGCCGACCTGCGCGCCCTCTATCTCAACGCCGTCATCAGCGTCATCTATTTCAAGCGCGAACACCCCGCCGCCCGCTTCCCCCGCACCTACACGACCCTCATGCCGCGCTACTGGGTCACCACCAGCTTCATCAACGACTGGTCCCTCGCCGCCCTGCTCCTCGTCCTGCTCGATCCGGCCTGCGTGCGCCGCATGCTCGAGGTCTGGCTCGAGCGCGATATCCACCAGCACTTCGGCACCGACTACGTCAGCGGCGACAGCACCGGCAATTGGTATTCGTGTAACGACTACGCGATGACCCGGCTGATCTCCACCTACCTCCGCGTCACCGGCGATCTCGCCTGGCTCGATCACGTGGCCGGCCCCCACTCAGTCCGCCAGCATCTCGCCCTTCTGGCCCAGCACCACCGCGAACTCGACCGCGGTTCGGGACTCGGCGACTACGGCGACCGCAACAGCCTGCTCGAAGCCGTCGGCACCTACGAACACGAGGTCGCTTCGCTGAACGCCGCCAATGTCTGGATCATGCGCGAAAACGCCGCCCTCCTCGCCCACCTCGGCGATCCCGCCGCCGCCACCCGGCTCCGCGCCGAGGCCGCCGCGCTCGTGCCGCGTATCCAGGAATTGTATGCAGCCGGCCGCGGTTGGTGGCATTGCCGCCGGCCCGACGGCTCGCTCATTCCCGTCCGGCATGTTTGGGATTTCATCCACACGCTGAACTTCCTCTCCGCCGATCTGCCGGCCGACCAGATCGACGAAATGATCGCGTTCTTCCAGCGCGAACTCCTCACCCCAACCTGGCTGGCGGCGCTCTCGCCGCTCGACGAGGACACCGGCTTCTCCCTGCGCCCGGATCATCAGTGGAACGGTTCGTATCCCGGCTGGGTCGCGCTCGCCCTGAGCGCCCTCGCCAAGGCCGGTCGCGACGATCTGCTCGCCGCGTGGCTGCCCGGCCTCGCCCGCACCGCCGCACAGGGTCCGTTCGCCCAGGCCCACTTCATCGAAACGTTCGCACCGCCGCTCGCCGGCGGCGCCCGCAAGGCCCCGACGGAATGGCCCTACCTCAACGATTGGGCCATCCTCTGCGCCGGCGGTTTTTTCGACGCGGTGCTGCTCGACGTCTTCGGCCTCGATTTCGGCTACGACCAACTTCGCGCCCAGCCGCGCGCCGGCCTGCTCCCCGCCGGCGCCGCGCTGCTCAACGTGCCCCACCACGGTGCGCTCCATCGCGTCGATGCCGATGGCGTTCACCGCCTTCCGCCCGCTGCCTCGTCCGACCCCGCCCCCCTCTCATGAAACCCCTCCTCATCCTTCTCGCCCTGCTCGTCCTCGCCCCGCCCGCATGGTCCGCCGATTTGCCGACACTGCCCGCCGATCTCGTCGAACGCGCCGTGCGGATGAAAGCGCCGCGCTGGAAATTCGTCGCCATGCAACGCATGCGCGAACTTCCCGAAACGTTCGCCCTCCAGGTCACCGCCGCCGCCGCGTTCCAATCGCCCCACGCGCGCGTCGACGGTAAAACCCTCGCGACGCACCTCGCCGAAAAACTCCGCTTCTTCCTCGTCACACCCGAACTCTACCCCGACGGCAGCAGCCGCGAACCCGAAGCCCAGGGCGGCATCGGCGGCTGGACGCATCACGTGCCCGCCCACGCCCTGCTCCTCGCCAAGCGCACGCCCGCCGTGTGGGCGCAGCTCTCCGCCGACGAGAAGGCCCGCGCCGACCTGCTCATGCAGGCGCTCGCCCTCGCCGCCCACTTCTGCCTCGACGACGACAACGACTACTACCTGCTCCTCGACGGGTACTCGCT
>JAEYYL010000435.1 GCA_023430825.1 Verrucomicrobiota bacterium | reverse complement strand
CCCCCGCATCTTCATCCACGGCTTCACCACGCGCAAAGACGGCCACGGCTTCGGCCTCCACGCCGGCGCCCTCGCCGCCCGCGAACTCGGCGGCTCCCTCACCGCGCACAGCGACGGCCCCGGACGCGGCGCCCGCTTCACCCTCGAACTTCCGGTCAACGCCGCCTCCACCTCCGCCTCATGAACTCTACGCCCGACTCCGTCCCGCATCGCATCCTGGTGGTCGACGATGCGCCTTCCATCCACGACGATTTCCGTAAAATCCTCCGCCGCGCCACCGCTCCCACCGACGCCCTTCGCGCCGCTCACGCCGGCCTCTTCGGCGACCCCACCCCCGCCGCACCGGACTACGGCTTCGATATCGATTGCGCCCTCCAGGGCCGCGAAGGCCTCGAACTGCTCCAACGCGCCCTCGCCGAAAAACGGCCCTACGCCCTCGCCTTCGTCGACATGCGCATGCCCCCCGGCTGGGACGGCATCGAAACCATCCGCCACCTCTGGGCTGCCGATCCCACCCTCCAGGTCGTCATCTGCACCGCCTACTCCGATCACTCCTGGGAGGAGACCGTCCGCCAACTCGGCCACGGCGACAGCCTCCTCATCCTCAAAAAACCGTTCGACAACATCGAGGTCCTCCAACTCGCCCACGCCCTCACCAAGAAATGGACCGTCGCCCGCCGCGATCGCGAACTCCTCGCCGACCTCGACGAACGCGTCCGCCGCCGCACCGCCGAACTCCACCACTCCGAGGAACGCTTCGCGAAGATGTTTCACGCGAACCCCGTCCCCATCAGCCTCCAACACCGCGACGACGGCCGCTACCTCGACGCCAACCCCGCCTTCCTCCAACTCCTCGACCAGCCGCGCGACGCCGTCATCGGCCGCTCCCCCGCCGAACTCCGCCTCTGGCCCGCCACCGACCTCTGGTCTGAAACCGTCCGCACCCTCGACGCCCATACGCCCCTCCGCTCGCATCGCGCCCAGCTCTGCCAACGCGACGGCACCCTCCGCGACGTCCTCGTCTCCGCCGAACCGGCCGACCTCGGCCCCGAACGCTGCATCCTCACCACCTTCGAGGACATCACCGACCGCGCTCACCTCGAACAACAGTTCCGCCAGGCGCAAAAAATGGAGGCCGTCGGCCAGCTCGCCGCCGGCGTCGCCCACGACTTCAACAACCTGCTCACCGTCGTGCAGGCCTACACCGGCTTCGTCCTCGAGGAAGCCAGCCTCTCCGAAGCCCACCGCACCGGCCTCAACCACGTCCGCGCCGCCGCCGAACGCGCCGCCGCCCTCACCCGTCAGCTCCTCGTTTTCAGCCGCCGCCAGCTCGCCCAGCCCGAACCCCTCGACCTCACCTTCACCTTCGCCAGCCTCCGCGAAATGCTCGCCCGGCTCCTCCCCGCCGAAATCGAAGTCGAGTGGCAGTGCGAAACCGAAATCCCCCGCGTCAACGCCGACGAAGCCAACATCGAACAGGTCATCATGAACCTGGTCGTCAACGCCCGCGACGCCATGCCCCGCGGCGGCACCCTCCGCCTCGGCCTCCGCGCCGCCCACGTCACCTCCACCGAAGCCTACCGCCACCCCGACGCCCGCCCCGGCCAGTTCGTCTGCCTCTCCGTCTCCGACGACGGCAGCGGCATCGAACCCGACGTGCTCGCGCGCATCTTCGAACCGTTCTTCACCACCAAGGGCGTCGGCAAGGGCACCGGCCTCGGCCTCTCAACCGTTTACGCCATCGTCGGCCAGCACGAGGGCTGGACCGAGGTCCGCTCCACCGTCGGCGTCGGCACCACGTTCGAAATCTACCTCCCCGCCCTCGACGAACCGTCCCGGCCGAGGAAAAAACGCCGCACCTCCAACCCCGATCTCTCCGCCCTCGACGGCCGCGGCGAACGCATCCTCCTCGTCGAGGACGAACTCGCCGTCCGCATGGTCGCCCGCGCCGTCATCGAACGCGCCGGCTATCACGTCACCGAAGCCGACGACGCCCCGAGCGCCCTCGCGGTCTGGGACGCCGCCGAACAACCGTTCGACCTCTTGCTCACCGACATGGTCATGCCCAACGGCATCACCGGCTCCGAACTCGCCGCCGAACTGCGCCGCCGCCAGCCCGGCCTGAAGATCGTCCTCACCACCGGCTACAGCCACGATCTCCTCAAAAAGGGCGCGCAAACCGTCGCCGGCGCACGCATCCTCCTGAAACCGTTTTCCCGCGCCCCGCTCCTGGCGATTCTCCGCGAGACCCTCGACGCCCCCGCCAGCGTCGACGACGCCTCAACCGCCCCGCGGCCGTCCGATTCCGTGTCTCCGTAGCACACTCATCACCTCCGCGCTGCCGTTCGTCTCGGGCGCCACGAACGCGCCCGCCGCGATCAGCGCCGCCATCACCGCCGCGTATTCACCTTTCGGATTCGCGCAAAACACGGACCCATGCGCGCACCACCCGCTCGGCGGCGCGCCAAACCGCCGGTCGCACTCGCTGAGGGCCACTTTGTGCTCGATCAGCACGGCAGTCGCCTCCCGCCAGCCGTGCCACGCCGCCCAATGCAGCGGTCGCTCGCCGTCGTCCGCGCTGACGTCCAGGCTCATCCCCGCCTGCGCCAGCGCCCGCAACGCCGCCGCCCGCCCTTCGCGCGCCGCCACCAGCGGCATTTTCCTATCCTCCTCCGACCACGCGAACTCCCGGAGAACGGGCGTCCCCGCCCGTTTCAGCTCTCCCCGCATGCACGCACCCAGCAACCGATCGCTCTCACTCGCCTCATCCGCCGCCCCGCGTTCGCGCAACACCCGCGCCAGCGCCTCCCGGCCTCCCCGCACCGCCAGCGCATAAGCCGTCCGCCCATCCGCCCGCCGCGCGTCGATCTCCGCGCCGTGACGCAGCAGCAATTCCACCGTCTCGACGTCCCAATCGTGGTTCACCGCCGCATGCAACGGCGTCTCGGCCACGCCGTCCTTGTAGCTCACGATGTTCGGATTCGCCCCGTGCTCGAGCAGCCATCGGATTCCCGCCTTTGTCTCCGCCCCCTGCACGTAACCAAAAAGAAAATACAACGGCGTGTTGCCCCACCCCTTGTCCACCCCCGAGAAATCGCAGCCGAACTCCGCCAGCACCTCCAGGCAGCGCACATGGTGATGCTCCGCCGCATGGTAGCGCGACTCGCCGTCGTTCGGATTGGCCCCCGCCTCCAGCAGCACGCGCGCGAGCTCCGGATAGTCGTTCACGCCCGTCGCGCCATACAGCGCCGTCTGCGGCGACTCCGGCCACGCCGCCTCCATGAACGAGGCATTTGCCTTCGCGCCCGCCGCGAGCAGCGCCTTCGCGATCGCCGCGCGGCTCCCGTCATCGCCACCGCAACGGCCAAAACAGACATACAGCAACGGCTCCCAATTCCCCGGACCGCCCGCGCGCGTGGCGAATCCCGGGTCCTCTCGCAACCCCGCCAGGACGGCCTCCCGCTCCCCCAACGCCGCCGCCATCCAAACCCGCCGCGTCGCCAGCTCCGGTCGCTCCGTCAGGATCGCCGCAACCACCTCGCTCTCCCCGTGCAGCGTGGCGCGCAACAGCCGCGTTTCCGCCTCGTCAACCCGGCGCGTTTCCACGTGCAACTTCAACTTCGTCCAACTCGCGAAGCCATGTTCGCGCGCCACCACACGCTGCGCATCGTGCAACGCGAAATCGGCCGCCGCAATTTTCTCGTCCGCCACGCGCGCGAGCGCTCCGGCCGCACCCGCGTGCACCTCATCCAGCAATTCCTTCGCTTGTTTCTTGAGCTGGCCGAAATCCGGCCGCTCGGGGAGCTGCTTGTTCATAAAACCTCCATGCCTGTGCCTGAGGTCCGCGCGCAGGCAGCGTGAAGGTTAAGCGTGATCATCGCAGCAGGTGGGCTCAGCCCTTTCCGCGGACCCGGATGCACCCTGAGTGCGCCGCCACTCTGCAACTCGACGGCACCTCATCAATCCGATTCTAGTCGATTCAATCCACCGCCCGCAGATCACGCCAATCTTCGCGAAATCCCATCCTTTCGCGGTCATTCGCGTCATTAGCGGGCCAAGCTCGGGCTTTTCGTATTCCCCGGCTCCCTTTTCTTTTCGTGTCTTTCGCCCGTTTCGTGGTTTCTTCCCCCTCCTGATGTCCCTGCCCGACCAAGCCACGCTCAATCACGCCGCGCAGATTCTCGCGTCCATCTCCGCCGATCAGCGCGCCGACACCGCGCTGCGTTTCTATTTCGAACGACACCCCTACCTGCAGCCGCCACTCAAGCGCATCATCAGTCACACGGTCTTCGCCTACTTCCGCTGGATCGCCTGGCTCGATCCGAAAGCTTCCCCGCAAAAACGCCTCGAACAAGCCGCCGCGCTCCACGCGCGCTTCGCCGCCGACCCCAAATCCGTCAAGGTCGAGGCGCTCGCCGCCCGCGCCGTCCCCGCCTGGCTCGCCTCCGAGATGGAGCTCACCCCCGGCTACCTCCACCAGCTCCAGCGCGACCCCGCGCTCTGGCTGCGCGCCCGACCCGGCCGCGGACCCTCGCTCGCCAAGTCGCTCTTCGCCGCCGAACTCACCCCCCACGCCCCCGACGCCCTCCACTTCACCGGCCGCCAGGATCTCTTTCGCACCGACCAGTTCAAAAGCGGCGAATTCGAAATCCAGGACCTCGCCTCGCAACTCGTCGGCCACGCCGCCGCGCCCAATCCCCGCGAAACCTGGTGGGACGCCTGCGCCGGCGAGGGCGGCAAGACCCTCCACCTCGCCGATCTCATGTTCAACAAGGGCATCGTCTGGGCCACCGACCGGCATACCCGCCGTTTGGATACACTCAAACGCCGCGCCGCCCGCGCCCAGCTTTTCAACTACCGCACCGCCGTCTGGGACGGCTCCGCCAAGCTCCCGACCAAAACCAAATTCGACGGCATCCTCGTCGACGCCCCGTGCAGCGGCGTCGGCACCTGGCAGCGCAATCCCCACGCCCGCTGGACCACCACGCCCGAGGACGTCCGCGAACTCGCCGCCACCCAGCTCGCCCTCCTGAACCACGTCGCCGGTTCGCTCAAACCGAAAGGCCGCCTGTTCTACGCCGTCTGCACGCTCACGCGCTCCGAGACGACCGCCGTCGCCGATGCCTTCTCCGCCGCGCACCCCGAGCTCAGCCCCCTCCCGGTCGTGCTTCCCGGTCAACCCGCGGCCGATCCGGCACCCGCCGCTCGACGCTTCCTCTGGCCGCACGATTACAACGCCAACGGCATGTTCATCGCCGCCTGGCAGAAAATCTAGCCAACCTCCTCTCGCCTTCCTCACGCCCAACGCCCTCGCGCGACACCCGTTCCACGCAACCCGAAGTTCGCCGCCTTTCATTCGTGTCCCGTCGTGTCCGTTCGTGGTTCATCTGATTCATTTCAGATTCCCGCCCCGTCCTCCTCCGTTGCCTTCCGTAAGTAAAAAGAAGATCACCGCCGACACGGTCCGCGCCGATTTCAACGATCTCACCGCGGTCCTGCACTACACCCGCGCCGCGCACGATCTCGGCCTGTGGGCCTCCGAGCGCATCATCATCGAGCGCACGTTCACCGATAGGACCGCGCCGTTGCTCGAAGCCGGTTGCGGCGCCGGCCGCGTCACACTCGGCCTTTGGGAACTCGGCTATCGCAACCTCACCGCCTTCGATTTCGCCGCCGAGCTCGTCGACCAGGCTCGCGCCCTCGCCGCCACCCGCGGCGCCGACACCGGCGCCGAAGCGATCCGCTTCCTCCACGCCGACGCCACCCTACTCTCCCAAAGCAACCTAATAGGTTACTTTTCCGGCGCGCTCTTCATGTTCAACGGCCTGATGCAGATTCCCGGCCGCGAGAACCGCCGCGCCGCACTCCGCAACCTCCACGCCGCCTGCGTCCCTGGCGCGCCGCTGCTCTTCACCACGCACGACCGAGAATCCTCGTCCACCGAGCGCGCCCTGTGGCGCCTCGAACGCGTTCGCTGGGAACGCCGCGAACAGGACCCGCGCCTCGTCGAGTTCGGCGACCGCTACTTCCACGAGGAGGGCACCGGCTGGACCTTCATGCACCTGCCCACCCGCCGCGAAATTCGCGACGACCTCGCCGCCACGGGCTGGAAACATACCGACGACATCCTGCGCGCGAAAGTCGCGAAGGAATCGAAACCCGTCCGGGATTTCTCCGACGAGTGCCGCTTCTGGATCGCGCATCGCAACGATTGATCGCGTGGTCGGCCGTTCACCCAGCGTGGAGCCGGATCGTCGCCCGCGAATGACGCGAATCGCCGCAAATTTTCAGCGGTCTCTTCGGGATCGACCCATTCGCGGCGATTCGCGCGATTCGCGGGCGACCGCATAAATCCGCTCACACCTTCCAGCTCTGCAGAATCTTGATGTAGTTCGCGCGTTCGAAACCGGCCGGGTCCGGGCACCGCTGCAGATTCATCGCTCCGCGGAGCTCGCCCACGCTCTCATAACCACGCTCCGTCAGCCACTCCGTCAGCTCGCCCAGAATCGTCGTCAGAATCCGCGGCCCGTTCCGCAACAACACCGACACGAGCTGCACCGTGTGCGCTCCCGCCAGCAGCGCCTTCACCACGTCGAGCGAACCATGCACCCCCCCGCTCGCCGCCAGCGAACCTCTCACGTTCGGCGAGAGAATCGCCAGCCAGCGCAGCCGCAACAGCAGCTCCGTCGGGTCCGACAGCCGCAACTGCGGGCTGACCTCCATCTCCTCGAGATCGAAGTCGGGCTGATAAAACCGGTTGAACAAGACCACGCCCTTCGCGCCCGCGTCCTCCAGCGCCGCCGCGAATTGCGCCGGCGACGTGTGAAACGGCGACAGCTTCACCGCCACCGGAATCTTCACCGAGCCCGCCACCGCTTGCACCGTCTCGAGCATGTCGTTCTCCACGTCCTCCGCGGATCGCGCCGGATCGGTCACCAGCTGATACATGTTCAACTCGATCGCATCGGCGCCCGCCGACTCGAACTTCCGCGCATAGTCCGTCCAGCCACCCGGTCGGCAGCCATTGAGCGACCCGATCACCGGAATGGTCAACGCCCGCTTCAAATCCCCGATCTGCTTAAGGTAAACGTCCGGGGCGAGCTGGTATTCCGAGTAGGCCGGGAAAAACGACGTGCTCTCCGCGTTGCTCTCCGCCGGTGTCTCCACGTTGTAGAGCAGCGCGCGCTGCTCCGCGTCGATCTGTTCCTCGAACAGCGAATGCATCACGATCGCCGCGGCGCCGGCATCCTCGAGCTGGCGCGCCAGCTGCGTGTTGTCGCAGAACGGCGACGCGCCCACCACCAGCGGATTGCGCAGCGCGAGCCCGAGATAGTTCGTATTCAGATTCATGACACACCTCCGTTCTTGGCCGGAACGACCGGCGGCGTCGCCGGTGCGCCCGCGCGCTGCGGCGGGTCGAGCTTCGCCGGCGGCGGCTCGGTCTTCGGCGTCACCGACGCCGCGAGATGCTGATACAGCGCGTAGTGCTGCCGCACATGCGTCTGCGCCTGCGCCGCGAGTTCGTCCGCCCGCTCCGGCGCCACGTTGCGCAGGATGCCGAAGCGCGTCTCGTTCGCCATGAACTTCGCGAGGTCCGTCTTCGGCGCCGCCGAGTCGAGCTTCATCGCCGCCTCGCCCTTCGCCGCCAGCCGCGGATCGTAGCGGAAGAGAGGCCAGTAGCCCGTGTCCACCGCGAGCTTCTGCTGCTCCAGCCCGAGGTGCAGCGGGAAACCGTGCGCGATGCAGTGCGAATACGCGATGACGAGCGCCGGCCCGTCATAGGCCTCCGCTTCCCGCAACGCCATCACCGTCTGGTTGTCCTTCGCGCCGAACGCCACCCGCGCCACATACACGTGGCCGTATTGCATCGCCATCAGCGCGAGGTCCTTCTTCGCCACGCCCTTGCCGCCCGAGGCGAACTTCGCCACCGCGCCGAGCGGGGTCGACTTCGACGACTGCCCGCCGGTGTTCGAGTAAACCTCCGTGTCGAGCACCAGCACCTTCACGTTCGCGCCCGAGGCGAGCACGTGATCGAGCCCGCCGTAGCCGATGTCGTAGGCCCAGCCGTCGCCGCCGACGATCCAGACCGACTTCCGCACGAGATCGTCCGCCAGCGCGAAGAGTTTGGTCGCATCCGATCCGGCGACCGTGCGCAGCTTCTCGCGCAACGCCACCACGCGCGCCCGCTGCGCCGCGATGCCGATATCGTTCGTCTGGTCCGCGCGCAGCAACTCGCCGACGAACTCGTCGCCGATTCGCCCGCCGAGCCGTTGCAGCAGTTCCCGCGCGCTGCGCGATCGCTGCTCCACCGCGAGATGCAGCCCGAGGCCGAATTCCGCGTTGTCCTCGAAGAGCGAGTTCGCCCACGCCGGACCGCGGCCGTCTCCATTCGTGCAATACGGCGTCGTCGGCAGGTTGCCGCCATAGATGGACGAACAGCCCGTCGCGTTCGCGATCAAGAGCCGGTCGCCGATCAACTGCGTGAGCAGTTTCAGATATGGCGTTTCGCCGCAGCCCGCGCACGCGCCCGAGAACTCGATCAGCGGCGGCATCAACTGCGTGCCTTTCACCGTCGTCGTGTCGAACTTCGTGCGATCGGGGTCCGGCAGTTTCAGGAAGAAGTCCCAGTTCGCGCGGTCGGTCTCCAGCCGCGGCGGCTGCGCCACCATGTCGATCGCCTTGTGGCGCGGGTTGGTCTTGTCCTTCGCCGGACACACCTGAACGCAGAGCGAGCAGCCCGTGCAATCCTCCGGTGCCACCTGGATCGTGTAGAGCAGGCCGGGATTGTCGTTCGAGCGGAACTTCGTCGACGCAAACTCCGCCGGCGCGCCGGCGAGTTCCGCGGGATCGTAAACCTTCGCGCGAATCGCCGCGTGCGGACACACCAGCGCGCACTTGTTGCACTGGATGCAGATCGACGCGTCCCACTGCGGAACCTCGAGCGCGATGTTGCGCTTCTCGAACCGCGCCGTGCCCGTCGGCCAGCAGCCATCGAGCGGAATCGCGCTCACCGGCATCAGGTCGCCTTCGTTGGCCAGCAGCTTCGCCGTGACCTTCAACACAAACTCCGACGCGCCCGGATACTTCGGCGGCAGCGTCGCCACCGCATCGGCCTCCTCATGCGCGGGGATTGCCACTTCGTGCAAGCCCGCCAGCGCCGCGTCGACCGCGGCGTAGTTCATCTTCACGATCTGCTCGCCCTTCTTCCCGTAGGTTTTCGCGATCGCCTTCTTGATCTGCGCGATCGCCTCCTCCTGCGGCAGCACGCCGGACAACGCAAAGAAACAGGTCTGCAGCACGGTGTTCGTGCGGCGGCCCATGCCGCTCGCCTGCGCGACCGCCGTCGCATCGATCACGAACAGCCGGAGCTTCTTCGCGATCAGCGTCGTCTGCCACTCGCGCGGCAGTTTCCGCCACGTTTCTTCCGCGGAATACGGCGAGTTCACCAGCACCGTCGCACCCGGCGCCGCAAAGCCCAGCACGTCCGTGCGCCCGATGAAGTTGAACTGGCTGCACGCCACGAAGCCGGCGTTGCGAATCAGATACGGCGCCCGAATCGGCCGCGGCCCGAACCGCAGGTGCGAGGTCGTCATCGAGCCCGACTTCTTCGAGTCGTAAACGAAATAGCCTTGCGCGTAGTTCGTCGTCTGCTCGCCGATGATTTTGATCGAGTTCTTGTTCGCGCCCACGGTGCCGTCCGCCCCGAGCCCCACGAACACGCAGCGCCGCACGTCGGCCGCCTCGAGATCGAAATCCGCGTCGAACGGCAGCGACGTCCCCGACACGTCGTCGAGAATGCCGACCGTGAAATGATTCTTCGGCTCCCACTGTCCCAGATTATCGAATACCGCCTTCGCCATCCCGGGCGTGAACTCCTTCGATCCGAGCCCATAGCGGCCGCCGATCACGCGCGCGGAACCCGCGAGCGGCGAACGCCCCTCCGCCAGCGCGGCGAGCACGTTCAGGTAAAGCGGTTCGCCGATCGAGCCCGGCTCCTTCGTGCGATCGAGCACGCCGATCGCCTTCACCGTCGATGGCAGCGCCGCCAGGAACGATTTCACGTGGAACGGCAGGAACAGCCGCACCGCAATCACGCCGACTTTCTCGCCCTGCGTTCCGAGCCACGCCGCCGTCTCCGCCAGCGTCTCGATGCTGCTGCCCATCGCGACCACGACGCGCTCCGCCTCCGGGTGCCCGTAGTAATCAAAAAGCCGATGCCGCCGGCCCGTGACCGCCGCGAACTTGTCCATCGTGTCCTGCACGATGCCGGGCAGATCGCGGTAGAACGGGTTCACCGCCTCGCGGCCCTGGAAATAAACGTCGGGATTCTGCGCCGTGCCGCGCAGCGTCGGCCGGTCGGGCGTCATCGCCCGCGAGCGAAACGCCGCGATGTCCTCCTCGTCGATCACCGCGCGGATGTCGGCATCGGACAGCTGCTTGATCTTCTGCACCTCGTGCGACGTGCGGAAGCCATCGAAGAAATGGATGAACGGCACGCGCGCGCGGTAGCTGGCCACGTGCGCGATGAGCGCGAGATCGTGCGCTTCCTGCGCCGAATTGCTGCACAGCAGCGCACAGCCCGTCGCGCGGCACGCCATCACGTCCTGGTGATCGCCGAAAATCGACAACCCCTGCGCCGCCAGCGCGCGCGCGCTCACGTGCAACGTGAACGGCAGCAGCTCGCCCGCGATCTTGTAAAGATTCGGGATCATCAGCAGCAGGCCCTGCGATGCCGTGAACGTCGTCGTCAACGCTCCGCCGAGCAGCCCGCCGTGGACGGCACCGGCGACGCCGCCCTCCGACTGCATTTCCACGATGCGCGGCACCTCGCCCCACAGGTTCGGCTTCTTCAGCGCGGCCCACTCGTCGCAGACCTCGGCCATCGTCGACGACGGCGTGATCGGATAGATCGCGATGAGCTCGTTGAGCCGGTAGGCGACGGAAGCGACGGCCTCGTTGGCGTCGCAGGTGACAAAATTGGCGGAGGTGGCGTGCTGGGGCATGGGAGTGGACGTCGTTGCGGGTAAACCGCGCGTTTATCATGCCGCGAAACCCCGGGCGGCGCTGCGCGAAAATTGCCATTCGTGAAGCGTCGATTGCGAGCGTGGCGCGGTGGGCTCCGTCGCATCGGTTCCAAGGTAGGAGCCTGCTCGCAGGCGATTCCGAAGTGGCTCGCTGCGTGCGCAGCGGGATCGCCCGCCATCGCCTGCAAGCAGGCTCCTACCCTGGCAGCGCGTTTCGCCTACCGCCGAAACGCCCCGCGCATCCCACCTGTCACGATGGCCAGCGTGAGCAGCGAGTTGATCGGCATGAGCGCCGCCGCGACCAGCGGATTCATCCTCCCCGCCACCGCGAGCCCGACCGCGAGCAGGTTGTAAGCGACCGAAAAAATCAGCACCGCCCACTGCGTGCGCCGGCGCAGCACGTTCACGGCAAATAATGCGCGCAATCCGCCGATGCCGCGGCCCAGGTAATAAAAATCCGCCTTTCGCTCGAGCACGCCGCGATGGATCACCGGCGTCCCCCGGCACAACGCGCGGTCAAACGCCAGGCTGTCGTTTGCCCCGTCGCCGAGCATCAACGCGTCATCCGCGCCGTGCGCCTCGAGCCATCCGGCCTTTTCCTGCGGCGTCAATTCGCCCGCCGCGTGATCGGGATGCAGTCCGAGTTCCGTCGCGAGCGCCGTCACCTTCTCCCGCCGATCGCCGCTGAGAATGAAGGTCGCAAACCCCTCCCCGCCGAGCGCCGCAATCTCCGCCCGCGCATCCGGCCGCGCCGTATCCGCAAACTGGAAACACGCCACCGCCGCCCCATCGCACGCCAGCACCGTCCCCGCTCCCGGCACAAAGTAACCCAATGGCTTACTTTGGATCACACCGTCGTCGCGCCAGCCGGGCCGTCCGAGCGTCCACCGGCGGCCGTCGATCACACCTTCCACACCGTGACCCGCCGTCTCGCGGATTTCCTCGGCCAACGCGTGAGACACAAAGTATCCCATTGGGTTACTTTGTGCATCGGGGCGTGCAGTCGGGAGGGCGGCGAGCAGGTGCTCGAGCAGGCATTGGCTGACGGGATGCGGGTTGTCGCGCACGAGCGCGAACAGCGCCGCTCGCGCGGGTTCCGTCAACGCGGTCAACGCTTCCGGGTTCTGCAGCACCGGCGTCTCGAGGGTGAGCGTGCCGGTCTTGTCGAAGACGAGTTTGCGCACGCGCGAGAGTTTCGCCCACAGGTCGCCTTCGCGCACGAACACGCCGCGACGGCGCAACGCCACCGTCGCGATTTCGTCGGCCAGCGGAAACGCCAGCGCGATCGCACACGGGCACGAGACCACCAGCACCGCGGTCACCACCGCGCCGGCGTGCAACAAATCGCCCGTCGTCATCGCCCAGCCCAGGCCGGACAGCGTCGCGACCAACAGAATGCCGATCACATAGCCGCGCACGATCCGCTCCAGAAGCACATGCCGCGTGCCGGCGCGTTCGCCGGGCTGCAGCAGTTGGGCGAGCAGCGATTCGTTCCAGGCCTGCAAGGTCGCGAGCCGGAGTTCGGCGCGGCCGATGTTGACCGCCCCCGCCGGCACGCGCTGGCCGGCGCGAAACACCCGCGGCTCGGATTCGCCGTTGATCGACGCGAGGGAAAACGTCGCGTCCGCACTTTCGAGTCGCGATTCGACTGGCAGCGTTTGTCCGACGGCGAGCAGCACGCTCTGGCCGGCGACGAGAGACTCAGGTGGCACGTCAACGACCGGCGCTGCGACATCGGTAGGGCGGGTCGGTGACCCGCCCTCGGGCAGGTCGGAGACCGGCCCTACTGCTTTGTCGCGGATGACGCGGATGCGTTGCGGTTTCGGCTGGTGGCTGAGCAACCGGCGGCGGTTGCGCTCGACCGCGGCGACCTGCGCCCAGCGACCGATCAGCATCAGCAGGATGAAGGTGGCAACGAAATCGAAGTAGATGAACCGCTCCTCGCCCACCAGCCAGCCGTAGAGCGAACCGGCATACGCGCCGACGATGCCGAGCGCGATCGGCAGGTCGATGTGCATCGCGCGCTCGCGCAGCGCCTGGATCGCTCGCGTGATGAAATACGCGCCGCCGACGAGCAGGCTCAGCGTGCCGAACGCGAGCGACAGCAACCCGAACAAGCCCGCCCATTCGTAGCCGGGGTCCATGCCGAAATACACCGGCAGCGAGAACAGCATCACGTTCATCGCGAAGGCCGCGCACAGCCCGATTCGTTTCACCAGCCCCCGACTCTCCGGATCGGCGATCGTCTCGCCCGGGGGGCCGGCGATGTAGCCGAACGCCTGCAACCGCCGCGCAAACTCGGCCGCGGAGAACTCGCCGGGCAGCCAGCGCAGCCGCATCGTGCCGTATTGCGCGTTGACGTTGATGTCGCGCGCGCCGGGCTGCTGTTGAAACACCCGCTCGATCAGCCAGACGCAGCCGGCGCAGGAGATGCCCTGCACCTCGAGCGTGAGCTCGGGGATCGCCGTGCCCGCAACGCGCGCGGCCTCCTTTTGCGCGGTCTCGAGCCACGCGTAATCGCGCGGCTGGAAGACGGCAGCGTCCGCCGGCGCGGTGACATCGTCCTTGATCCGATAATACCCCGCGAGGCCCTGTTCGTGCACGAGCCGGTAAACATAGCTGCAGCCCGAGCAGCAGAAGCCGCTGGTGCGCATCCGCTCGTCGAGCAGCGGCGCGCCGCAGTGCCGGCACACCGGCTTCCCGCGCGGCTTCGCCGCACCGTCGTCGCGCGGCCGGATGGCCGGAGCGGCGACCGACCCTGCATCGGAAAACGTGGTGGCGTTGCTCATCTCAATGACAGATGAAGTTCGTCGGATCCGGACCGGGAAACCCGAGCGTGGCGCGCAGCCGCCAGCCGATGACGACCGCCGTGCCGAGTGCCAGCGCCATGCGCGTGCGGTCGAGCCAGAGCGGCGAGAGTTTCTTTCGCACCCAGTGAAACTGCGATTGCGCGAGCCACAGCAGCGGCACGGTGCCCAGACCGAACGCGAGCATGAACTCCACGCCGCGCAGCGCGGAGCCGGAGATCAGCGCGAGCGAGACGATGAAGTAAAGGGGCCCGCAGGGCAGCAACGGCGTCGCGAGTCCCATCGCCGCCGCGGCCTCGACCCGCGATCGGCCGCGCGTCCAGGTTTGCAGCTTCCAGGTGAAACGGCCGAGCACCGCGAGCTTCGGCAAATGCCGGTCCCAGCGCAGCGCGAGGGCGACGAAGAAGAACACCAGCACCCACGGCAGCCAGCGCAGCGCGGATTGCGAAATCCACGCGAGCGGCGCGCTTCCGAGGCCGCCCGCCAGCGCGCCGAGCAGCGCGTATCCAGCCATCCGCGACACGTGATAAACCGTGCTCACGGTCGTGCCGTCCTCGGCCGGTTGGCCGGCCGCCCCGCGCACGGGCATCAGCGAACACGCGAGCGGCCCGCACATGCCCGCGCAGTGCAGGCTCGTGACGAGGCCGGCGACGAACGCGGCGGCCGGGGAGTTGACGGCGGCGAGTTCCATTTCAGAGATGGCCGCCGCGACGCGCGGAAGGCGCGAAGGCGGCCGCGCCGACGGCGATTCTCATGGGCGCCTTTTGCGCTTCTTTGCGGCCAATCATGGGCGGGCGCCTCCGGTCGTGAGAGGGACTTCCTCCACCTTGTGCTGCGCGGCGATCGTGAACCACGCGATCCATGCGGCGGCCTGGAGCACGAACGCCGCCACGAACCAGAGCCAGAGGCGCGATTTCGGCGCCGCGGGCGGCGGAGCGCTCGCCGATTCAGCGCGCACGTTTCGCCTCCTCTTCCTCGCGCAGCAGGCGCGCTTCGGGGCCGAGGAACTCGACCTCGCGCTGCAGATGAAATCCGCCGTCCGCGGAATCGATGCGCACGACGAAATGAAACAGGCCCTCGTAGTTCTCCCGCGATTGCTGCAGCACCAGCGGTTGCACGAGTTCGCCGAGCGGACCGACCTCGACCGTCGTGTCGAAGCCCGCCTGGCGCAGGCTCTCCGGCACCTGGTCGAGCTGCAGCGTGAAACGCGCCGGTTCGTTCCGCTTGTTCACGATGCGCACGAGAAATTGGTTCCGCACCGACAGGTCGTCGACGATGTAGGGCGCACCGGTCATGCGCGTGACGCCGAAGCTGGCGGGTTTCACGGTCGAGAGGGCCCAGGTCGCCACGGTCGCACCGATCGCCAGCAGCACGCCGTAGAGAATGGTCCGCGGCCGCAGCCAGCGGGTTTTGCCCCCGGTGAACGCCATCTGCGAATCGTAGCGAATGAGCCCTTTGGGCCGGTGGAGCCGCGTCATCACGTCGTCGCAGGCATCGATGCACGCCGTGCAGCCGATGCACTCCATCTGAAGCCCGTGCCGGATATCGATGCCGGTGGGGCAGACGTTCACGCAGCGATGACAATCCACGCAGTCGCCCAAGGCGGACGACGGAGAACCGAGAACGGAGGGCGGCATCGAACCGTGCAGCGCGGTCCCCGCTATGCGCAGTCCGTTCTCTGTCCTCTGTTCTCCGCTCTCGGTCCTCCGTCCACCGTCTTCCGCCTTGCGCTTGCCCCGCGGTTCGCCGCGCGCGGAGTCGTAGCCGATGACCATCGAGTGGTCGTCGATCAGCGCCGACTGGATGCGGCCATACGGACAGATCACGATGCAAAGCTGCTCCCGGAACCACGCGAAGTTGAAATAGAGGATGCCCGTGGCGACCGCCATGAAGGCGAACGCGCCCCAGTGTTCCGTCGGCGCGGCGCGCATCATCGCCCACACCTCCGGCAGCGACACGTAATACGCGAGGAACAGGTGCGTGATGACCGCCGAGACGACGAGGTAGGCGCTGTGTTTCAGCACGCGTTTGAAAACCTTCCTGCCCGTCAGCGGTGCGTCGTGCAACGCGCGGCGCTGCAGCGCATCGCCGTCGATCCAGCGTTCGATGCGCCGGTAAACGTGATCGAGAAACACCGTTTGCGGGCAGGCCCAGCCGCACCACACCCGGCCGAGCAGCGCGGTGACGAAGAACAACGAGAAGCCGAGCCCGGTGATGACGAAGAACAGCAGCCACAAATCCTGCGCCGCGAGCGTGACGCCGAACAGGTGGAAGCGGCGTTCCACGATGTCGAGAAACACGGCCGGGTAGCCGTTGATCTCGATCCAGGGCAGCGAGAGATAAAACAGGATCAGCGCGAACGCCGAATACTGCCGGGCCTTGGTGAACCGGCCCTGCGTGTCGGCCGGAAACAAAAACGGGCGTGATCCGTCGGACCGGATCGTCGTCACCGAATCCCGCGCGGGACTCGGAAACGACGCGGTCCGGGGCCGGGCGTCGGGTCGGTTCGGAACGGGAGCGGTTGAGCGTTCATTCGGCATTACACGCGCCCAGTCGTCAGTTCGCGGCGGCGGGCGCCGGAACGATCGGATCGCCTTCGCGATGCTTGCTCATGATGTAAGCGGTGACCTCGCTGATTTTCCGGGCACCGAGCACGGGACCCCACGCGGGCATGCCCTTCACCAGGACGCCCTGGGTCACGACGTCGTGCACCTGCGTCGGGTTGCCGCCATGAATCCATTCCGTATCCGTCAAATCAGGACCGATGGCGACCGCGCTCTCGCTCTTGCCGCGAAGGCTGACGAGGTGGCACGCGGCGCAGTTGGCATTGTAGGTCGCCTTGCCCGCGTCGACGAACGTGGGATTCTGGCTCATCGCCCAGAGGCTCGCGTCGTCCAGTTTCGCGGCGGAGAGCCGCTCGGCGGCGATTTTCGCCATCGCGGTTTCGACGACCTCGGCGCCGGTGGGGCCGACCCGAATCCACTCGTAGTAGGCCCAGTAGCCGACCCAAAAGACGATCGTGATGTAGAGCGTGTAGAGCCACCAGTTGGGGAGGCGCTTGTCGTATTCCTGGATGCCGTCGTAAACGTGCGGCCGGATCGGATCTTCCGGCGGTGGCGAAGGGAGGTTGGGTGGAGTGGACTTCATGCTGCCTCGGGACGGAAAGGGCTTAGCGTTCGCGGCGGGCCGCCGGCGTTGGCGTCTCGAACGGGAGGTTTTCGAAATGCGCGACCTGCGGGCGCTTCATGCGCAGCGCGCGCCACGCGAACGTGACGTAGATCGACGCGGCGGTGATGAAGGCCACGATCGTGTAGAGGGCGGCGGTATCTTCGAGGACGAGACGGCGGAACATAATTTATGGGTCGGTCCTCGCAGGGAGCGGAGCGACCGGGCGCTCCAGCTCGCGGGGACGAGATTGAGTTTGAGGATGGGTTACGTGGTTCAGTTCTGGCCGGCGTGCGCGACCTGGGGCACGACGGCTTCGTAGCGGCCGAGCGACTGGAGATAAGCGATCAGCGCGATGATTTCCTTCTCGGGCGCGACGTAGGCGCCGTCGACCCGGAGGTTGTCGGCGATCTCCTTGGCCTGGTCCTTCACGCGGCGATCGATCTGCTCGGGCGTCCAGTTCGGATACGGCACACCCAGCGTGCGCTGCACGGAAAGCTTCGACGGCAGGGCCGCCACGTCGGTGTCCTTGGTCAGCAGCCACGGATACGCCGGCATGTTGGAGCCCGCGGAGATGGCGCGAGGGTCCTCCATGTGGCGAAGGTGCCAGACATTGGAATACTTGCCGCCGACCCGGGCGAGGTCGGGGCCGGTGCGCTTCGAGCCCCATTGATAAGGGTGATCGTAGATGGACTCGCCGAGCCGCGAGTAGTCGCCGTAGCGGAGCACGTCCGGCACGAGCGTGCGGATCATCTGCGAGTGACAGTTGTAGCAACCCTCGCGGACGTAGATGTCGCGGCCCGCGAGTTCGAGCGGCGTGTAGGGGATCTGGCGGCGATCCTCGAGATTCACGGCCTTCGCCGTCATCACGGTCGGGACGATCTGGATCAGCCCGCCTGCCGCGACGGCGATGAAGGTGAGGATGGTGAACGGCGCGGTGTTGACGAGGAGCTTGTCATACCAGCTGGCCCAGGCCTTGCCGCGCGATTCGAAGTGCGAGTAGGCGAGGATGACGCAGAGCATCGTGCCGACGAGGCCGGCGATGCTGACGAAGTCGTTGCCGAACATCCAGGCGCAGGCGAAGCCGAAGGCGAGCGTGGTGAAGAGGACGGGCGGGTTGAGGAAGGTGCCGAAGACGCCGACCGGGCCGGGGTGCTCGTGCGCCTCGTCCTCGAAGACCTCGACCGTGCCGTCGACCGGCTGCGCGCCGCGCACCGTGCGCCAGACGTTGTAGCCCATCAGGATGAAGCCGGTGAGATACAGCCCGCCGCCGACGACGCGCATGAGCATGAGCGGGCGGATGGCGTTGAGCGTGTCGAGGAAGTTTGGATACGCGAGGACGGTGCCGTTGTCGGTCGTGGCATTGAGCATCAGGCCCTGGGTGATGCCGCTGGTCCACATCGCGGCGACATACAGGAGGATGCCCACCGTCCCGATCCAGAAGTGCACGTTCGCGAGGCCGACCGAGTGGAGCGGCTTGTTCCAGAGGCGCGGGAGCAGCCAATAGACCATGCCGGCGGCCATGAAGCCGTTCCAGCCGAGCGCGCCGGCGTGGACGTGACCGACAATCCAGTCGGTGTAGTGGCCGAGGGCATTGACTGATTTGATCGAGAGGAGCGGCCCCTCGAAGGTGGCCATGCCGTAGAAGGTGACGGCGGCGGCCATGAACTTGAGGACGGGATCGGTGCGGAGCTTGTGCCACGCGCCGCGGAGAGTGAGCAGGCCGTTGAGCATGCCGCCCCACGACGGCGCCCAGAGCATGAGGGAGAACGTCATGCCGAGCGTCTGCAGCCACTCGGGCAGCGCCGTGTTGAGCAGGTGGTGCGGGCCGGCCCAGATATAGACGAAGACCAGCGACCAGAAATGGATCACCGAAAGGCGGTAGGAGTAAACCGGGCGCTCCGCGGCCTTCGGGATGAAGTAATACATGATGCCGAGGATCGGCGTGGTGAGGAAGAACGCCACGGCGTTGTGCCCATACCACCACTGCACGAGGCCGTCCTGGACGCCTCCAAAAATTGGATACGAGTGGAGGAGGCTCGTCGGCAGCGAGAGGTGGTTGACGATGTAGAGCATCGCCACGGTGATGATCGTCGCGATGTAGAACCAGATGGCGACGTAGAGGCTGGGCTCGCGGCGCTTGGCGAGCGTCCAGAAGAAGTTCACCGCGAAGACGACCCAGATGAAGGCGACGGCGATGTTGAGCGGCCAGATCAGCTCCGCGTATTCCTTGCCGCGGCTGAGGCCGAGCGGGAGCGTGATGGCGGCCGCGACAATGATGAGCTGCCAGCCCCAGAAGTGCAGCGCGGAGAGGAAGTCGCTCGCGAGCCGCGCCTTCACCAGGCGCTGCGTCGAATAGTAGATGCCGGCGAACATCATGTTGCCGACGAACGCGAAGATCACCGCGTTGGTGTGGAGCGGGCGCAGGCGGCCGAAGCTCAGCCAGGAGGTCTGGAAGTTGATTTGCCAGAAATTGAGCTGCGAGGCGATCAACACGCCCACGAGCATGCCCACGATGCCCCAGATCAGGGTCGCGAGCAGAAACTGGCGGACAACTTTGTCGTTGAATTCGAGGGTGATTTTACGGGCGGACATCGGTCGTGGGAGCAGTTGGAAAAGCGGACGGTGCGGCCGGCGTTCAGTCGCGGCGCTGGCGGCGGCCGCGGGACTGGACGCGGGGGTTCTCCTCGGCGAGCGGCAGCAGCGAATCGCGTTCGGCGCTGCTCAGGCTCCCACGCGCGTGCTCGCGGAGGAAGAAGACGACAAAGGTGAAGACCAGGCAGAGGCTGATCGTGAGGGTGAGTGGAACGACGGACATGTGTGAAAAGGCGTTAGTTTTTTCCGGAGCGGCGGCCGAGGGCGGGGGCGGCGATTTCCGGCACCGGCTGCTGGGTCGTCGCATCGCGACCGTGGCGGTGACAGAGCATTTCCCGGGCGGTGAGCCAGTGCTCGAGATCGCGGCCTTCCGGGCGGCCGTTCTCGACCCACAGCAAATAGGCGGCGTGCTGGATCTCGGCCTCGGTGGGTTCCGGGCGAGCGGGGACGGTATTGCGTTTCATGGCATGGTTGGGTTTCCGGACGGCGCACTCTACGAAAGCGGCGCCGCTTTCGCTCCGCAGCGCTTGTCGCGCGCTGCGCATTTCTTGGCGGCAAACCTTACGCCGCGAACGCGAGCGCGGGGCGGGTCGACTTCGCGCCGTGCAGATGCTCGCGATAGTCGGACGGCGCCTGGCCCTCGACCCGGCGGAACACGCGATTGAACTGCGAGAGCGACTGAAAACCGGCCTCGTAGGCCGCTTCGCTCACACGCGTGTTCGGGTTGAGCAACAGCTGCTTGGTCTTCTCGACGCGCGCCCGTGCCACGTAGTCGGTGAACGTCACGCCGGTGGAGGTCTTGAACACCTTGCAGAAGTAAAACGCGCTCATCCCCGCCGCGCGGGCCACCTGCTCGAGCGACAGATCCTCGCCGAGATGTTCGGCGATGAAGGCCCGTGCGCGGGAGACCGCCGGCGGCTCAGCCGTGTTCTGCTTGATCATAAGCTCGTTGCTGACGAGCGAGAGGTGTTGCGCGAAGCTCGCCAGCAGGCGGATCACCGCGTCGTAGCGCGCCTTCGTGAGCACGCGAGTCTCGAAATAGGCGGCGTGCAACCGGTCGGAATCCAGCCCGGCGGTCCATTTCTCGAGCTGCACCATCGCCGTCTTGAAACCTTTCTCGCTCGGCGGACGGAGCAGCACCTGGCCGGTCTGGAGGTAGGCGATGATCTTCTCGCCGAGCCGCACGGGCACGAGCGACTCGGTGAGTCCGGCGAAGCATTGCAGGGTCTTGCTGCCCGCGATCGCCTCGCTCTCGACGCGCTGCTGGAGCTGCAGGCACGCCGCACAGCTCTTGCTGGTCGCGGCCATCATCGCGCAAAAACCATTGATCTGCTTCGAACCGCGCAACGGCGGCTGAAACGAGCCGGCGGCGCGCAACACCAGCGGCAATCCCGTCGCGCCCTGGAACGCCTGCTGGTAATCGCGGAAAATCTCGGACTGCTGGAGGCGGGAAACCACGTCGTCGGTGCGATCGGTTTCGGGGAGGGAGGGGGTGGCGGTGTGGGACGCATTCATTGCGATGCCTAGAATAGCGGCTAATCGCGCGCAGGGTAATTGGAGCTGCGGCGCGATCTGACTAAAGGAATTCCCTATCTCCCGCTCTGCGTTCGGCCCATGGCCCGACGCCGCGGCACCCCTCCCCGGCGTGCGCGCGGCTCCGGCGACGGCTCCACCCCCCGCTTACCTCAGGCCTTGCGATGACTGCAGGGCCCGCCGAGATTCCGCGCGTGCCGGACATCGCCCCCTCTGCCCTTTCTCATCCCGAATTGCTCGCCCGCGTCCAGCGCCTCGAGCGCCAGGAATCCGACACGCTGCGCGAACTCCGCGACGTGAAGGCCGCCCTCGACGAACACTCGATCGTCGCGATCACCGACCCCGCCGGGAAAATCACCTACATCAACGACAAATTCTGCGCGATTTCCAAATACTCGCGCGAGGAACTCCTCGGCCAGGATCACCGCACCATCAACTCCGGCCATCACTCCAAGAGTTTCTTCCGGGAACTCTGGACCACGATCGCCGCGGGCCAGGTCTGGCACGGCGAAATCAAGAACCGCGCAAAAGACGGCACCTTCTACTGGGTCGAGACCACGATCTATCCGTTTCTCAACGACGACGGCAAACCCCGCCAATACGTCGCCATCCGCACGGACATCACCCAGCGCAAGGCCAACGAAATCGCCCTCCATGAACTCGCCGCCGAACTCGCGGAGAAGAACAAGGAGCTGGAGGCCATCGTTTACACCGTTTCCCACGACCTCCGCTCGCCGCTCGTCAACGTCCAGGGCTTCGGCAAGCAGCTCAACCGGGCCTGCGAAGCCATCCGCGCCGCCGCCGCCGCGGGCGGCGCCGTGCCGGTCGAGAAGCTGAAACAACCGCTCGACGTCGCCATCCCCCAGGCGCTGCGCTTCATCAACGCCGGCGTCGCGAAAATGGAGACGCTCCTCGCCGGCCTCCTCCGCTACTCCCGCCTCGGCCGCATCGCCCTGAACGTGCGCCCGCTGAACATGAACGGGATGATCGCCGAGATCCTGGCCGCGATGAAGTTCCAGCTCGACGAAGCTCGCACCGAATTGCACGTCGAACCCCTCCCCACCTGCCTCGGCGACAACGTGCAGACCAGCCAGGTCTTCGCCAACCTCATCGACAACGCCCTGAAATACCGCGACCGCTCCCGCCGCCTCCGCCTCACCGTCCGCGGGCACGTCCGCGACGGCCAGGCCATTTACGCGATCGCCGACAACGGTGTCGGCATTGCGCCCGAGCACCAGGCGAAAGTCTTCGAGATCTTCCACCGGCTCAACCCCGACAACACTGCCGGCGAGGGACTCGGGCTCACCATCGCGCAACGCGTTCTGGAGCGCCAGAAGGGGAAGATTTGGGTTGAGAGCCGCGCGGGCGAAGGGTCGACTTTCTTCGTCTCCCTCCCTGCGATCGAGGCCCTTTCCTAGCCCACGTTTTCCATGCAACCGAAATCACCCACGATCCTGATCGTCGACGACGACGAAGGACACGCGATCCTCATCCGCGAGAACCTGGAGGCCGCCGACCTGAGCAACCGCATCCAGCATTTCCGCGACGGGCAAGCCGTGCTCGATTTCTTTTTCCAGACGCCGCATGCCGCCAACGAGACGTTTCTCGTCCTGCTCGACATCCGCATGCCCAAGGTCGACGGCATCGAGGTGCTGCGCCGGCTCAAGGCCGATCCGGCCCTGCGCAAACTACCCGTCATCATGCTCACGACCACCGACGACACACGCGAAGTCGAGCGCTGCCACGAGCTCGGGTGCAGCGTGTATATCCAGAAGCCAGTTGATTACGAGAAGTTCGCCGAGGCCATCCGTCGCCTCGGATTGTTCGTGCCCTTGATGCTCGTGCCCCCGGTCAACGCGCCTTGATGCCGTCGCCCGCGCCAGCGCCCAGCTCCACCGCGCAGCTGCTCGTCGTCGACGACGACGAAGGCCTGCTCATCCTGATGGCCGAGACGCTGCGCGCGGAGGGCTACGAGGTGGGCACCGCCGGCTCCGCGAAGGAAGCGCGCGCCTTTCTCGCCCGGCAAACACCCGACCTCCTGATCCTCGATTTGAAACTGCAGGACGGCGACGGCCCCATGCTCGTCGCCGATCTGCAACGCCACCGGACCGGCGTGCCGTTCGTCGTCGTCACCGGCCAGGGCGATGAAAAGGTCGCCGTCGAAGTCATGAAACAGGGCGCGCTCGACTACGTCATCAAGGACACCCGGCTCCTCGACGTGCTCCCCGCCATCGTCCAGCGCGCCCTCGCCGCCCTCGCGCAGCAAAAGGCCCTCGTGGCCGCGCAGGCCGAGCACAAACGCCTCGAACAGGAGATCCTCGACGCCGGCGAACGCGAACGCCACAGCATCGGCGCCGATCTCCACGACAACCTCGGCCAGCAGCTCACCGCCCTCGAGCTGATGTGCACCATGTTGAAGGAAGACGCCGCCGCCCTGCCCGACCTCGCGAAGCGCCTCGACCTCATGGGCCGCATGCTCCGCGAAACC
Organism: Verrucomicrobiota bacterium; assembly: GCA_023430825.1. Taxonomy (GTDB): domain Bacteria; phylum Verrucomicrobiota; class Verrucomicrobiia; order Opitutales; family Opitutaceae; genus Opitutus. The sequence goes on along the minus strand of JAEYYL010000435.1, from coordinate 588 downwards.
ATCGCGCAAACCCGCGCCCTCGCCCGCGGCCTCGTCCCCGTCGGCAGCGAGCCCGATGCCCTGCAAAACGGCCTCACCGAGCTCGCCGAACGCATCAACAGCCTCGATCGCGTGCGCTGCCGTTTCGACTGCCCGACCCCCGTCGCGGTGCACGATCCGTTCGTCGCCGGCCACCTCTACCGCATCGCGCAGGAAGCGGTGAACAACGCAGTCAAACACGCCCGCGCGTCCACCATCGTGATCTACCTCTCCCGCGACACCAACGCGCTCGTCCTCGCCGTGCGCGACGACGGCTCCGGCCTTGCCAAAAACCTCGGCGCAAAATCCACCGGTCTCGGCCTCGGCGTCATGCACCACCGCGCCACCGTGATCGGCGCCGAACTCACCGTCACGTCGAAGCGCAACGAAGGCGTGACGATCCGCTGCAGCCTCCCGCTCCCCCGATGAAACGTCCGCCCACGTTTCACCAAGTAGGGCGGGCTTCAACCCGCCTTCTCTCGCCGAACACATCGCCAGCCCGCACTCGACCGCCGGAACCGCCGAAGGTGCCGAAGGTTCCGCAACCGCCGGCGGGGGTTCCTCCTGCTT
>JAEYYL010000371.1 GCA_023430825.1 Verrucomicrobiota bacterium | reverse complement strand
GTGGTAACCGAGACGGGCGACGTGCGCCATCGTGGCGGCGAAATCGGTTTTGACGTGGTCGCGGATCGACCAGAGCTGGAGAGAGACGGGGATGGGCGACATGAGAATCGAAGAAGGCGACGCGGCGAACGGTCCTCGATCCACCGCGGCGGAGAACAGGGTGAGCGGAGGCAGCAGACCGGATCCGCGCAACCGGGACGACGGGCCTTGCGTTCATCCCGATGAGTAGGGCCGCGTGGGTGCAACCGGTGCGCCGACCGCAGCCGGCGACTTGCGGCGCGGAGAAACGGATGCCAGTGTTTTACGTCTTCCTGCTCTCATGAAAAACTCCCGCACGTTCGGAGCGCTGCTGCTGGCGGCCATCGGATTGAGCCTTCCGCATTCGGCGGCGGCAAAGTTCAGTCTGTTTTCGCGGGTGTGGGGCGATGTGATCGTCTCCACTGACACGACGAAGGAAGGTCGCGAGATCACCCGCGCGACTCCCGACCAGCCGGTCTATTATCTTGGTCGGACGCTGGGGGCGAAACTCGGCTCGATTCCGGGCGACCGGCTGCCGGACGACGAGGAGATGAGCGAGTTCGTCGCCAAGGTGCTGGCGAAACAGGGTTACGTCGGAGCCACGCCCGGCGTGCACCCGCCGTCCCTGTTTCTCGTGCTGCAATGGGGTTATTTGACGCCGGGCAGCGGCGAGCTGTCGTGGTTTCTCGGATACAAGGCGTCGCAGGACATCGGCGCTCCGGTGATGCCGGGCATGCTGGGGCCCGAGGTGTGGCGGCGGAATTTCCGCTCGCGCACCACGACCACGATTCTGGATTACGCCGGCACACCGGTCTATGGCATCATCATCACGGCGTTCGACTATGCGTCGGCGAACACGACTTCGCCGGTGATTTACTGGCAGACGCGGATCGCGCTTCCGGCCAATGGAAAATCGATGGCCGAGGCTCTGCCGGCGATGGCGCTGGCGGCGGGGCCGGCGATCGGTCGCGAAAGTGATTCGCCCGCGTTGTTCAGTGCCGACGACGCGCGCCAGGGCCGCGTCGACCTGGGCGAATTGGAGTTCCGCGGTGTGGTGGAAGATCCGGCCGTGCGTGAGCGGGCGTCAGGCCCGACGGATTGAAGGCGTGGCTCAGTCCGAGCCCGGCTCAAACGTGAACGTCTCACCGGCGCTCGTGCGACGCGTGACGACCCGATCTCCGTAGCGCAGCCGGCAGTCGCCGCCGAGCGTCGAGCGAATTTCGGCGCGCTCGAGCCGGCCGTTTTTCCAGGAGAGATCGACGATCTCGAAGCCGCCGCGCGCGCGCAGCCCATTGACCGACCCGGTCGGCCACGCGGCGGGCAGGGCGGGGAGGAGTTGGAGTTCGCCGTTGTGTGATTGCAGCAGCATCTCGGCGATGCCGGCGGTGCCGCCGAAATTGCCATCGATCTGGAACGGCGGGTGAGCGTCGAAGAGATTTGGATACGTGCGCTCGGGGCGAAGCAGCAGCTTGAGAATGCCCATCGCGTGCTCGGCGTCGTGCAGGCGGGCCCAAAGATTCACGCGCCAGCCGATGGCCCAGCCGGTGGCGTCGTCGCCGCGGAGTTCGAGCGAGCGGCGGGCGGCGGCGGCGAGCTCGGGCGTGTTGCGCACGTCGATCTGGTCGCTCGGATAAAGCGCATACAGGTGCGAGGTATGCCGGTGATGCTGTTCGGGCGCGGCGGCGTCCCAGTCCTCCATCCATTCCTGCAACTGGCCCTGCGCGCCGATCTTGTCCGGCGGAAGCTTCGCGCGCGCGGCGGCGAGCTGAGCGCGGAGGTCGGCGTCGACGCCGAGAATTTCGGACGATGCGATGCAGGCGGAGAAGAGATCGCGGAGAATTTGCGAGTCCATCGCCGGGCCGGCGACGACGGCGGTGTCGCCGCGGTGGGCGTTCTCCGGTGAGATCGAAGGACTGGTGACGAGCCAGCCGTGCTTCGGCTCGGCGACGAGCGTATCGAGGAAGAATTGCGCGGCGCCTTTCATCAGCGGATAGGCACGGGCGAGAAATTCGCGGTCGCCGGAGAAACGGTAGTGTTCCCACAGGTGATAACAGAGCCACGCGCCGCCGGTCGGCCACAGGCCCCAGCGCGGGCCGTCGATCGGGCCGGTCGCGCGCCAGAGGTCGGTGTTGTGATGCGCGACCCAGCCGGAGGCGCCGTAGTGATCCTTCGCCATCTTCGCGCCGGTTTCGCTGAGGTCTTTGATCATCCCGAAGAGCGGTTCGGAGAGCTCGGCGAGATTCGTGACCTCAGCCGGCCAGTAGTTCATCTCGGTGTTGATGTTGATCGTGTATTTGCTGCCCCACGGCGGCGTGAGGCTGTCGTTCCAGATGCCCTGCAGATTCGCCGGCTGGGTGCCGGGACGGGAACTGCTGATGAGCAGGTAGCGGCCGTATTGAAAATACAATGACGCGAGCGCGGGGTCGTTGCCGTCGGCGAAACGGCGCACGCGTTCGTCGGTGGGGAGCTCGGCGGCGGGTGTGCGGCCGAGGTCGATCGACACGCGGCGGAACAGCCGCTGGTGCTCGGCGGTGTGCGCGGCGAGCAATTGGTCGTAGGTTTTGCCGGCGACGGCGGCGAGCGTGGCGTCGTTGAGCGCGGCGGGATCGCCGGAAACGTCGTCGTAGCGGCGAAAGCTGGTGGCGGCGGCGATGACGACGAGGGCGGAACGCGCGCCGCCGACATGGAGTTGCTGGCCGTCGGCGCGCAGCGAGCCGCCGTCGAGGAGGACCTTCACCTTGGCCTGAAATTTCAGCGCGCCCGCGATGCCGGCGGAGCTGCCATTGCGGCCTTCGAGGATGAGGACGTTGTCGCCCTCGGTGCGGCTGTTGGCGTGCTGACGGCTTTGGGCGCCGAGCGTGAAACTGAGCCGGCCCTGATCGGGGCGGCCGGGAGTGGTGGCGGTGAGGCGGACGACGATCACCTGATCGACGGGACTGGCGAAAACCTCGCGCACGTGCGCGGTGCCCCAGTTGCTATTGCCGATGGTGAACGCGGTTTTCGCGACGGCGGTGTCGAGGTTGAGTTCGCGGCGGTAGGTGGCGGCGGGTTCGCCGCCGGCGAAGGTGAACATCAGGTCGCCGACGGTTTGATACGGCATCTGCGTCATCGGGCGTGCCATGAGTTTTTCGCCGGCGAGTTTTTGGGCGGCTTCGTAGTCGCCGGCGGCGATGAGTCGGCGGACCTCCGGCAGGGCGGCGAGTGCGTCGGGGTTGGCCGGATCGTAGGGGCCGCCGGCCCAGAGCGTGTCCTCGTTGAGCTGGAGGCGCTCCTGATGAATGCCGCCGAACACCATGGCGCCGAGGCGGCCGTTGCCCACGGGCAGCGCTTCGACCCACTCGGCAGCGGGGCGGGTGTAGTGCAGCGTGAGCTCGGGCGAGGCGGCGAGGGGCGTCAGCGCGAAAAGAAGGACGAGTAACGCGGAGACGGAGCGGGGCAGAATGGGGCAATTCATGGGGTGTGAAACGAAGAGTGCGCGGCGCGGCGCGCGAACAAAGACGCAAATTTCGCGGTTTCGCTTGATCGTTCGGTTGGCGCGCGGCCGCAGCGCTTTGCCCGTGTCGCGACCTTCACCGGAGCGCCGCGGTGTTGCGGTGGGAGTTCAATTTCCACGAACAAAGTGGCTGCGCCGTTGCGCATTCTTCGTGCGCAAGGATACGTCCGTGGCTTGGCGCGTGAAATCGGGCGCCACAACGGGTGTCCTACCGTCGTGGTGCGGGGCGTCAGCCCGATCTGGGCCGCTACGCTCTATCGTGTGAAAGGAGCCGGTGGATTGGATTCGCGCGGAGAGAAGTCGCGAAATCCGAAGCCGCTTTTCGCCTTCATCGATCCCGAGTCACTGACGAGAGACACGGACTTTGGGGTGAACGTTACTTATATGCGGCGCTTATTTTAGTTTTATGTCTAGGTGGACGGTTTTTCAGTTGAGCTGCATCTAGTATTGTAATTCACTTGGAACTTCCAGCAGATGTTGCCAGCGAATCGCAAGCTAGCGGGTTTCGAGAGTTGTTTTTGCAGGCGAATCGCTGTGGCGGTGCTCTTCGGTCGGGAGGACGTGCAGTGGCATGAGAGCCCAATAGCGGCCCGAAAAAATTCCCGGTCCCCTGAAGCCCCTCGTTCTCAGCTTGCGGCAAGGGGCTAATATGATCCCCACCGACCGCCACGCCGGGTGTTTGCTCGCTGTTGCGGTGCGTTCGCAAATCGCCGTCGAGATTCGAGGGAAGCGCTGCCTGCCCTAATGAAAGCCCGGTTTCTCGCTCACGTGTGGGGCTGGTGGCTGTGCGGGGTGTTCGCCGTGACGAATCTATCATCAGTGCGTGGGAGCGATCTGAATCTCGCCACGCTTCGCGCAGCGGGCATCGGGGCAGCGGCAGTGACGATCGACCTGCAACTCGAGTTGGGGACGGTGATCGAAAGCGGGTCGGTGACAATCTTCGACTGCGCTGCATTCCTCGCACAGACCGGGGTGAAGCGGATTGAGTCCGACGTTGGCAACATCGATGGGGTGGTTGGATCGATCGAGGCCAAACGGACCTACAGCGCATATCAGACGACGCCATCGCTGGGCGGCGGGTTGACGATGACATTTGCCGCGATCCAGCCGTTGCGCGCTGCGGAGCTGATTTACGCGAAAATCGGACTGAGGGATTCGGCGGGCGTCGTTTCGTCGCGCTACCTGCTGGCCGGGGTTACGACCGCGGCGCCCGACATTTCGGAACTGGCGGTGTATTATCTTCCGCAGGAGAAAAGTTATCTCGCGTCGGCCAAGGTCGTGGGTGGTGTGCCGCTGTCGCAGGTGGAGATTGCGATGATCGGCGCGTCGCCGGCGGCGTTTGTTCAGGCGGGTGGGCGGATCGATGCGGTGAGTTCGTTTCTGGACAAGGCCCGGGATTCGCAGGAGCCGCTGGCGGCAAGCCAACAGGTTTTCAGCAGTGTGTTCGGCACGCTCGACGCTGCTACGGTGCCAGCAGGCGCGGCGATTTATCTGATGGTGACCGGGACCGACGTGCTGGGTAACAGTCGATCGCATTCCGAGGTATATCCGGTCGCGAGTTTGGCCCCGCTGGGCATCGAACGGATCGAGGCGGTCGCGGGCGGGTCGGGGACCACGCTGGCCGGATTTGGCGATCAAAGGCAATTGCTGGTGGAAGGTGTCCTCTCCAATGGCGGCCGGATCGCGCTCGGAGCGGCGGACGGGGTCGTGTTTGCGAGCGAAGACGATGCCGTGCTGGCGGTAAGCGAGGAGGGCATGGTCTATGGCTTGCTACCTGGCAGCGCTGACGTGCGAGCGACGTTCAAAGGCCTCGAAGTGCAGGTGGCCTTCACCGTGTTGAACGAATCGTTGGTGACCGCGATCGAGGTGTTGAACGCGCCGCCGGTGATGCTTCCTGCGGTGGGGGCGACGTTGCAGCTCGACGCGAGCGGCTTGGTATCGAGCGGCGCGGGAGGAGCGGTGACGAGCCGCATCGGGATTTCGCATGCGCGGCTGGGTGCGACTTACGAGGTGGCCGATCCGAGTGTGCTGCAGGTGTCGGCGGACGGGTTGATCACGGGATTGAGCCCCGGCACGACGGCGGTCTCCGTCGGCAACAAATTCATGTCGCTGCCTCCGGCGATCGTAACGGTGGAAGTGAAGGATGGCCCCGCGGCGATCGAGGTGGCGACCAGCCGGAGCTGGGTGACGGAAGGCGACAACATCCAGGTTTCCGCGGTGGTCACCGACGATCGCGGGCCGAGTGGGATTAAAGATGTTTTGTTTTTGGTCGACGGCACACCG
>JAEYYL010000049.1 GCA_023430825.1 Verrucomicrobiota bacterium | reverse complement strand
TGGTTCACAGAGGACACTGAGCTCTGACGCAGAGGCAGCAGGAGGCCACAAGGTGTTGGATGCGTTTGTTGCGAAAACGAGGCGGATTGGAAGGGGAGGCCAGATAGGATCGGTGAAATCTCCTCGGTGAACACCGTGTCGGAGTTCTGTGCGCTCTGTGACCAATCGTTTTCTTCATCATGGGTGTGATGGATGCGGGTTAGCCTTTTCCCAGTTTGACCGCCGCCCTCTTCGCGCGAAGCCTGCGTGAGACCACTGCCCACTCATGTCCTACGTCCCCGCCTCCACCCGCTACGACCATCCCTCGCTCTACCGCCGTTGCGGTCGCAGCGGCCTGAAGCTCCCCGCGCTCTCGCTCGGTCTCTGGCACAATTTCGGCGACGTCGACCGCCACGAAAACAGCCGCGCGCTCATCCTGCGCTCCTTCGACCTCGGCATCACCCACTTCGATCTCGCCAACAACTACGGCCCCCCGCCCGGCTCCGCCGAACGCACCTTCGGCCGCATCCTCCGCGAAGACCTCGCCGCCTATCGCGACGAACTCATCGTCTCCACCAAAGCCGGCTACGACATGTGGCCCGGCCCCTACGGCGAATGGGGTTCGCGCAAATACCTCCTCGCCTCGCTCGACCAGAGCCTGCGCCGCATGGGCCTCGACTACGTCGACATCTTTTATTCGCACCGCCCCGACCCCGACACCCCGCTCGAGGAAACGATGGGCGCCCTCGACCGCGCCGTGCGCGCCGGCAAGGCCCTCTACGTCGGTCTCTCCAACTACACCGCCGAACAAACCGCCCGCGCCGCGAAAATCCTCCGCGACCTCGGCACGCCCTGCCTCATCCACCAGCCGAAATACCATATGTTCGACCGCTGGATCGAGGGCGGCCTCACCGACGTGCTCGCGCAGGAAGGCATCGGCGGCATCGCCTTCTGCCCGCTCGCCCAGGGCCTGCTCACCAGCCGCTACCTCGCCGGCATCCCCGCCGACTCCCGCGCCGGCCACGATCCGCGTTTCCTTAAACCCGAACACATCACCGCGGAAAAACTCGACCGTATCCGGAAATTGGATGCGATCGCCAAGCTCCGCGGCCAGTCGCTCGCCCAGATGGCGCTCGTGTGGGTCCTGCGCAATCCCGTCATCACCACCGCCCTGATCGGCGCGAGCAAGGTCGCCCAGATCGAGGAGAACGTCGCCGCGCTGAAAAACGCCGCGCTCTCCCCCGACGAACTCGCCCAGATCGAGCGCATCCTGGCGGGCTGACACCGGAGCCGACCGCGAGCTCGACTGGAGGGGCGCCCCCGTGTCGTCCGAATCGGCGCGCGCATGCACGCCGATTCCCGCTCTCGCGTCACGGCGTCGGAGGTCCCGCCAGCGGCTCCCAGCCCGGGTGCGCGAAATACTCCGGATAACGCTCCAGGGCGGCCCTGATCAGTTCGCTCCCCGCACGTGAGCCCGGCTCCGCTTTCAACCTCGCCGAGCCGGAAAGCAGATCGGTGATGAGCACGTGGAGCACCGCATCCGCCTTCGGCGGAAGGTTACAGTGCTCGAACAGGTATTTGACGTTCGCCTCCACCGCCGCCGCCAGCCGCGCCGCCTCTTCGGGAGCGACCCCGCCGGCGGCCTGCGCAGCGCTCGCCGACGCGACCGCATCGCGGATTCGCTGCATGCCCGTGCGCAGCGGAGCGTCCGTTTCCCAACGCTTCCCGTCATTCAGGCTCAACGCCGCCGCCGCGTGCTCGGCATGATCGTGCTCCGCATGATCGTGGCCCGCATGATCGTGGCCCGCATGCGCGTGCCCGCGAAAATGGGTCCAAAGACCCACGGCGACACCGACAACGGCCAGCACGCCAACAACGGCCAGCAACGAGAAACGTTTTCGCGGAGCGCTCTCCACGTGAGGGGATTCAGTGTAATTCGACATGATCCACCCTACTGCTCCGCACCCGCCAATGCCTTGACCCATATCAAGTGAAACACCGCTTGGCCGCGCTCCGCGAACGCCTCCGCGTCACCGGCCACTCATTCTGCACCGCTGCTGTTTCCCTTCACGCGACTCCACATTTGCGTCGTTCCCCCGATCCCTTGCACTCGGAGGAATGGCCGCCCGCGTCCTCGCCGCCTCATCCGATTCCCCTTCGCCGCCCGCCGCGGCCGAGCGCACCGCGCTGCCCATCATCGTCGCCTTGAGCGTCGCGCATCTGCTCAACGACACGATCCAGGCGCTGCTGCCTTCGATCTATCCGCTGCTCAAGGAGAGCTACGCGCTCACGTTCACCCAGATCGGTTTCATCACCTTCACCTACCAGGTCGTCGCTTCGCTCCTGCAACCGCTCGTCGGCCTCTACACCGATCGCCGCCCCAAACCCTACTCCCTCGCCGTCGGCATGGGCGTCACGCTCACCGGCCTTGTGTTGCTGGCGCACGCCCAAGGCTACGCCACGCTCCTCGTCTCCGCCACGCTCACCGGCGTCGGCTCCTCGATCTTCCATCCGGAAGCGTCACGACTCGCCTACCTCGCCGCCGGCCGCCGCCGCGGTTTCGCCCAGGCCTTGTTTCAGGTCGGCGGCAACTTCGGCACGTCGCTCGGCCCACTCGCCGCCGCCGCCGTCATCGTCCCGCGCGGGCAATCTTCCATCCTGTGGTTCACCCTGCTCGCCGGCGGCGGCATCATCCTGCTCGCGCGCGTCGGCCGCTGGTATCGCCGGCATCTCGACGAACGGCTCGCCCGCCCCAAAGCGCCGCCCGCGCCACCCCGGTCCGCGCGTTCGCGCGCCCAGGTCCGCCTCGCGATCGGCATCCTCGTCGTGCTCGTGTTCTCCAAATACGTCTATCTCGTCAGCCTCACCAACTACTACACGTTCTACCTCATCGAACGGTTCAACGTCTCCGTGCAGGGCGCGCAGGCCTACCTCTTCCTCTTTCTCTTCGCCGTCGCCGCCGGCACGATTCTCGGCGGCCCGCTCGGCGACCGCTTCGGCCGCAAATACGTGATCTGGTTCTCCATCCTCGGCGTCGCTCCGTTCTCGTTGATCCTCCCTCATGTCGGCCTCGCCGCCACCGCCGCGCTCAGCGTCGTCATCGGCGTCGTGCTCGCCTCCGCCTTTTCCGCCATCCTCGTTTACGCGCAGGAAATCGTCCCCGGCCGCGTCGGTCTCGTCGCCGGCCTCTTCTTCGGCCTCGCCTTCGGGATCAGCGGCATCGCCTCCGCTGCGCTCGGCTGGCTCGCCGACCGCACCGGCATCGAACACGTCTTTTTCCTCTGCGGCTTTCTCCCGCTCATCGGCCTCCTCACCGCCTTCCTGCCCAACGCAAAGAAAACCTCCTGAGCCCCCGGCCGCCGCATCCGCCACCTCAATTTCCGTTTCCCGATTTTAGATTTTCAGTTTTCAAGATTCCCCCCTTCCCGGTTCCCCCTTGCCTCCGCCGCCGCCCGCGCTGTCCTAGCCCGCGATGGCTGCGACGCCCCTCGTCGAATTTCGCGACGTCTCCAAACGCTACGGCGACGGCCCCGTCGTGCTCGACCGACTCTCCCTCGCCGCCCAGCCCGGTGAGTTCGTCACGCTCATCGGCCCCAGCGGCTGCGGCAAATCCACCGTCCTCCGCCTCATCGCCGGCCTGAGCCCGCTCAGCGGCGGAACCCTCCGCATCGACGGTCGCCCGCCCGGCGAAACCTCCGCCACCGACCTAGCGTTCGTCTTTCAAGACGCCACGCTGCTCCCCTGGCACAACGTCGCGCGCAACGTCGAACTCCCGCTCATGCTCCGCGGCCTGCGCGCCGCCCAGCGCGCCCCCATCCGCGACCGCGTGCTCGATCTCGTCCGTCTCCGCGACAAGGCCGCCGCCTACCCGCGCCAGCTTTCCGGCGGCCAGAAAATGCGCGTCTCCCTCGCCCGCGCGCTCTCCCTCTCGCCCAAACTCCTCCTGCTCGACGAACCTTTCGGCGCGCTCGACGAGATGACCCGCGAGCACCTCAACGAGGAACTTCTCGCCATCCGCGACCGCCAAGCGTGGACCGCCTTCTTCGTCACGCACTCCGTCGCCGAAGCCGTTTTCCTCTCGCACCGGGTGCTCGTCATGGCCGCCAACCCCGGCCGGCTCCACGCCGAGTTCGCCATCGACCTCCCGTATCCAAGAACTCCCGACACCCGCCTCTCCCCCGCCTACCAAACCCTCGTCGCCCAGATCTCCCGCACCCTCCGCTCCGTCGAGGCAGAGCCCGACCGCGGGGCGGGCCGTTAACGCCACGCCTTTTCGCATGCCGCGCTCCGCCCTCAAACTCCTTCTCCCCGCTCTCACCGGCGCGATCGTCATCGCGCTTTGGTATGCCGTCCACGCCTGGCTCTCCGAAGACACGCGTTTCCTGCTCCCCACGCCCGGCGCCGTGCTCGACGCCTTTCGCGAACACTCGTCCGCCCTCGCCCGCGCCTCGCTCAACACCGCCCAGGGCGCTCTCCTCGGCTTCGGCCTCGCCATCGTCGTGAGCGGCGCCTTCGCGCTCCTCCTCTCCCTCTCGCCGCTGCTCCGCGTCAGCCTCTACCCGTATTTGATGATCCTCCAAATGACGCCTGTCATCGTCGTCGCGCCCATTCTCGTCCTCTGGGTCGGCGCCGGTCTCAGCAGCGTCGTAGTCATCACCTTTCTCATCTGCTTTTTTCCGCTCGTCGTGAACACGACCCAGGGCCTCATCTCCACCGACCGCAACCTCGTCGAACTTTTCGCCTCCTACCGCGCCACTCGGCTCCAGCAGCTGATCCATCTGCGCGCCCCCGCCGCGCTCCCGTATTTTTTCACCGGCCTGCGCATCGCCGCCACGCTCGCCCCGATCGGCGCCCTCGTCGGCGACTACACCGCCGGCAGCTCCGCCGGCGACGGCGGCGGCCTCGGTTTTCAAACCATCATCTATGCCAGCCGCGCCCAATACGCCGCGCTCTTCGCCACCGCCGCCGTCACCTGCGTCCTCGGCTTCGTCTTCGTCGCCATCGTCATCGCCCTGAGCTGGCTCGCCCTCCACCACTGGCACGACTCCTTCGAACGCCGCGACACCTGAACGCACCGCCCGCGAATCACGCGAATCTCGCCAATAAATCCCTTTCCCCTTTCGCGCCGTTTCGCGTAATTCGCGGGCAGCCCCTTTCCCTCCCATGAAACTCCCCCGCTTCATCGTTCTGCTCCTCGCCTCCTCCCTCGCCGCCGTCGCCTCGGCCGCCGACCAGCCGCTGTTCAAACTCACCGTTCAGCTCGACTGGGTCGCCGAACCCGAACACGGCGGATTCTACCAAGCCCAGGCCAAGGGCTACTTCGCCGCCGAAGGCCTCGACGTCACGCTCATCCCCGGCGGCCCCAACGCCCTCGTCATGCCCAAGGTCGCCACCGGCCAGGTGCAGATCGGCCAAGCCGACAGCACCAACACGCTCCTCCAACAAGCCGAGGGCCTCCCCGTCGTCCAGTTCGCCGCCGTCTTCCAGGACGACCCCTCCGGCCTGCTCGTCAACGCCGACAGCACCGTCCGCCGCTTCGAAGACCTCGACGGCAAAACGATCATCGCCCGCCCCGAGTGGGCCTTCCTGCAGTATCTACAAAAGAAATACGCCGTGAAGATCTCGATCGTGCCGCAGAATTTTTCCGTCGCCGCCTTCCTCGGCAACAACGAGGCCATCCAGCAGGGCTACTACATCGCCGAGCCGTATCACATCGTCAAAGCCGGCGGCAAGGAACCGCGCTTCCTCTCCACCTGGGACGCCGGCTTCCGCGCCTACGCCGTGCTCGTCACCAACAAAAAATTCGCGCGCGAACACCCCGCCGAACTCCGCGCCTTCACCCGCGCCTACATCAAGGGCTGGCGCGATTACCTCGAAGGCGATCCCACCGCCGCGCACGCCGCGATGAAAGCCGCCAACTCCGCCAACACCGACGAATTCATGATGGCCTCGCGCCAGCTCATCATCGACGGCCAGCTCGTCACCGGCCGCGACGCCGACGGCGGCCCCGAAAAAATCGGCCAGCTCGATCCCGCCCGCTACGCCACCCAGATCGAACAGCTCGAATCCCTCGGCATCCTGAAAAAAGGCAAGGTCACCGTCGAAACCGCGCTGACCACCGAATTCCTCCGGTAGGGACCGACCTCCGGGCGGTCCGTCACGCCCCGTCGTCACCTCCGTGACCGCGCCCACCTCCACCGCCGCGAGCGCGAATCACCCCTCGTTCGCGCTCAGCACCTCGCTCTTTCTCCGCGCGCTCGCGCTCATCCACGCGATCGCCTTCGGCTCGCTCTGGACCCAGCTCCCCGGCCTGATCGGCCCGCACGGTATCCTTCCGGCGAATACCTACCTCGCCGCCGTCCGCGAACACCTCGGCGCCAGCGCCTACGCCCAGCTTCCGACGCTCGCCTGGTTCTTCGGCACCGACGCCTTCCCCCACGTCCTCTGCGCCGTCGGTCTCGCCGCCGCCGCGTTCCTCTTCGCCGGTTTCGTCCCCGCCGTCTGCCTCGGCGTCCTCTGGATCGCCTACCTTTCGCTCGTCGGCGTAGGCCAGATTTTCCTCGGTTTTCAGTGGGACGCCCTGCTCCTCGAGACCACGCTGCTCGCGCTCTTCCTCGTCCCGCGCGCGCTCCGCCTCCCGTGGTCCGGCGTTGAGCCCTCGCGCATCGCGCACTTCCTGCTCACCTGGCTGCTCGTCCGGCTGATGCTGCTCTCCGGCGCCGTGAAACTCGCCAGCGGCGATCCCGCCTGGCGCGACTTCACCGCGCTCACGTTTCACTACGAAACCCAACCGCTCCCCAACCCGCTCGCCTGGTGGGCGCATCAACTCCCCACCTCGTTTCATCGCGCGAGCTGCGTTGGCATGTTCGTGATCGAGTTCGTCGCCCCGCTCCTCCTCTTCGCCCCGCGCACGCTTCGCCACAACGCCGCCCTCCTCCTCGCCGCGCTCCAGATCGCCATCGCGCTCACGGGCAACTACACCTTCTTCAACCTCCTCACCTTTGTCCTCTGCCTCCTCCACCTCGACGACGCCTGGTGGCGCCAGCTCCTCCACGCCGCCGTCCTCCGCCGCCTCCCGTCCCCCGCCGTTTGTCATCCAATAGATGACAAACACCCCTTCCGCCTCCACCGCGTTTTGCGTGGCCTCGCGCTCGCCGCCGCCACCGCGGTCATCCTCTACACCGGCATCCAGATGCTCCCGTCGCTGGGTCTCCGCGCCCGCACTCCCGACTGGTTTGCCTCGCTTAGCGCGCACGTCGCGCCGTTTCGCAGCCTCAACAATTACGGCCTCTTCGCCGTCATGACCACGTCGCGTCCCGAGCTGATCATCGAGGGCAGCAACGACGCCCGCGAGTGGCACGCCTACGAACTCCCTTACAAACCCGGCGCCCTCTCGCGCCGTCCGCCCGTGGTCGCGCCCCACCAGCCGCGACTCGACTGGCAACTCTGGTTCGCCGCGCTCGGCGCGCCCGAGCACAACCGCTGGGTGCTCTCCCTCGGCGAACATCTCCTCCGCGGCACGCCCGACGTCCTCGCGCTCTTCGCCCACAATCCCTTCCCCGACCGCCCGCCCCGCTACCTCCGCATCGTCCGCTACGACTACCACTTCACCACCGCCGCCGAGCGCGATCGCACCGGCCAGTGGTGGCGCCGCACGCCGATCGACTACTACGTGCAACCCATTTCGCTGCGCTGACCGCCCCGCGTTCGCGCTTTCTCTTTTGCGCCTTCTGCGCCTTTTTGCGGCCATCCCTCCATGCCTGATTCCGCCCGCGACCGCTTCTTCGCCCTCCTCCACGCTGCCATCACCGAAGGCACGCTCGAGAAACTCACGCTCGGCAAACCCCGCGGCGCCGATCCGACCTTGCGCAATCTCTTCATTCGCCCCGTCGCGCTCAAATCCGGCCCGCACCTCACCTTCCTCTGGCGTCACGCGACGCGCGACATCACCAAAAACCACCCGCCCGCCGAGGCCCTCACCCAGATCGAAGCGCTCCTCGGCCGCGATTTCCTCGACGCGCATCTCTTCACCGCCACCGAATCCGCCCAGCTCGAAACCCAACCCGACGGCACCACGCGCCTCCGCGTGAAATCCACCCCATCTGGAGCCGCGGCGCCCCCGCCGCCCACCGCCGCCCACGATCGCCCCAAATCCCACCTCATCCCCGCCGACGCCCCCTGGCTCCGCGCGCTCGGCGTCACCAACGACCGCGCCCAACCGCGCGAGGGCATGGCCGACAAATTCCGCCAGATCCAGAAATTCGCCGAGCTCCTCACCCATCTCCTCGCCGAAGCCTTCCCTCCCGACGACGACGCCCCGCCCCTCCGCATCGCCGACATGGGCAGCGGCAAGGGCTACCTCACCTTCGCCGTATCCGCTTTGCTGCGACAGCGCGCGCACGTCACCGGTATCGAGGCCCGCCCCGAGCTGGTCGACCTCTGCAACCGCCTCGCCCGCGAACACCACCTCGCGCCCCATCTCGACTTCACCGCCGGCACCATCGCCAGCGCCGCGCTCGATCGACTCGACGTCCTCATCGCGCTCCACGCCTGCGACACCGCCACCGACGACGCCCTCGCCAAAGGCATCGCCGCCGGTGCGCAGCTCCTCGTCGTCTCGCCCTGCTGCCAGAAGGAACTTCGTCCGCAACTCGCCGCCCCGCTCGTCCTCGCCGACGCCCTGCAGCACGGCATCTTTCAGGAACGCCAGGCCGAGTTCGTCACCGACGCCCTCCGTGCCCAGCTCCTCGAATGCGCCGGTTATCGCACGCGCGTCTTCGAGTTCATCTCGACCGATCACACCGCCAAAAACCTCATGATCGCCGCGATCAAATCACCCTCGCCCGTCGACCCCGCCCGCGCCGAGCGCACCCGCGCCTTCGCCGCCTTCTACGGCATCCGCACCCAACGCCTCGCCGCGCACCTCAACTTCAATTTGGAAAGTTGAACCGCTCCTGTTCACCCCTTCGCCCGGACACTCTTATTAAGCCACAGAGAACACCGATCTCCGACACAGAGGCCACAGAGCGAAAGATTTGATGCAAACCCGAGCCCTCATCGTCGTAAGCATTCGTCTGCATGAAAAACATTCAAACACGCTGTGGCCTCCTGCTTCCTCTGTGTCGGCGCTCCGTGTCCTCTGTGTCAAAAGGTTTGATTGAATTGTCCGTGAAATGCGCGCGGCGCGCTTCCACATCTCCGCTCCTCCTTATTATTCCCTATCCGTGTTCATCCGTGTCCATCCGTGGTTAAATTGATTTCGTTCCTCCTCACCGCCTCATGACCTGGTCCGAACTCGACTGGCCCGCCCTCGACCGCCTTCGCGACGGTTTTCTTTCCGGCAAAGCCGCGCAGGGCGCCTACTGGCAATCCGGCTCCGACCTCGCCTCCTACGATTTCACCTACGGCGAACGCATCGGCTGGAAATGGGACCACGTCCTCCGCGAACTCCGTCTCCGCCAATGGCGCCCCGCCTCCCGCCACGTCCTCGACTGGGGCTGCGGCAGCGGCATCGCGTCGCGCCGCGTCATCGAGTTTTTCGGCGCCGAACACTTCGAAGAACTCACCGTCTGGGATCATTCCGCCGCCGCCTGCGATTTCGCCGCCGAGGCGGCCACGCGAGCGTATCCAAATCTCCACGTCGCCGCCGCCACGCCCGGCCTACTCGCGTCCGCCGAGCCCATCGGCCTTCTCGTGATCAGTCACGTGCTGAACGAACTCTCTCCCGCCGACCTCACCGCCTTGCGCCTGCTCCTCGAACGCGCCGCCGAAGTCCTCTGGGTCGAGCCCGGCACGCACGCCGTCAGCCGCCAGCTCGGCGCGATTCGCGACGAGATCCTTCGCCCCGCCGGTTTTTCCGTCGTGGCGCCTTGCACGCATCAACTTGCCTGCCCGGCGCTCGCGCCCGGCAAGGAGCGCGACTGGTGCCACTTCTTCGCCCCGCCGCCCTCCGAAATTTTCGCCAACCCCGACTGGGTGAAGTTCGGCCAGCGCGCCGGCATCGATCTCCGCAGCCTGCCGTATGCGTTCCTCGCGCTCGACCGCGCCACCTCGCGCCCAACAGCGACCGACCTCTCCCGCGTCATCGGCCGCCCGGAGCATTTCAAACCCTACGCCCGCGTGCTCAGTTGCGACGCCACGGGCCTCACCGAACTCGAACTCCCGAAACGCGCCGACCCCGCGCTCTTCAAGCAGCTCGAACGCACCAAGGCTCCGCTCATCTACCGCTGGCGCCGCGACGGCGACAAACTCCAGGGCGGCGCCCCCCTCGAGCCTCAGAGGTAGGAGCCTGCTCGCAGGCGATGCCCGGTTCCGTGTGGCTCGCTGCGTGAACAGCGGGATGGCCATCGCCTCCCGGCAAACGCCGACCCCAATCCGCCCTCGTCGCTGTGAAGCCCCCTCACTCCAGCTTCCGCACCTTGATCGCGCGAAAACTCACCACGTCGCCGTGATCCTGCAACGCGATGTGCCCGCGCCGCACCGTCGCGAATTTTTCCCAATCCTTGAACTTGCTCGCCGCGATCGCCGCCTTCCCCTCCGGCGCCGCGAGGTCCAGATCGACCACCTTTTTGCCGTTCAACCAATGTTGAACGCGCCAGCCGCGCACCACGATCCGCCCTTCGTTCCATTCGCCGACCGGCTTCGTCCGGGCGTTGTCGCCCAGCGCGACATCGTAAAGCGAACCCGCGAGATGGTCGTATTCCTTGTTGTCGTGCGCCTTGATGTTATCGAGCACCTGATACTCCGGCCCGGTCACATGCGTCGCCGTCTCGCCGAGCCCCACGCGATAAATCACGCCGCTGTTCGCCGCCTCCGCGACTTTCCACTCGAAGCTCAGCTCGAAGTCGCC
>JAEYYL010000019.1 GCA_023430825.1 Verrucomicrobiota bacterium | reverse complement strand
CGGCCCACCCGCCGGTAGGGTGGACGCCACCATGAGCACGAGGAAGCTGATCCTGCTGTCGCTGGCGTGCGGCGTCGCCATCATCGGGGCGTTCGTCGTGCAGCTGCTGATCTCACCGCGTTGAGCGACCTCGGACCCACGGATCGCGACGAACCCTTCCCTCAGCGCGTGACCTTTGTTACGGTGTCACCCCTGCGGGCGGGGCCGCACCCTTCGAGGTTCGCGTAGCCGTGCCCCTGCTCGAACGACCGCCCGCCACCCACCACGTCCGCTCCGGTGCCGCGCGCCGTCGCGGCGGTGGTCGCCGGCGCCGGTTGTCGCTGCTGGCGGTGGTCGCCTCGCTGCTGGTGCTGACCGTGCTGCCCGCCGGGGCGCAGGGGCCTTCCGATCCCGCGTCGAAGGAGAAGGCCGAGCGCGAGAAGACCAAGGCCCGCTCCGGCGAGGTGGACCGCGAGCTGGACGAGCTCAACGCCTCCGACGTCGAGCTCAAGGCCGAGCTGGCCCGCATCGACGCCCGCGTCGCCGAGCTCGAGGCTGCGGCGGCCGACGCCGCGGCCGAGCAGGAGCGCATCGAGGGCGAGCTGACCTCGATGCGCCGACGGGTCGTCGACGCCGAGGAGCAGGTGCGGGTGGCCAAGGACCTCGCTGCCGAGCGGGCGGTCGGGGCGTACATGCAGCCCGAGCGCGAGAGCGCGACCCAGATGCTCGCCGCGAAGGACCCCCAGACGCTCGGGCGCATGAACGCGCTCATCCGCCACGTCTCGCTCTACGACCACTCGGTGATGGTCGATCGTCAGCGGGCCGAGGCCGAGCTGGCGTCGACCCGCGGGGAGCTCGAGGCCGCCCAGGTCCGCATCGACGAGCTCAGGGTCCAGGCCGACGCCGACCTGGCCGAGGCGCAGGGCATGCGGGCCCGGCAGGCGGAGGTCCAGGCCCAGCTCGAGCTGCGCATCGACGCGCTCCTGACCGAGTCGAGGGAGCTGGAGGCCCAGGAGGCCAACCTCACCTCGCTCATCGTGCAGCGCGAGACCGCCGCGACGTCCACCACGACCACGGCGGCGCCCACGACGACGACCGCCGCCCTCGCCGTCGAAACGGCGTTCGCCGCCTTGCGATGCATCGCGTCCGCCCTGATAACCTTCGCTGCGCGGTTGTTCGTCCCGCGGATCGCGGGGCTGACCGTCGCGGGGACCCTGGTAACCGCCGCGTCCGCGACCGCCACGATTGCGGCGGCGGCCGCCGCCGCGGAAGTCGCCGTCGCGAGCTTCGCGGTTTTGCGCACCCGCGCCGGGAGCGGGTTGCTCGGGCGCGCCGCCGAAGAGGCCTTTCAACCAGCCGAGGAAGCCGCCGGATTTTTTGGCGGGTTCGGCGGAGGGGCGACGGTCGTCGCGGGCTTCACGCGGCAGGGGGCCGCGTGGCTCGAGGGACGGATCGCGACGCGGGAAGCGCGTGTCCTGCGGCTTGCCGCTATCGCGGGGTTCGAACGAGCGTGGGTCGCGCGGGGCGCGGGGTTCACGTGGAGTGAACGGCTTTTTTTCGCGCGGTTCGTAGGGGAACTGTTCGCCGTTGCCTGGCTGGCTCGGGCGGGCGTCGCGGTTTTCGCGGCGGTCCGGGCGGAACGTCGGACGTTCGTCGCGGTTGGCGCGGGCGTCGTCGGCGTGGCCGGATTCGCCCCAGCTGACGGCGGGGCGTTTCGCTTCGGCGGGGGGCAGAATTTTGATTTCGGCCTTTTCGACGGAGGGCTGGATCACGTCGGCGGGCGGAGCGATCGGCTCGCCGGCCGCGGGAGCGGTGGGGGCGGGCGGTTCGGACGCACCGGTGACGGGGGCGTGGGCGACGGGGATGTCGGTGTTGTGAACGAGGTCGGCCGGCGGCGCTTCGACCGCGGGAGCGGCGGGAGCGGCGGGCTCGTTGGCGGGGGCGGACGCGGGCTGTTCGCTCGCGAACGGGTTGGTGTATTCGCGCTGGGGCGTGATCACCTCGACGGAGGTCGGCTTGTAGGAGCTGACGCTGGCGGGCGAGGCGGCCGGAGCCGCGGCGGGGGTGCTGACGCGTTTGCCGCGCGAGAGGCCGGAGCCGCGCGCGTTGCCGAAGGCGCCGATGGGCGCTGGGTTGCTCGCGGGGGCCGCTTGAGGAGCGGCGCCGGCGGCAGTCTCGGGAGCCGAGGTCGGCTCACCGGACGTGGTTTGGTCTGACATGTTTATCTATGGTTGCTGGCGGCTCACCAAAGGTTGGGAGCGGCCGGTTTTGTGAAGCCCGCGGAGCGCAGGGTATGCGGCTCGACGCGGGCGTGAAGGCCGCACGCTCGTGCAGGACGCTTCGGGGGGCAACTGCAAATTCCCGTGGATCAACGCGGAAGTGGGAACGGATGCCCGAGCGAAGGGCGGGCGCGGCGGGGTTTGTCGGTGCAGTTGTCACTTGCCACGAGCGGCGGCGGCGGGGCAGTTTCCGCGCATGGACAAACTCGAGGAGATTTTCCGGATGCAGGATGGGTTGAATCGCCGGATTGGCGTGGCTCTGCCGCCCCCGACGGACGAGGAGAAGGCGAAGTGGATTCTCAACTACACGCGGGCGATGCAGCAGGAGACGGCCGAGTTGATCGACTCCGTGCCGTGGAAGTGGTGGGCGAAGTATCAGAAGTTCGACGAGCAGAACGCGAAGGTCGAGGTGGTGGACCTGTTTCATTTTCTCGTGTCGCTCGCGCAAACGCTGGGCATGACGGCGGACGATGTTTACCAGGCGTATTTGAAGAAGAACGCGGTGAACCACCAGCGGCAGGAGACCGGTTACGTGAAGAAGGACGAGGCGGACTCGAAGCATATCTAGGCGGAGGCAGAGGTGATGTCGCGGCGGGCAGCGATCGCGCGGTCATTGTGACCGCGTTTATGCGGTGTCGGAAACACGGTCAGGTTGACCGTGCTACGGCGCAGGGATCGTCGCTGAGCGGACGCACGGAGGTCGGTCCCCACCTGGGCCGCAGCGGTTATTCCTGGCGGCGGGCGCCGAGCGGGGTGGGGTGGCGAAAGGTATCCGAAACGGAACGACGCAGTTCGCGGGCGGTGGCGGGGTCGAGGGTGTCGAGCATTTCGACCAGGTCCTCCGATTCGCGCTGGCGGCGGAGCCGTTCGTCCTCGGCGAAGAGGGTGGACGCCTCGGCGTCGTTGGGTTTCCAGCCGCGGAGAATCGAGGGGAGGTTGGCTACGATGCCGAGCGCGGCGGACAACTGCCCGAGGGTCGCCTGATACGTTTGCGAGAGGTAGCGGAGTTTCGCCGCGGCGAGCAGTTCCTTCGAGGTGGCGACGTCGCGTGGCGAAAGTTCGAGGCGATCGTCGCGCACGTCGAAGTTGGGGAGAACGATCACCGGGGAGTTGTCCGCCAGCGGGGCGGGTTCGTCGGCGAGACCGATGGGGGCGAAGCCGAGGCGGAGGCGTTCGACACGCGCGGCGGAGGAGGTGGCCGGGGGCGAGGGTGGCAGAGGACGGGCCGGGGCGTCTGGCGGGGGCGGCTGGATTTCGGCGCGGCCCGGCGCGAGTTCCGCGGTCAACGCCGGCGTTCCGAGGAGGAGGAAGATCCACGCGGCGCCGGGGCTTTTCACGGCGGAGCGCGGCGGGCGGGGTTACCGGGAAACGACGAACGCAGCGGTGACGTCGACCGCGACGCTGCCGTTTTCCACGACGGAGGCTTTGAGCTTGAGCTTGGCCTTGCCGTAGCGGGTGAGGGCTTCCTTGAACTCGGCGATCGCGGCTTGCGCGGGGCGTTCGCAGATCGCGCGAAGGTCGCCGATGACGGGGCGGCGATATGCGGCGCGGCTTTCCTTCACGACGATGCGCCACTCGGTCTTGTCGGGCTCCTTCTCGTTTTTCATCAGTTCCCACACGACGCCGTAGCCGGCGAGCGTGGCGAGGGAAACGAGGCTGCCGCCGAACGCGGTGTTGAGCGAATTCTTGTTCTGCTCCTTCGGTGCGGTGAGCACGAGCGCCTTGGCGTCGCTGACCTCCACGCCGACGCCCATCGCCTTCGCAAGCGGGATCATCTCGTGGAGAAAAAGCTCCAGGGCAGGCACCTTCACCGATTTCATTCGCGCGGACGTTGCAGGAAAAAACGATGGACGTCAAAGCCGGCGCGGGGGTGAAGCGGTGAAACGGCGCGGTCTTTTTCCAAATCGGACCGGTGGAGCCCGCGGAGTTCGATCGGAGCGGCACCCGAGCGCGGGGTCGGGCGGAAAACCAGGTTTGCAAGTGGCTGTCCGGTTGACGATAACAGCGCAGTTGAGGCGGCCGAAACTCCTGGGGAGCGCGGCCGCGAAACACTTGTCGATGACCGTTCCCCCCGAAGCCATGAAACACCGCAAACGCCGCCCGCTTCGCATTCTTTTCGTCTTGGTCGCACTCTACGCCGCGGTCGGCTTTTTCGCGGTGCCGCCGCTGGTCAAATGGCAGTTGGAGAAGCGCCTGCCGGAGTTGTTGGGCCGGCCCGTGAGCGTCGGGCAGGTGCGCACGAATCCGTTTGCGCTCTCGGTGGCGCTCAACCGCGTCGTGGTCCGGGTGCCGGACGGGTCGGCGAACTTGGTGCAATGGGAGCGGTTTTACGTGAACTTCGATCCGCTGGCGTCGATCACGCGCGAGTGGGTGCTGGGCGATGTCGCGCTGGCCGGGCTCGACGCCGCGATCGAGGTGCAGCCCGACGGTTCGCTCAGCGTGTCGGATTTGATCGAGAAATTTCGGCGCCCGCCGGAGCCGGGGGAGACGCCGCGCGCGCCGGCGGAGGCGCGGCCGTGGCGTATCCGTCGTTTGAATATCAGCGATGCGCGGCTGGCGTTTGCGGACCGCTCGCGGGCGGAGCCGTTTGCGACCGCGATCGGGCCGGTCAATCTCGCGGTGCTGGATTTTCGGACGGCGGGGGCGCGCGGTGCGCCGGGGCGGTTCGAGGCGGTGAGCGATGCAGGCGAGAAGATCGCGTGGGTCGGCACGTTGACGGCGGCGCCGCTGACGTCGACGGGCGAACTCCGGCTCGAAAACGTGCAGTTGCCCAAATACGGACCGTATCTGGCGGACCGGCTGCGGGGGAAGATCGGGTCGGGGCGCTTGAGCGTGAATGCGAACTACGAGGTGGACCTCTCGCCGGGCAGCCGGCGGATCGCGATCACGGGCGGCGCGGCGCAACTGACGGAGTTCCGTCTGGCGGACGCGGACGGCGAGCCGTTGGGCGAGTTGACCTCGCTGCAGGTGACGGGTCTGGTGGCCGATGCGCTGGCCCCGCGGTTGGCGGTCGAGGCGATTCGGCTCGAGGGTGGCCGGCTGACGGTGCGCCGCGCCGCCGACGGAGCGCTGAACGTGCTCGAACTGCTGCCGCGCGACCCGGAGGCGGCGGCCGCGCCGACGGCGCCGGGCCCGCTGCCGGACGTGAAGGTGAAGGAGATCTCGCTGCGCGATTTCGCGGTGTCGGTGCGCGACCTCGCGGCGCCGCGGCCGGTGGAGGCCGAGTTCACGCGCATCAACGGGACGTTGAAGGATGCGACGCTGGCGGCGGGAGCGACGATGCCGCTCGACCTGTCGTTCGACTGGGCGCCGCGCGGCGCGGTGCGTGTATCCGGAAATTTGATGCGCGAACCGCTGCTGGCGGACCTGAATCTCGAGGTGGCCTGGCTCGCGCTGCCGCCGCTCAGCCCGTATCTGGAGAGCGCGGCGGCGGCGCGGATCGACCGGGGCGTGGTGTCGCTGAGCGGGCGCGCGCGGGTGGAGCAGGCGGCGGCGGGAGGGGCGTTCGGCGCGGCGTTCACGGGAGGCGGGCGCGTGGAGGATTTCAGTCTCGTGGCGGCGGATGGCGGCGAGGAGCTGGCGGGCGTGGACGAGTTCTCGCTCGACGACGTGAAGCTGGCGACGCAGCCGCGGCTCTCGCTCTCGATCGCGGGGGCGAGTCTCGGCGGGCCGCGGGCGCACGCGGTGCGCGACGAGCAGGGGGTGTTGAATTTCAGCCGGCTGCGGCCGGCGGCGGAAGGCGGAGCGGCCGGCGCGGAAGAAAGCGGAGCGGGGGCGGAGGTGACGGTGTCGCGGGTGTTGATCGCGGCCGGAGAGTTCACGTTCGAGGATCGCTCGACGCAGCCGCGGGTGCGGACGGCGCTGACGCAGGTGAGCGGGACCTTGCGGAATTTCTCCTCGCAGCAGCCGGAGCAGGGCAGCGTGGAGCTGCGGGGGATGGTCGACGGAGGGGCGCCGGTCTCGGTGATCGGCCGGCTGAATCCGCTCGGGGTGCAGCCGTTTGCGGACCTGATCGTGGAAGGCAAGGCGATCGATCTGGCGCCGGCGGCGCCGTATGTGTCGCAGTTTGCTGGATACGAACTGGAGAGCGGGCGGCTGGCCTTCGACGTGAAGGCGAAGCTGGCGAACGATGCGCTGGACATGCGAAATACGATCACGCTCGAGCGATTCGCGCTGGGGCAGGCGACGCCGGGGCCGGACGCGGTGAAGCTGCCGGTGAAGCTGGGCGTGGCGTTGCTGAAGGATGCGGATGGCCGGATCGTGCTGCAGTTGCCGGTGCAGGGCAGCCTGTCCGATCCGCAATTCGACGTGGGCGCGGTGGTGGGCGACGTGTTTACCGGGCTGTTGACCAAGGCGGCGACCTCGCCGTTTGCGCTGCTCGGCTCGATGTTCGGTGGCGGCGGCGAGGAACTGGCGCAGCAGGAGTGGGTGCCGGGCGAGCCGACGTTGACGGAGGAGAGCGTGCGGCGGCTGGTGACGGTGCAGCGCGCGCTCGCGGCGCGGCCGGCGCTGAAGGTGGAGATCGAGGCGATGTATCATCCGCGGGACGACGCGCAGGCGATGAAACGGGTAAAGCTCGAGGAGTTGTTGCGGCGCGAACTCGTGCGGGAGAGCCGCGGGCGCGAGCCGACGACGCAGGCGCGGGCGAACGCGATTCGCACGGTGTTCGGCGAGATGTTTCCGGGAGGCGTGAGCCAGGCAGAGATCGCGCGGCATGCGGCGGCGGAGCCGTCGGCGAGCGCGCCGGCGGACGAGGCGGGGCGGCGGGAGGAAGTGGAGGCCACGCCGATGCGGCAGGAGGAAACGGGAGAAGAGCGCCGGGGGATTTTGGGCCGGGCGATGGATCTCGCGACGCTGAAGGGACCGAGAACGTGGTGGAGCGAACGGCGCGAACGCAAGGAGGCGGCGGAGCGGCAAGCGGAGATCGCGCGGGAAGACGCATCGCGGGCGGCGACGCGGCAGCGGGCCGAAGCGGCGGCGCAGGCGGGCGTGCAGCTGGAGCTGTCGGTCGAGGAGATGGAGCGTCACCTCGCGGACACGATTGCGGTGACCGAGCAGGATTTGGCGGCGCTGGCGCAGGCGCGCGGCGAGCGGGTGCGCGAATTGTTACTGGCGGATGGTGCGGTCGCGCCGGAGCGGGTGACGGTCGGGGCGACGAAGGCGGTGGAGGGCAATGCGAGCGGCGCGCGGTCGGTGCTGCATTTGCGGTGAGCGGGACCTTCGGGTGAACCGCGAAGGCAGATGGGCCGCGCGCGAGCTCGAGCACCGATCTTTGCGGTAAAAAGATCGGAGTTTCGCGATCAGGCGCGAAGGCTTGCGCCGGGGGCCGGAGCGCGGACGATGCGCGCATGGAGTGTCGCGCTGATTGCGGTGCGTGTTGCATCGCTCCGAGCATTTCTTCGCCGATTCCGGGGATGCCGCACGGCAAGCCGGCGGGTGTCGCGTGCGTGCAGTTGACGGCGGATTTCCGATGCGCGCTATTCGGCAAGCCCGAGCGGCCGGCGGTGTGCGCAAGTTTGCGACCGAGCGAGAGCATGTGCGGAAACAGTCGCGGGGAGGCGCTCGGCTACCTCGCGGGGCTGGAAGTCGCGACGGCGCCTTGAGCGGGCAGGTTGGCGTTGCCTTTGCGGGTGCGGAGCTTTGCTTCGCGGAGTGCCTGCCGATTCCGCTCTGATCACGAACGACGCTGCGATTCTCGGGCTGCTGGCGGCGGCGCTCGGAGCGGTGTTTTGGACGGCGTCGCGACCGGATGGTTTTTGGAAGAAATTCTACACCTATGTGCCGGCGCTGCTGTTGTGCTATTTGATCCCGGCGCTGTTCAACACGCTCGGGCTCGTCGACGGGCATGCGTCGAAACTGTATCCAGTGGCGCGCGACTATCTGCTGCCGACGGCGCTGGTGCTGCTGACGATCGCGGTGGATTTCGGCGCGATCGTGCGGTTGGGGCCGAAGGCGTTGATCATGTTTTTGACGGGGACGGCGAGCGTGATGCTGGGTGGCGTGATCGCGTTTGTGGCGATGCGCTGGATTCACCCGGAAACGGTCGCCGGCGAGGTCTGGCGGGGAATGACGACGGTGGCGGGAAGCTGGATCGGGGGCGGGGCGAATCAGGCGGCGATGCGCGAGGTGTTCGCGGTGGAGGCGACGCTGTTCGGGCAGTTCGTGGCGGTCGACGTGATCGTGGCGAACGTGTGGATGGCGGTGTTGCTTTTCCTCGCGGGGCGGGCGCAGGTATTCGATCGGTGGACCCGCGCGGATACCTCGGCGATCGATGCGTTGAAGGCGCGGATCGAGCGCTATCAGGCGGAGCATGCGCGGGTGCCGACGTTGGCGGATCTGATGATCATCCTGGCGGTGGGGCTGGGCGCGACGGGGCTCGCGCATTTTTGCACGGGGCCGATCATCGTGTGGATCGAAACGCTGCCGGCGGCGTGGCGGTTGCAGGACTACAGCCTGACGTCGGGATTCTTCTGGGTCGTGGTGCTGGCGACGACGTTCGGGCTGCTGTTGAGTGCGACGGGGGCGCGGCGGCTGGAGGGCGCGGGGGCGTCGCGGGTCGGTTCGGCGATGCTGTATTTTTTGATCGCGACGATCGGGATGCAGATGGATCTGGGGGCGTTGCTGGAGCGGCCGTGGCTGTTTGCGCTGGGGTTGATCTGGATCGCAATTCACGGGGCGGTGATGCTGGCCGTGGCGAAGGCGATCCGCGCGCCGCTGTTTTTCATGGCGGTGGGTTCGCAGGCGAACATCGGGGGGGCGGCGTCGGCGCCGGTGGTGGCGAGTGCGTTTCATCCAGCGTTGGCGCCGGTGGGCGCATTGCTCGCGGTGCTGGGTTACGGGCTCGGCACGTATGGCGCGTATCTGACGGGCCTGGCGTTGCAGGCGTTGGCGCGGTGATGACGGAGGCGCGGCGGGAGGCGTGGGTCGTCCGGCCTCCGTTGTGGAGGTCGATCGCGGTCGCGCAGAACAAATGGCGCGGGCCGGTTACTATTGGGGGATGAATACCCTGCTGATTGTCCTGCTTTTGTTGATCCTGCTCGGTGGTGGCGGTTTTTATATCGGCGGTCCCGTGATTGGCGGGAGCACGCTCGGTTTGATCCTGTTGATCTGCCTGATCGTTTATCTCATGGGCGGGTTTCGCGGCCGGTAACCGGCGGCGGAGCCAGACCACAAGCCGGCGGCGAATCAGCGGGGGCGCTGAAGCGGGGCGGCGGGCGGCGATTTTTGCACGGTGATGATGGCCACGGCGGTCACGATCACGATCGACGCGGCGATGGTGCGGGGCGTGACGGGTTCGTGGAGGATCAACCAGCCGAGGAAGACGGCGACGATGGGATTGACGTAGGCGTAGGTGGATACCCGCGCGGGGGTGCTGTGTTTCATCAGCCAGACAAAGGTGGAGAAGCCGACGAGCGAACCGAACACGATCAGGTAGGCGAACGCGGTCCACGAGCGGACGGAGATGGCGCCGAGGTCGAGTTGGGCGAAGTCGCCGTGGGCGAGCGCGGCGAGGGCGAGGACGGCTCCGCCGCCGAGCATCTGTAGGGAGGCGGCAAGCAACGGATCGGCGCCGTGGCGGGAGTGGCGCGAGTAGATCGAGCCGAATGCCCAGAAGACGCAAGCGGCGAGGATGGCGCCGACGCCGCCGAGGTGGAGTCCGCCGTGCGCGGCCGTTTCCCACGGGGCGGCCAGCCAGGCGACGCCCGCGAAACCGAGCAGCAAGGCGACGGCGGTGAGCGCGGTGGGGCGTGAGCCGCCGGGCCAGGCCCATTCGGTGAGGACGAAGAACAGCGGTTGCACGCCGATGATGAGCGCGGTGATGCCGGAGGGGACGAATTGCTCGGCCCACGCGACCAGGCCGTTGCCGCCGAGGAGGAGGAAGGTGCCGACGAGGGTGTTGATGCCCCATTGCCGTGCGGTGGGCGCGGGTGCGCCGCGAAAGCGCAGCCAGGCGAGGAGCAGCGCGCCGGCGATGAGGAAGCGCACGGCGGCCATCAGGAAGACCGGCATCGTCTCGATCGCGACACGGATGCCGAGATAGGTGCTGCCCCAGATCACGTAGATCGAGGCGAAGGCGAGGATCAGCGCGGAGCGGGTTGGCGTGGCGGAGACGGGCGCGGGAGCGGTCATGCGCGGCGATACTCCATGTAGGCTGCGGTGCGTTCGGCGGCGGTATCACCGAGGAGCCGGTCCACGACGTGCAGCGCGCAATCGATGCCGGCGGAAATGCCGGCAGCGGTGAGGAGCTGGCCGTGGTCGATGAAGCGCTCGTTGTCGACGACTTCGAGTTGGGGGGCGAACTCGCGGAGTTCGGCGATCGCTTCGTGATGCGTTGTCACGCGCAGGCCGTCGAGCAGTCCGGCGCGGGCGAGCACGAAGGCGCCGGTGCAGACGCTCATGACGATCTCGGCGGTGCGCGATTTGCGGCGCAGCCACTCGTGGAGCGCGGGCATCTGCATCAGCGCGCGGCGGCCGGCGCCGCCCGGAACGACGATGACGTGAGGCGGCGGGCAGTTCTCGAGGGTGAATTCCGCGACGACCTTCAGGCCGTTGCGGGCGCGGATCGTGCCGGGCTTGAGGCCGAGCGTGAAGGTGTGAAATTCGGTGTGACCGTGGAGTTCGTCGGCAACGGCGAAGACTTCGAACGGACCGGCGAAGTCGAGGACTTCGACGTCGTCGAAGATGAGGATGGCGACGTTTTTCTTCATGGCGGCGATAAAGAACCTACGGCGCGACGGCGGGAAGGAGGTGCGGTCGGGCGAGGATCAGGAAGTTGGGATCGCGATAAACCGGCACGAAGTAGCGGCTGAGGAGCCGGTCGAATTCGCGCAGGCGGTCGGCGGGAGGCGCGGCGAACGACGGCATCGACCAGGCGAAGTTGAACTTGGGATTTGCGTGCAGGACGACGATGGGCACGTCGATGTCGCGGAGGGCGCGTTCGAAATCGTCGCCGGTGGCGAGATGGAGGGCGTGCGCGCGTTCGCGTTCGTGGTCGAACGTCATGCTGAAGGCGCCCATCCGAAATCGGGGCGGGATCGGGTGTCCGGTCTCGGCGGCGAGGACGATCGCGGAGCCGACGAAAGGTTGGTCGGAACGGAGGAGCTGCCGGACGACCTCGCGCGCGGCGGCGAGGTTGGCGGGGAGTTCGAAGTGATACGGCGGGGCGTTGGGCGGCAGGAAAACCGACGGGAGCGTCCGTTGAGCCGGCGCGAGGCGGTGCCAGTTGACGGCGGGCGCGACGGTGAATGCGGCGGCGAGCAGGGCGATCGTGGCGCAGGAGCTGCGAAGTAGCGAAAAGTTGGATACAGCGGGCCGGAGGAGGATCAGCGAGGCGGCGGCGAGCGGGAGCAGAAACGGCACGCCGTATTCCTCGTAGGTGCCGCTGGGCAGGAGGTTGAACGCGAGCGCGACGAGCGCCGCGGCGAACACGGCGTGTTCGCGTTGCCAGCCGGCGCGGCGGGCGCCGGGCAGGAGCACCGCGGCGAGGGCCAGGACCCAGATCGCGGGGGCGAGGCTGACGATGACGTTCCACGAGAGCCGCCAGTCTTTCAGCGGCACGGAAACGCGGTGAAAGTCGATCGTCCAAAAGACGAACGCTTCGGACGCGGCGAAAAGAAACGGGAGGAAAACGAGCGCCATGGATCCGCCGAGGGCTCCGACGGAGCGCGCGAGGTGAGGGAGCGAAGGGCGTCCGGATTCGAAAAGCGACGCCAGCCAGACGAGGCCGAAAAAGGGAGCCACCGGGTAGCGGCAGGCGGTGCCGAGGGCGACGACGAGGGAAAGGGCGACCGTTTTTTTCCAGCCGGGAGCGGCGACGAGAAAGATGGCGGTGGCGGCGACGGCGAGGAAGGAGGCGAGCGCGTAGGTTTTGCCGAGATGCATGAAATACATCCAGGGCGGAGCGAGCGCGAAGAGGGCGATGAGCAGGAGCGCGGGAGTGAGACCGGCGCGTCGATGGACCAGCCAGGCGGCGAGGCCGACGGAGAGGGCGGCCCAGAGCGCGCTGAGGGTGCGTTGGGGGAAGAGGCCCGAACCCGTGGCGGCGAGCAGGGGGGCGTTGATATAAGGGACGGCCGGGGGCTGGGTGAATCCGAAATCTCGATACGGCATCTCGCCCTGCCAGACCGCGCGGGTGGCGGCGGCATAAAAGCCCTCGTCGACGTTCATCGCGCCGTAGGCGACGTGAAACGCGGCGAGCCCGGCATACGCGGTGGCGAGCGCGGCGAGGGCGATCCAACCGAGCAGCAGGCGGCGGCGGGGGCGAGGGGCGGGGGACGGGACTTCGATCACAGTTGCTTCCGGGAGAGTTCGCCGAGCGTGCGGAGGGCCTGCTCGATGGTGTCGCTCCACGGGAGTCCGCAGTTCATGCGGAGGCAATTGCGATAACGGTCCTTCACCGAGAAAAGCGCGCCGGGGGCGGTGGCGATGTGCTGGCGCATCGCTTCGCGCTGCAGGCGCAGCGTGTCGACGCCGGGCGGAAGCTCGACCCAGAGGACGAAGCCGCCTTGCGGCCGGCTGAGCCGCGTGCCTTCGGGGAAATAGCGCAGGATCGCCTGGGCGAAGAGATGCAGCTGGTTTTGATACGCGCGGCGGATCGAGCGCAGGTGGTGATCGTAGCCGCCGTTGCGCAGGAAATCGGAGACGGTCTTTTGCAGGACGACGGGCGTTCCGAGTGTATTCGTGAACTTGAGACGCCGGACGCGCTCGAGGTAGCGGCCGGGGGCGCACCAGCCGACGCGGAGCGAGGGCGCGAGCGTCTTGCCGAACGAACTGCAGAGGAGCACGCGGCCATCGGTGTCCCAGGCCTTGAGCGGCTTCGGGCGGCGTTCGCCGAAGTGCAGGTCGCCGTAGATGTCGTCCTCGATGGCGGGGATATCGAATTCGGCGAGCAGCTCGTAGAGCTTGGCCTTCTTGTCGTCGGGCATGCACGAGCCGAGCGGGTTGTGGAAGCTCGGCATGACGATGAGGGCTTTCACGCCGCATTCGGCGAAGGCATTGCGCGTGGCGTCGAGGCAGAGGCCGGTGCGGGAATCGGTGGGGATTTCGAGCACGCGGAGGTTGAGCGACTGGATGGTCTCGAGGAAGCCGAAGTAGGCGGGCGTCTCGACCGCGACGGTGTCGCCGGGCTTGGTGATGGCGCGGAGGGAGAGGTTGAGGGCTTCGGCGCAACCGATGGTGATGACGAGTTCGTCGTGCGAGAGCGGGGCGCCGCACTGGAGGTAGCGGCGCGCGATCTCGCGGCTGAGCGGGTCGAAGGACCAGTTCATCGCGTAGCGGCCGAGCATCGCGGGATCGTTGCGGCAGACGGAGCCGATGAGGCGCGCGAGCTTCTTGGTGGGGAAAAGCGTGGGGTGCGGGCAGGCGGCGCCGAACGGCACGAAGTCGGGATCGACCGCGACGGAGAGCATTTCGGCGGTGAGGTCGTTGACGCCGACGTAGCTGGGCTTGGCCATGGGGCGGGCCATGCGAGGCTCGGGCGCCTGCGCGACGACCTGCGGGCGGACGTAGAAGCCGGACTGCGGCCGGGCTTCGAGCACGCTGCGGTTTTCCAGGACGGTGTAGGCCTGGATGACGGTGGAAATACTGACATCGCGCTGGAGGGCCATGCGGCGGACGGAAGGCAGCCGGTGGCCGGGGCGGAGCGTGCCTTGTTCGACGAGTTCCTGGATCTCGCGGGCGAGCTCGAGGTAGAGCGGCGCGCGTTCGGAGGTGGCGAGGGTCTGGATCATGGCGGTGGCGGATTGGGCGGTGAGGCCAGACGTTAGCGGAACGGGCGGCGCGGCGGCAGGGTTAGCGGGCGGGTTTTGGCACCAGCACAGTTGCGGCGAGCAGTGAGTGTGACCATGACAATTTTAACGACGGCGAGGCGGGGCCGGGGTTGACACGACGGGGCGTTTGCCTGCGCTTTTCGGCGGATGAGCGATTCCGGCCACCCGTTGACGCAGTGCGTTCCAGACATCCTGGAGCGTTATTGTCGGCAGAACGGGCTGGCGCCGCTGGGTGGGGCCGAGACGGGGCGGATCGCGGCGCGGCTGTGGCTGGTGATCGCGGTGCGCGGGCTGCCGCGGCGGCTGGCGCCGGATGAGATGGGGGCGCCGGGGGAGATGAGCGATGCGGAGGTGGGGCCGCTGGTGGACTGCGTGCTGGAAGGCTCGGGGCGTGCGGGGGAGCTGGCGAAGGCGGTGCGGCAGCTGGTGAAAGCGTGTTTGAGCGCGGAGTTTCGCACGTGTCGCGAATCGTATCGGGAGCGTGAGAGCGACGGCTCGTGCCGGCGTCAGCAGCTCGGCAGGGCGCGGGGGCGCGTGAGCGGATCGCACTGCGTGGACTGTCCGTATTGGACCTCGCTCACGCCGGAGCAGCATGAGGCGTGTCTGGCGAAAGGATGGGCGGGGGATGTCGCGGCGTTTGCGGCGGGGCGCGAGGTATTTTTGCCGGAGGATTTTCGCGTGCTGCGGCGGGTGGTGCAGGCGGAGGCGGTGCGCGAGAGCGCAGGCGGTTGAGCGCCGCGGCTCCAAATCGGCCGGAACGCTGGCGGTGGACGGAGCGGTGCTAGAAGGCGGAGCGCAAGGCGACCGAGGCGTAGAAGCGGCCGTCGCCGTTGAGCGTGTAGTTGCGTTTGAAATACTCGAACTTGCGATCGGTGAAGGCGCCAGCGTCGAGGCGGAGCGTGGCGCGGCGGGTGAGGGTGAATTCGGCGCCGAGGCCGACGCGGATCTCGCGGTAGTCGACGAAGGTGTCGCGGAGTGGGCCGGTGGCGCCGGCGGGCGAGCCGAGGCTTTTGGAGATGTGATACGTGCCACCCTGCAGGCTCACGCCGGCATCGAGGGCGAGGTCGGGCGAGAGTTGCCAGACGACGCCGCTGCGCGGAAACGCGAGGTTGAGCGACCAGTCGTCGGCGAAGCGCCAGCGCACGCCGACGAACGGCAGCACGGGGTCGTCGGAGCGGAGATCCGCGCGGAGGCCGAAGAGCCAGATGAGTTCGCGCGAGCGGGCGTAGGCGGCGCCGAGCAGCAGCGGGGCGTTGAAGGTGCGATCGGAGATGTCTTCGAAATCGCCGTAGAGCCCGGGGCGCAGGGTGACGGTGGCGGTCCAGCGGGAGTCGAGCGGGCGGGTGTAGCCGAGGTTGAACGCGACCTCGTTGAGTTGTGCGGGCAGCGGCGTGCCGCGGGTGGTGTCGAGAAAATGCAGGTCGGCCGCGAGGCCGTAGGAGAAGCCCGCCGCGGCGGGAGCGAGGGCAGGACGTTGCGTGAAGGCGAAGCTCACGCGGTTGACGCCGACCTCACCGGCGGGCCCGCCGCGATCGAGGGTTTCGCGGGAGGAGTAGGAATACTCGCTCGAGAACGTGTGGCGCAGTTCGTCGGTGCGCGCGATCGAGGTCGGCTGGGCGACGGCGAAGGGCGCCAGCGTGGCGGAGAAAAGGAAGGAGCCGGCGAGGAGGCGTTTCATGAGGGCGTGCATTGCGGGTGATTACGAACAGGCACGCCACGCGGATGCTACAACTGTAATTCGCCGTGCAAATAAAGGGCGGCGCGGCCGGCGATGCGGACGCGGTCGCCGGCGTGTTCGCACCAGAGTTCGCCGCCGCGGGCGGAAAGCTGCCGGGCGTGGAGCGAGTTGCGACCGAGGCGACCGGACCAATACGGCATCAACGTGCAGTGCGCGGAGCCGGTGACGGGATCTTCCCGGATGCCGGCGTCGGGAGCGAAGAAGCGCGACACGAAATCGCAGTCGGCGCCGGGGGCGGTGACGATGACGCGGCCGAATGTGAGCGCGGCGAGAAGTTCGTGGCGGGGCGAGAGGTGGTGGACGTCGTTGGCGTTTGGATACACGCACAGCCAGAGGCGGTCGGTGCGCAGGGCGTGTTGCGGTGCGAGACCCAGGCCGTCGAGGAGCAGCGCCGGAGGGGCGGCCGGGGCGGCGGGGCGGGCGGGGAAGTCGAGTTCGAGTTTGTCGGCGTCGCGGCGAGCGACGGCGAGCGGACCGGACAGTGAGTCGAAGACGATGCGTTCGCCGGGTTGGCCGAGTTCGCGGAAGAGCACGTGCGCGGCGGCGAGTGTGGCGTGGCCGCAGAGTCGATCTCGATGGCGGGCGTGAACCAGCGCAGGTGAAAACGATCGGGCGCGGTGCGAACGAAGAAGGCGGTTTCGGAGAGACCGTTTTCGAAGGCGATGCGCTGGAGGAGCGCGTCGTCGAGCCAGGTGTCGAGCGGAACGACGGCGGCGGGATTGCCGGCGAAGACGCGGTCCGTGAAGGCATCGATCCAATAGAGCGGAAGTTTCATGGCAGCGAAGCGTCGGGCGGGCCGGGGAATGTCATACATTATATGACATTGTGACGACCGGGCAGGCGGGTGAAACGAGTCGAAACGAATCGGTTTCAGGCTGGCCTGCGCGGTGAAGGGAGCGAGGGAGATGGGGCTGTGCTAGGAGTCTGTCGGACTTAGGCGCACAAAGGCGTTTATAGATGCATATTCGATCTCACGGGACCTTTTTATCGCGAATAATCGATGCCAGATGGCCTTCATTTTCTAAGTCCGACAGACTCCTAG
>JAEYYL010000149.1 GCA_023430825.1 Verrucomicrobiota bacterium | reverse complement strand
ACGGCACCCTCTACATCGGTGCCTACGACGGCCTGCTCTATGCCGTGAACGCCGACGGCTCGCTCCAGCGCACCTTCCCCTCCGCGTTGCTCATCCGCTCCTCGCCCGCCCTTGCCGGCGGTCGGCTCTATTTCGGTTCGAACGACGCCAAGCTTCACGCTTTCGAAATCGGCCAATCCCCCGCCGCATCACCCTGGCCCATGTATCGCGCCAACGCGCTCCACGACGGCCGCGCTCCCGTCTTCCTCCGCATCGTCGGTCAGCCCACCAGCGTCGCCGTCAACGCCGGCGCCAGCACCACCCTCACCACCACCGCCACCGGCCTCGCTCCGCCCACCTACCAATGGCAGCTCAACGGCGCGAATCTCCCCGGCGCCTCCGCCGCCACCCTCACGTTGACCAACCTCGCGCCCGCCCAGACCGGCCTCTACAGCACGGTCGTCTCCGGCGACACGACGCTCGTGTCGGACACCGCGGTCGTCGGCCTCCTCTCCACCGCCAAAGTCGAGGGCGCCGCCACCGAACTCCAACCCGATATCCTCCATCCCAACGGCAAAACCTTCGACCAGCTTCTGCTCACCGGCGCCGCCGCAGCGTTCACCGCCGACCACGCCCTCGATCAGGTCACCCGCCTCTCCTTCATCGATCTCGACGACGACATCGTGCAGGTCGAACTCAGCGGCCCCGGCACACTCTCGCTCGTCCTCGAAAACGCCGCCGCTCCCGCCGCGCCTCTCCACTACCACCAGGACATCGCCTACGTCAAAGGCCACGCCGGCCTCGTCATCGCCGGTGCTGACGAACGCACCAACGTCTCCGTCTTCAGCGTCGGCCGCGCCACCGCCTTCGACCCGACGAACACCTTCGACTTCCTCCAACCCGCCTCGCCCGCCAACGACCCCGCCCAGAACCAAAGCCCGCTTTTCACCGGCCACGATACCACGACTTACGACGGCGTCGCCGATCTCGCGTTCATCGCGATCCTCAGCACCAACGGAAAATTCGGCGGCGTCCGCACCGCCAATGCCAACTACTTCTCCGACCGCGGGCCGACCGGCCTTTACGCTCCCGGCGTCGCCTTCGCCGGCCCCGTCTATCTCGGCGACATCGCCGCGTTCGACTCCGCCACGCCCGTCCTCGTGACCGGCGCCGCCTCCGACACCCGTATCACCGGCGGCGGCCTCAGCCAGCCCAACGGCAAACCCGTCAAAGTCCGCGGCCTCACCCAGCTCCGCTTCGTCGACGGCACCGACTCCCACGGCCGCCTCCTCGCCGCGCAATCGAACAAAGCCCGCCTCGAACAAGACGGCGTCGACGTCACCACCCAGCTCACCGTCAACCCGCCCGCGCGCTGACCTCGACCGCTGCTCGCGATTAGTGCCTGCATCGCACGGCGTTCGTCCTCCTTCAGTCTGCCAGCTTTTTTCGTTTGCCGCTTGATGCAGGCATTTCGCACCGGCTTTATTCCGCGATGGGCCGCCAGCTCCTTTCGCCATCGTTTCTTTTCTGCCTGTTCGCCTTCGCCGCGCCGTTCGCCGCCACCGCCGAGGCCCGCGTCACGCCCGAGGAAACCGCGCAGGGTTTCAGCAACCGCACTCTCCTCGCCAAACCACGCCAGAACGCCCAGGACTCCGTCCTCGCTGCGACCGAGACCCGCGAAGGCGTCCGCCTCCGCCGAACCTTCTCCCACCTTGGCCACCTGCGTGTGATCGAGCCCGCGCCGGCCGAGAGCGTCACCGCGGCGATCTCGCGCCTCCGCGCCACCGGACTCTACGAGTTCGTTGAACCCGATTACCTCCGCCACCCCCAGGCACGCCCCGACGACCCCCGCTTCGTCGCCGGCGAACAATGGCACCTCCACAACACCGGCCAGGACGGCGGCACACCCGGCGCCGATATCGACGCCGTCGCCGCCTGGGAAATTCGCCCCTCCGCGCCCGAGGTCATCGTCGCCATTCTCGACTCCGGCCTTCGCACCACGCACGAGGACCTCGCCTCCAATCTCTGGGTCAACCCCGGCGAGATTCCGGGCAACGGTCTCGACGACGACGGCAACGGCTACGTCGACGACCTCCACGGCATCAACAGCCTCGCCGCGATCGGCTCTCCGGGAAGCGGCGACCCCGAGGACGACAGCGGCCACGGCACCTCCATGGCCGGCGTCGTCGCCGCCGCCGGCAACAACGGCAAGGGCCTCGCCGGTGTCGCATGGCAGGCGAAAATCATGGCCCTCAAGTTCGACGACAAGGCCCGTTCCGCCACCGTCAGCAATGTCGTCGAATGCCTCGACTATGCCATCGCCCACGGCGCCCGCATCGTCAACATCAGCTACACCGGCTTTTCGTATTCGCAATCCGAATACGAAGCCCTCGCCCGCGCCCGCGCCGCCGGCGTGATCGTCGTCACCTCGGCCGGCAACTTCGCCCTCAGCACCGATCTGCTCCCCGGCTACCCCGGCAGCTACCTGCTCGACAACGTCGTCACGGTCGCCTCCACCGACCGCCAGGACGCCCTCGCCGGCTTCAGCAACTACAGTCAGGGCGTCGTCGACCTCGCCGCCCCCGGCACCGCCATCGTCTCGACCAACCTCGAGGGCGACTCCGCCTACAGCGCGCACGACGGCACGTCGATGTCCGCCCCCATGGTCGCCGGCGCGCTCGCCCTGCTCGCCGCGCAGTTTCCCGACGACGACTATCGCGGCTTGATCAATCGGCTGCTCCGTTCCGCCGAGCGCCTCCCCTCCCTCGCGGGCAAGACCCACACTGCCGGGCGGCTCAATCTCGCCCAAGCCCTCGCCAGCACCTCCTCCCGCCCGTTCAATGACGACTTCGCCGACCGCGCCTTCCTCGACGAATTCGGTCTGATCGTGCGCACCCACAACCGCCACGCCACGCTCGAAACCGGCGAACCGCTCCACGGCGACACCGAAACGGGCGCCACCCTCTGGTGGTCCTGGAAAGCGCCGTTCACCGGCCGTGTCATCGTCGAAACCGCCGGCAGCGAGTTCGACACCGTCGCCGCCGTCTATACCGGCGACACCCTCGACTCCCTCACGAACGTCGCCGCCAACGACGATGCACTCCCCGGCCTCACTCACAGCCGGGTCGCCTTCAACGCCATCGCCAACCGCCATTACCAC
>JAEYYL010000071.1 GCA_023430825.1 Verrucomicrobiota bacterium | reverse complement strand
TGCGGGTCTTTCCGCATTTCAAACCGCCGTATCAAGTCGAGGTGCCGCAACGAGAGGGTGCGCACGGTGGCGGCGATCCGCTCCTGCAGGAACAGATTTTCTCGCACACGCCCAGTCCCGATCAGTTCGGACGCGCCGCCGGCCACGAGCAGGGCGCCGCGTCCATCCTCGTGGGCGTCGCCGCCAACCGGAGTCTCGCGAGCGGCCTGCCGGTAGCCCTTTCCACTCTCGTCGATTTGAAATCGCGCGCCGTTCGCCTCTCCGAACTTCGGTGAGGTTGGTAAACCGCGCCCCGTCCCGACATCGATCGCGGCCGATCGCCCGCCGCGGTTGATCCCCTGCCGCACGCGATCACCCTGAGTCTCCGCGCATGAACACCCCTCCCCCACGTCGCCGCTCCGTTCTCCGCGTCCTTCACCTGGGTGGCGTCGCCGGCGCGCTCGCACTCGCTGGCGGCTCGCTCACCCGCGCTGGCACGTTTCCCGTCGACTTCCCAACCGCCCCGCCGGACGCGCATGGGTTCGAGCCGGAGAAACTCGACGCGCTCTGGGCCAGCCTCGCCGAGCGTCGCACCAACGTCTTCGTCGTGATGCGCAACGACCGCATCATCTACGAACGCTACGCCCACGGCTACACGCGCACGAAACCGCATTACACCGCATCGCTCGCCAAGGCGCTCGTCGGCGGGCTCTCGCTCATGCTCGCCGTCGACGACCGGCTGATCGACCCAGCCGATCGCGCGAGCCGCTACGTCCCGCAATGGCACGGCGCGCCACAAAAACAGGACATCACCATCGCCCAACTCGCCGCACACACCTCCGGCCTCGAAGACGCCAACGAAGACGGCGTGCCGCACCGGCAGCTCACCGGTTGGAAAGGCGATTTCTGGCGGCAACTCCCGGTGCCGCGCGACCCGTTCACCCTCGCGCGCGATCACGCGCCGGTGCTCTTCGCGCCTGGCTCGGACTACCACTACAGCAACCCCGGCATCGCCCTGCTCACGTATTGCGTGACCGCCGCGCTGCGCGACGCCCCGCACCAGGATCTCCGCTCGCTCCTGAAACACCGCATCATGGACCCGCTCGAGATTCCCGACGACGAATGGGACGTCGGCTACGATCGCACTTACGACATCGATGGCCTGCCGCTCGTCGGCTCGTGGGGCGGCGCCGCGTTCAGCGCCAACGCCACCGCGCGCATCGGCCGCATGCTGCTGCACAAGGGCGATTGGGACGAAACGACGATCTTCTCGCAGAACATGGTCGCCACCGCGCGTCGCTCGATCGGCCAGCCCAGCCCCTCCGGGCTCGGCTGGTGGATCAACATCCGCCCCGATTTCACGCGCGTGTTTCCCACCGCGCCGGCCGATTCCTTCTGGGGCCTCGGCGCCGGTGGACAACTCCTGCTCGTCATCCCGAGTTTGAACCTCGTCGTCATCCGTCACGGCGAGTCGATGGACTCGACGCTGCCCGTTACGGAAGCGATCGGCCGTCATCTCGTGGCGCCGCTCATGCAGACCTTCGCCCCGCTCACCGCCGCGCCGTATCCACCGAGTCCCGTCATCGAACGAATCGAGTGGGCGCCGCCCGACACGATCGTGCGCCGCGCGCCCGGCGGTGACAACTGGCCGCTCACCTGGGCCGACGACGACGCGTTCTACACGTCCTACGGCGACGGCAACGGCTTCGAACCTTTCGTGCCCGAAAAACTCAGCCTCGGCCTCGCGAAAATCACCGGCGCGCCGCCGAACTTCACCGGCGAGAACATCCGCTCGCCCACCGG
The DNA here is from genome assembly GCA_023430825.1 of Verrucomicrobiota bacterium. Classification (GTDB taxonomy): domain Bacteria; phylum Verrucomicrobiota; class Verrucomicrobiia; order Opitutales; family Opitutaceae; genus Opitutus. The sequence continues at coordinate 12,529 of JAEYYL010000071.1, read as the reverse complement.
CGAGCAGCTCGGCGACGGCCGCCACGGCAAAAAGGCGAGCGGCCTGCTGATGGTCGACGGCACGCTCTACCTCTGGGCGCGCAACGCCGGCAACGCGCAGCTCGCCTGGTCCACCGATCGCGCGAAAACCTGGACCTGGAGCGACTGGAGATTCACCGAGAGCTTCGGCGCGCCGTCGTTTCTCAACTTCGGCCGCAACTACGCCGGCGCGCGCGACGACTACGTTTACGTTTATTCGACCGACACCGACACGGCTTACCAGCGCGCCGACCGCCTGATTCTCGCGCGCGTCGCCAGATCGCGGATACGCGAGCGCGACGCCTACGAGTTCTTCGTGCGCCTCGACGAGGCGGGCGCGCCCGTCTGGTCACGTGACATAGCGGAGCGCGGCGGCGTCTTCACCAATCCCGGCGCGGTGTATCGCACGCAGGTCACCTATCACCCCGGGCTGCGCCGCTACCTGCTCAACACGATCGGGCGCGGTAACGACACGCGTTTCCACGGCGGCTTCGGGATCTACGACGCACCCGAACCCTGGGGGCCGTGGACGACCGCCTTCTTCACGGACAACTGGGATGTCGGCCCGGGCGAAACGAACAGTTTTCCGACAAAGTGGATGAGCGCCGACGGCCGCACCGCGTGGCTGGTGTTCTCCGGCGACGACCATTTCTCCGTGCGGAAGGCGACGTTTCAGCTCCACGCTACGCCGACTCCGTAACATCACGCCGCCCTCCGAAAGGTAGGAGCCTGCTTGCAGGCGATAGCGCGCGTCGAGCACCTGCGATGCCCGATATCGCCTGCAAGCAGGCTCCTACCTTCAAGCACCGCGTTCTTCGCGTCTGTCCCGCCTCACGCAAACCGCCGGATCCGCTCCGCGATGTCCTGCTCGAGCCGACGCACGTGCTCGAGCGTGAAGTCGGCAAGCGACAGCGACGGCGAGCCCAGCAGCGGCGTGAGATCCATCGCCCACGTGATGCCTTCGACCCGATCCGTCGCGTGCGAGGTGTGAAATGTCGCGTGTGCCGCGCGCCGGCCGAGCGCCGCGAGATCGTAGCGTTTTCCGCCCGTCACCTGTGAATCGAATGCCTTGAGCAACTGCGCCGCGAGCTCGGGGTGGCGGCCCGCATCGAGTGCCACCTTGTCCTCGTCGACGAGCCAGTCGAGATCGCGCCAAACCTCGCAGCCCAGCACGCGTTGCGGCTGCTGCGCCGCCGGCAGCGCCCGCAACGCTTCCAGGCAGCGCAGCAGCACCGCCACGTGCGTGTCGTGCTTGTCCGCCGGATTATGCAGGTAAACCACCTCCGGCCGGCAGCCGCCGAAAATCGCCGCCAGGTCGCCCCCGACGCCCGCGTGGCCGGGCGTCTTCACCGCGGCGCTCGGGTGCGCGAGCTGAATCTGGATCGCGTAGCGCCCGAGTCGCGCCGCCACGCGCTGTTCCTCGCGCCGCACACCTTGCATCTCCTCGTCCGTCATCCGCGCATACGCGCCCGTGCGCGGTGAACCGCCGCCGTTCGTCACCACCACGCCGCCAAACGCCTTCCCCGGCGTTTCGAGGCAATCGGAGATACCGGACTGCGCCATGATCTCGATGTCGTCCTGGTGCGCGCCGACGCACAGATGCGTCACGCGCGCCAGCGCTTGGTCGGGCGAGAGATCGCCCGCGGGAACGTAGAGGTCGGCTTGGGGCTGGGACAGTTTCATGGAGATGTTTTCGCGCACAGCGCCGGCAGGCTCGCGGCGGCGACCGCCTGACCATGCCGTTTGTCCTGCTCGTTCGGCGTGTGCAATCGTATCGTTTCGGCCAGGGCGGGAAACTCGCTGCGCAACACGGCGCGCGCCTGCTCGAGCAGCAGCTCGCCGCCGGGCCCGCTGGTCACGCGCCCGAGCACCAGCAGGTGCCGCAACTCGTAGAACTCCGCGTAGTGTCCGATCGCATACCCAAACACCACGCCGATCGATTCGTAAACGGCCCGCGCCCGCGGATCGCCCGCCGCGATCGCCTGCTGCACGGCCACCAAACGTTCCGGCAACGGCTGCTCCGCGGGAAACGTGAACCCCGCCGCCAGCGCCAGCCGCCCCACGCCCTGCTGCGAAAAATACTGCACGCCGCATCCGCGGTCGCCCGACCACTCGTCGCGTGGCGCCGCGTCGTGATAATCGATCGGCGCAAACGCGAGTTCGTTGAGCCACGGCGTGATTCCACCGCCCGGCGTCACATAGCCCGCCGCCTGGCTCGTGCCCATCGACACGCCGAGAACGGCGTTGTCGTCGAGCGCCATCGAGCCCGCGAGCGCGGTCACCTCGCCGTCGTTCGCCACCTCGAACGGCACCCCGCCCCACCGCTCCTGCAACGTGAAAAACATCCGCCGGATGTCCCGCTCGAATCGCTCCGGCGCCACGCCGCGAAACAGCGACGCGACCCGCACCTCGTTATCCACATACACGCCCGCCGCGCTGCCACCGATCGCGTCCACCCGCGGCAGATGCGCCGCCATTCGACGCAGCGAATCGTGCACGCCTTCGAGGTGATACGCCGGGTCCTTTTCGAAATACGGATTCCACGGAATCTCCTCCGCAAACACCAGCCGGCCATCGATCACCGCCGCCGCCTTGCGATCGCTGCCGCCGAGATCGAAGCCGATCCGGCAGCCGTCGAGATGGCGCCCCAGCGGCAACGCCGTCAGCCGCTCCTCCGGCAAGTCCTCGAAGCGCGCGGCTTCGACGACGAACGTCCGTCCGTAAACCTTCCCGCCCATGAAATCATGGTCGAACGCCCGCGCTCCCGTCGGCGAATACGCCGCCGCCAGCGCCGCCGCGAGCTCCGGCGCGCCCGCCACCTGCACCCGCCAGCCGCCTTTCTGCCAGAGCAGGAATTTCAGCAGCCGCTCGACGTATTCGAAATTCAAATGCGCCGCCGGATGCGCCACATCCAGCACGCGCGTCTCGTGTCGCGACGCCGTTCCATCCGCACGCGTCAACGCGAGCACCAACGGTCGAGCGCCGCGATCGGCCGCGACGAGCGCGCAATAGGCGCGCGTCCACAACGCCGCCGGCAAAAAGTTCGCCTCGAGCGCCGGGCGCCGCAGCGGTTGAACATCCAGCGTCTTCGCCATCGGGAAAAATCCTTAAAGCGCCGCGCGACGAAAGCCTTCGATTGCTTCGTAGTCGGCCAGCCCGAGTTGATCGTAGATTTTCGCGAGCCCGCGATTCTGCTGCTCCGCCTGCTGCCAGGGTTCGCGCAGCCCCGTCGCGACCGGCGTCTGCCCGCGCTGGCTGCGATGTTGAAACACCGCCTGCGTTTTCTGCGCGAGTTCGCGCGGACTCAACGGCACCGCCATGTCGATCTCCGCCGCGGCCCACGGCGCCTCCACGCCGCGATACAGCCACACGCGGCAATCCGTGCGCCACGCTTCGGCGCCCAGCGCCTGCCACGCGCGGCGCACGAGATCGAAACACACCGCGGACACCGACGACGGATCGTCACGATCGCCCGTGACGAAAATCTGGTTGGGCGCCGCGCCCCGCAACGCGTCGACAATCGCCGCGAGATCCTTCTCGTCCGGCTTGAACTGCCGGTAGCGTCCGCGCTCGTAGAACCCGAGATCGAGAAACCGCACCTGCGCCGCACGAATCCCGCAGTCGCGCAACGACGTTCGCGCCTCGCTGCGGCGCAGCAGTCCTTTCAACCGCCGCACCGGCGGCGGATCGCTCGCGAACGCTTTCTTCGCGTTCAGTTGCTCGCGCACTTCGTCGACGAAATGCCGCACCGCGCCCGGCGGCTGCTCGAGTCCTTCGCCGAGTTCGCCGATGAAATCCACCGCCATCGCCGCTTCGTCGTCCGGCAGTGCGAGGTTGCCCGACGTCAGATAAATCACCGTCACCGCATGCCCCTGTTCCTGCAGACGCCGCAACGTGCCGCCCATGCCGAGCACGTCGTGCGACGGCTCCGGACTGAAGACCACAACGCGCTTCGGAAAGGGCGCCGCGCGCTCCGGGCGCGCCGAATCGTCGGCGTCCGGCTTCCCGCCCGGCCAGCCCGTGATCGTGTGCTGCAGTTCGTTAAAGATCCGGATGTTCAACCCGTAGGCCTGGCCGTGCTCCGTCAAGAGATCCGCCATGCCATGCTCGCTGTAATCCTCGTCGAGCAGCTTGAGCACCGGCTTGCCCGTCGTCTGCGCGAGCCACACGACGGCGCGGCGGATCAACTCGGGCGTCCACTCCACCGGGCCGACCAGCCACGGATGCCGCACGCGCGTGAGCGACGACGCCGCAGCGCGATCGATTAGAAAACTCACCTGCGCATGCCCCTGCAAAAAACTCGCGGGCAATGCCTCGGTCGGCGCGCGTTCCACCGCCTGCGCAATCACGTCCGCCTTCGCCTCGCCCCAGGCGAGCAGCACGATGCGGCGCGCGTCGAGGATCGTGCCCACACCCATCGTGATCGCGTGCCGCGGCACGTTCGCCTCGCCGAGGAAATCGCGCGCGGCGTCGCGGCGCGTCATCCCGTCGAGCGTCACCAGCCGCGTGCGCGAATCGCGCTGCGAGCCCGGTTCGTTGAAACCGATGTGTCCGGTTCGCCCGATGCCGAGCACCTGCAAATCGAGCCCGCCGGCCGCGCGAATCTGTTCCTCGTAACGGCGGCACCAGGCAAACACGTCCGCGCGCGGCACCGTGCCGTCAGGCACGTGGATGTTCTCCGCGGGAATATCGAGGTGATCGAACAACTGGTCGTGCATGAACCGCCAGTAGCTCTCGGGATGCGTGCGCGGCAGCCCGTAATATTCGTCGAGGTTGAACGTGACGACGCGGCGAAAGCTCAGCCCTTCCTCGCGATGCCGGCGGATCAGCTCGCGATAGAGTCGCACCGGCGTCGAACCCGTGGCGAGGCCCAGCACCGTCGGCCGGTTCGCCGCCGTGTTGGTCGCGATCAACCCCGCGATCTCCGCCGCGAGCCGGGCACACGCTTCGTCCGCGCCGGCGAAAATTTCGGTCGGGATGCGCTCCCGCTGCTGCGCTTCCACGGAATCGGGTATCAGGAAAGTCATGACGAAGAGGACGATTTCAACCGAAAGGAGTCGAGCGTCGCGCGGAGTCCCGCGTCAAGCGTGCCGGTCGGCCGGAAGCCGGCGGCGGCGAGCCGGTCGACGCTCGCCCGCGAGTGCCGCACGTCGCCCGCGCGCTCCGGCGCGAGCCGAATCTCCGATCGTGAGCCGGCGAGCGCGACGATCCGCTCCGCGAGTTCGCGCACGGTGATCTGGCCACCGTAGCCGGCGTTGAACACGCCTGTGACCTCCGGCGTCGTCGCGGCGAAAACCAGCGCCGCCACGATGTCCTTCACATAGATGAAATCGCGCGTCTGTCCGCCGTCGCCGTAGATCGTAAGCGGCTCGTTCGCGAGCGCGCGCTGGATGAAGATCGGCACCGCCGCGGCGTAGGCGCCCGCCGGGTCCTGCCGGGGACCGAAGACGTTGAAAAAGCGCAGCGCGGCCGTCGCCAGCCGGCCGGATTCCGCGTAGTGCTGGCAGTAATACTCGCCGTCCAGCTTGGTCACCGCATACGGGCTGCGCGGCTCCGGCCGCATGTCCTCGCGCTTCGGCGCGGTCGGATTGTTGCCGTAGATCGCCGCCGAACTGGCGAGACAGAGCTTGCGCACGCCCGCCGCCGCGGAGGCCTCCAGCACGTTGAGCAGGCCGTTCACATTGATCTCCACGCACTCGTGCGGCCGCTCGACCGACTCCGGCACGCTCACCAGCGCGGCGAGATGGAAAACGTAGTCCACGCCCTCGACCGCGCGTCGCACCAGCGCGCGATCGTTGATCGACCCCTCGATGAACTCGACGTCCAGGCCGGCGAGGTTGCGCCGATGCCCGGTGCGCAGGTTGTCGAGCACGCGCACGTGCGCCTGTCCCTGGAAGTGCTCCGCCAGATGACTGCCGATGAAGCCTGAACCGCCCGTGATCAGAACTCTCATGACGCCGCGTGTTTTCTGACGATCGCCTCCATCTCCGCCGCCTGCGACTCCATGCTGCGCACGAGCGCAAACTGGTTTCGCGCGCGATCCAGGTTATGGCCGGGACGGCGGGTTTTGAAATAAACGTCGCCCTCGAGGTAGTCGGTGAGAAACCGCATGCCGATCTCGAGCGTGATCAACCGGCCGGAGGTGGCGAGATGCGCGATCTCCACGTCGTCCAGGAAAGGCCGCGCCGCCGCCAGATAGCCTTCCACCAACGCCTCGAAAATCGTCAGCCGCGCGCTCACCCGTGAAAGATCGCGCTCGTCCTCCTCCGCCGCGTTCGTCGCCGAGCGCACCATGTCGCCGAAATCGTAGAGCGCCAGGCCCGGCATCACGGTGTCGAGGTCGATCACACAGACGCCCGCGTGCGTGGCGTCGTCGATCATCACGTTGTTCAGTTTGGTATCATTGTGCGTGATACGCTCGGGCAGCTCGCCGCGCTGCTGCAGATTCAGCAGGCAGTCGACGAGGGGTTCGCGCGAGCGGGCAAATGCGATCTCCTCCGCCACCTGCGCCGCACGGCCGTGCGCATCCGCCGCGAAGGCGCGTTGCAGTTTTTCGAAGCGTCCGCGGGTGTGATGAAAGTCCGGAATCGTCTCGTGCAACCGTCCGCCGGGGAGGTCCACCAGCATTTGCTGAAACTCTCCGAACGCGCGAGCCGCCTCCCTCGCCTGCCGCGGATTCTCGATCAGGTCGTGCGTGCGCGCGCCTTCCACGAAGAGATAGCAGCGCCACCAGCCGCCGTCCGCGTCGCGGTGATAGGGTTTTCCGTCGCGCGCCGGGACCAGCGTGAGGGCGCGACGCGCGTCGTCGTCGCCTCGCTCGGCGGATTTCCGCGTGGCGTGCGCGGTGACGCGCGCGATGTTGTCCATCAGCGCCGGCACGTCCTTGAAAATCCGGTGATTGATCCGCTGGAAGATATACCGCACCGCCGTGCCCGCCTGATCGAGCGTCACGGCAAACGTGTCGTTGATATGCCCGTGCCCGTGCGGCACCCCGGAGCGAAAATGCCCAAGCAGCGGAAAGCCGCGGGCCACCGCGGCGAGATCAATCGAGGCGGAAACCGCCGTTGCTGTGCTCATGCTGAAATTGCGCGATGGAGGGTCGCCGGATACTCGCCGGCGGCGACGAGCCGGCCGATCGCCGCGACGACACCCGGCTTGTCCTCGCGATAGGTAACTCCGAACCAGGAGGCCTGCGTCTGCAGCACCTGCACGTCCGCCTCGCCCGCCGCAATCAGGTCCGAGATCGCCGCCGGCAGATAAAACTCCGACTTCGCGTCACCGGCCCGCTCCCGCAAAAACGCGGCGAGCCGGCGCTCGAGGCCGGCAAACACCGCGGGCGTCAGGCCCCAGCAGTTCATCGAGACGGTCTCCTCCCCGGTGAACGTCCGTCCCGGGCCCACGTCCTCGCGGCGGATGCCCGTGTGCTCAACCACGCCACTGAGCAAACCGTCCCCGCGCACCGCGCACACGCCACGCGACACCGCGCCGTTTTCCGAAAGCGTGTTCGCCAGCGTGAAGCCCACCAGCGCAACCGTTGGACGCCCCGGCGCACCGGCGTCACGCAGGAAGCGCGCAAGCTGCGCAAACGAGTCGCGCCCGTAAAAGTCGTCCGCGTTCACCACGGCGAACGGCCCGTCGATCGCCGCGCGCGCACACCACACGGCATGGCCCGTGCCCCAAGGCTTCGTCCGCTCCGGCGGGACGGTGAAACCCGCGGGAAGCATATCGAGTTCCTGAAACACGTAGTCGACCTGGACCTGCCCGGCATAGCGGGCGCCGACGAGCGAGCGAAACTCCGCCTCAAACGCCCGCCGGATCACAAAGACGATCCGCGCGAACCCAGCCTGCACGGCGTCGTGCACCGCGTAGTCCAGCAGCGTCTCACCGCCCGGCCCGACCGCGTCGAGCTGCTTGAGCCCGCCGTAGCGGCTCCCCATCCCTGCCGCCAGGATCACCAGGCTGAGTTGCATGCCTGATCGACAACACTCATTCGATGTTGTGCAACATAATAGTTTTGTTGCACTCATTTTACTTGCGTTGCGCAATCCCCGCTTTTGTTCCATTCAGCATGGCTCGTCCCTCCTCGTCCCGCCCGCGCCCCCGCCCCGCCGCCGTCGGCGACGACGATCTCGTGACCCGGCTTCGCCGGCTGGTGGCCGACGCGCGCAACGACCAGCCGCTGCCGACCACGCGCGCGCTGGGCGAGATGTTCGGCGTCGCGAACACGACGGTGTTCCGCCTGTTGCGCACCCTCGCCGCGGCGGGCGAGATTTGGCAGCATCCGACGAACGGACGTTACTATTCCTCCGAAGCGCGCGCCGTGGTCGAGCGGCCGAAACCCGTGGCGTGCCTGTTTCGCCGGCTTGAGCTCGGCAGCGCGTTGTATCGCGAACTGCTCGAGGGCGTGAGCTCCGGTTGCGGCGCGAATCGCCGCACGATGCTGCTCTGGCACGACGAGCTGCTCGTCAACCATCCCGATCCGCACGAGCCGCCGGCGTTCGCCACCGTCGCACAACAGCGGGCGATTCTCGGCGATTTTCTCGACCGGCATGGCGACGCCGCCGGCGGCTTCGTGCTCGATCACGCGTGGAGCGACGAGGCGCTGCGCGCCCACAGTGCGCGGCTGCGCCCGGCCGTCGTCCTGTTTCGCCACTGCGGTCTCGAGGACTACGGCAACGTGCGCGCCGACTTCCGCGCCGGTGCGCTCAAGGCCCTCGCGCATCTGCTCGGCCGCGGCTACGAGCAGATTGTGCCGGTCGAGCCGTTCAGCGGCGACCTCGCGGTGAGCGAATTCAACACCGCGATCGGCGCCGCCGCCGTCGAACTCGCCTGCGAAACTCGCGTGGCCGCGCTCGCGTCCGCCAGCACGGCGAAGGAGCGCGCCAGCCTGATCGAACGGTTGCGCAAGGCGAACAAACGCACCGTTCTGCTCTGCCCGGAAGATCATGTCGCCAGTCTGCTCGCCGAGGCCGTGCGCGCCGCCGGCGTGCGCTGCCCCGAGCGCATCGGCATCCTCTCGGTCATGGGCACCGATTTCGCCACGCGAGCCGGGCTCAGCTGCCTGCGCTACGATTTCCGCGCGCTCGGTCGCGCCGCGGTCGACGCCCTCGCCAGCTCGCAACCGGTGCGGCGCGCGCTCGAGCCGCAGTTCAACAGCGGCACGACGACCTGAACGGTAGTCAGCGCGCACCGGTCGTGTCCGCCGGCGTCGCGCGCGGTTCCGGGTGCAGAGCGAAACGGCCTTCGATCGTGGCCCAGCGATCGTTCTTCGTGTGCACGAGCACGAAGTCGCGGCCGTCGGCGCTCAGCCATTTGTTCACGAAGGTGAAAATGATCGTGAGCGCACCCCAGCGCTCGGGATTGTGTTCGGTGTGCACGTGGGTCCACGGCCCCCACGGCTCGGGTGCGTCGTAAATGCTCATCCAGCCCGAGCGATCGATCGCGATCGTCGTGAGCAAATAGCGCCGAAGGCCCGGATTGTAGCTCACCGCGATGCGATGCGTGCCGTTGACCGCATCCGCCCACGTCGGCCGGCGCGCGGAAAGGTCGCTCGTCCAGCGCGGCCGGCCCGCGTCGTCGACGCCCGCGAAAAACTCGTAGGCGTGCTTCTCCTCGATCCGCTCACGGTGCACGCGCAGCAGATTGATCCGTCCGGGGACTCGCACGTTCCAGTGCGACGGATCGATGATGTCGGGCGCGTAAACGTAAACATACTCGTCGCGCGCGCCCGCATATGCGCGGCCAAACTGACAGAAGGCCGGCGCGAAAATCCCCGCGTCGTCCCCGGGAAAATCGTCGCTTTTGCTGAAACGCACGCCGGTCGCTCGCCAGCTCGCGCCGAGATCGTCCGAACGCCACAGCTCGAAAAACTTGAAATAGCCGGGACTCGACGCGTCGCCATCGCGCCAAAGATAAAGCGTCTCACCCAAGGCCAGGATACCCTCGCTCTTGCCGGTGAACGGCGGCGCATGACGCGCGCCCACGCCGCCGGCGAGATTCTCGCCGCGATAATCGCGCGCGCCGCCCGTCACGCGCGCCACGCCGAAGGAGACGCGACCTTCGTCGTTGGTGCCGCCGAAACCGCCGCCGTCGCCCCACGCGGTGTAAAGCTCGTCGTCCGCGGCCCAGGTCATCGGCCAGATATCGCTGCCCGGCGCTTCCTCCCGCGCGGAAGCGTCGTCGAACGCAACGCCCGCGATGACTCCACTCGGTGGATACGCGGGTTGGAACGGCCGCGGCGCCGGCTCAGCCGCGGCGCCGCGCGCCGAAACGAAAAGGGGCAACAGCAGCCATGCAGCATGACGAAAGGATTGCATGAGGAGGTTGCGTTACGGAACTCGCTCGATGCGCGGCGCTTCACCGGCCGCGAACGGAAAGGCGATCTCCCAGCCCGCCACCCGCACCCCGGCATGCGTCGCGGTGCGGATCAATTCGGCGTCGCGCGCACGGATCGGCTCCGCGTCCGCATCGTCGACGAAGAGCACGTGCAGGAAGTTATCGCGCGTCGCGGGGATCGAGGGCGAAACCTCCAGACGCCACTCGCCGGGCTCGAGGCCGGGTTTACGCCGCGCCGCGGGGTCCCAGGTATGATTCGCGCCGTCGACCCACGCGTCCTTGCCCGGGCCGCCGATCAACTCGAGCTTCGCCTGCTCCGGCAGGAGTGTCAGCGACGAGAGCCGGCCGCCGTTGTTCTTTGCGACCATCATCCGGCCATCGACCGACGGCTCGTCAATCGTGTGCAGCAGAAACTTTTTCTCGAATTCCGCCTTGGTGCTCTCGACACGGTCGAACACCACCACGACCGGATGCGCGCGGGTGGTGTCGCGCAGGTAAACGATTTCGCGCTGGGCAAGTCGCACGCGCGCCGCGTCGTAAGCTTTCGTCGCATCGCCCGCGGCGTAGGTGTAATCAGGCGTGTCGACGTAGCGTGTGATCCCGTCGAGATGCGCGTGACCGCCCGGAAGAATGTCGTCCAGCCCCATCGGCTCCTCGCGATAGGTCTGCCCGCCGTCGTTCGTCGCCGGTTCCCCGATGACCGTCATCGTTTGCTCCGGGTCGAACACCACGATCGCGTTGTGCGCGATGGTGCGCGTGAAATAGTTTCTCCAGTGCGGACGGCCGTAACCGCCTCCGCTGCCGCCCTCGTCGTAAAGGCCCGAGTCGATCGCCAGCGGACCGCGGTAGTGCAGCGTGAACGAGTTCTCGTCGCGGTGATGATGGTTCGCCGAGTAGAACGACGTGGAGCGAAACTGCAGGTGGGTCGTCCGCTCGTCCCACCGATCGCGCGCGATCACGACGCCGGCGTTGCGGAAGTGCCGGCTGAGTGGCAGCGGCGCGCGCGGATCGTCGGGCGCGGCGGGTGGCACGCGTTTGTCGCCGTAGAGAATATCGGCGAAACGGTCGTCGTGCGGCTTGATCGTCCACGCGGCATGCGGATCCTTGAGCACGCCGGAGGCGATCATGAGCAGCTCGCGATGATACGCGTTGAGATCGTCCTTCGCGGTGTAGGCGTCGCCGGTGTTCGGATAAAAACCGTCGCCTTGGCGGCCATAAATCCAGAAGGCCGGAAGCTTCGCGAGCCAGGGGAAGAACACCGTCTCGTTGGTCGCGGTCGACCACACGCAATGGATCGCACCCGTCAGATACGCGGCGCTGTAGGCCCAGCCCATGTGATAACCGCCGTCGGTCGCGATCCAACCCTGCGCGGGAAAATACCCCTGTATCCAATGTTTGCGCACGGTGAGCAGTTTCTCGCGCAGTTCCGGCCGCTCGGTCGCCAGCGCCAGCAGACCGGCAGCCAGCGCGAAGTTACCCCAGCGCGAGTGACCGCCGATGTAGTTCGTCGCCCGGTCGGCAAAATACCAGTTGCGGTCGATGTGCGCCAGGATCGCGTCCGCGAGTTTCGTTTTCTCCTCCGCCGCCAGCCACGGCTGCAACCAGTCGTAGGCGACGGCCAGCGACTGCAGTCGACCGCGATATTCGTTGTCGTTGCCCACGGGACCGGCGGCGACGAGCGCGGCGGCCCACTGCTTCGCCCAGGTCACATACTTTTCGTCGCCCGTGACGATCGCGGCGAAAGCGACGTTCCGGCCGGTGCCCCACGACTTGAGAAAGGCGCCGCGCGCAAATTCCTCCGCCGGTTGCGCCAGGGCCCGCGTGTCGAGATCGGCGATCATCTCGCGCCACTCGGCCTGATAATCGCCCGCGATCCGCTCGCGGATCGCCGGCAGATCGGTGTCGCGGAAAAACAGCCGGGGATGTCCGGAGTAAACCTCGAAGTCGGCGGCTTCCGCTTGAATCTCCACCGCCGGAATTTCGCTCTGACCGATGCGGTAGGTCGCGCGGACCGTGGCGGTGAATCCGACGGCGAAAAGGAAGAGCAGGAGCGCGTGCTTCATCGGGTTGATTCAGGTTGCTCGGACACGACGAGCGTGGCGCGCCGGACGGAGAAGGCGTCCTCGCCGGAGAACACGAGATGAACCGTCGTGCCGTCGGCGCTCATCCATTTCGC
>JAEYYL010000443.1 GCA_023430825.1 Verrucomicrobiota bacterium | reverse complement strand
AAGGCCGGCTCGTGCTCGTCGGCGTGATGCGCCACGACCAGCAGCTCAGCCTGAACACGCTCCCGCTGCACTACGGCAAGACGCTCACCGGCTCCGAAGGCGGTTCGAGCGAACCGCACCGCGACATCCCGCGTTACCTCCGGATGATCGCCGCCGGCCGCTTCGATCCGCGCGGGATGATCACGCACCGCGGCTCGCTCCAGCAGATCAATTCTCTCATCGACACCATGAGAAGCGGCGAAGCCGCCCACACGCTCCTGCTTTTCTGAACTCGAACTCCCGCCATCAATGAAGCTTCGCACGAGGGAACCTCAGTATAACAACTGCATCGAGATCGACCGGGAGGTGGGTCGCACCCGGCTCGGCTTGATGACCAACCAAGTCTGGCATGATGACCCCCGCCGATTGGCCTTCGTCCTCGCTCGCTACAAGTTCGTCGCGAAAATGCTCAGCGGTCGCGAACGGGTGCTCGAAGTCGGCAGCGCAGACGCCTTCGGCACGCGGATCGTCCAGCAGGAGGTCGAATACGTCGAGGTCACCGACTTCGATCCGGTTTTCATCGCCGATATCAACGCCCGCCCTAGCGCACGATGGCCGCTGACCGCCGTGCTGCACGATATGTTGGAGGCGCCGTATCCCGGACACTTCGACGCGGCCTACGCGGTCGACGTCCTGGAGCATATCCCCCGAGAGCAGGAAGACACTTTCATCCGCCATATGATCGCGCCCCTCGCGTCCCACGGCGTGTGCATCCTGGGATCGCCTTCGATTCAGTCGCAAGCCTATGCCTCCCCGCCCAGCAAGGCCGGCCACGTCAATTGCAAGAGCGCACCCGAATTCAAAACGGTCATGCAAAAATTCTTTCACAACGTGTTCGTTTTCTCGATGAACGACGAGGTCGTGCACACCGGCTTTCATGCCATGGCTCATTATCTCTGGGTGATGGGAGTGGGAAAGAAATAGCATGCGATCGGGTCGCCGCATCTTGGTCGTAGGCGGAGAAAGCCGCATCGGCGCAGCGCTCGCGGCCGCCCACGCCAATAACGGCGATGAGGTGTCGATCACCTCGCGCCGCCGCGACCTCGCCGCCGCCGCCTACCTGGACCTCGCCAAAGTGCCGCCGCGTTGGGCGCCTCCGTTCGGCACCGACATTGCCTACGTCTGCGCCGGCATCACCTCCATTCAACATTGCGAGCAACAATCCGAGTTCTCGACCCGTGTAAACGTGCGTGGCACCCTGGAAGTTTGCCGTGCGCTGGCACGCGCCAACGTGTTCATCGTCTTTTTCTCCACCAGCCTCGTCTTCGACGGCGACAGGCCAGGCCCGACGGGCGCCACGGCGACAAGTCCGCGGTGTCTTTACGGTCGTCAGAAGGCCTCGGTCGAAGCTGCCCTCCAAGAAGGAGGCATGCCTTCGGCGATCCTTCGCCTGACCAAGGTGCTCACCCCGTCGCATCCGCTTCTGACGGCTTGGACCAACACTCTGTCGCAGGGCAAAACCATCGCCGCGTTCACCGACTTGAGGATGGCTCCGATCACGCTGGATACCGTGGTGAGCGCCAGCCTCGCCGTCGCCCGGCGGAAGGCGCCCGGCATCACCCATCTCTCCGCGGCGCGTGACATCTCCTACTTCGAGGCGGCCCGCCATCTCGCCCAATGCCTCGGAGTGGACGCCGCTCTCGTCCAGGCAGCGAGCGCCCGCCAAACCCTGCGTTCGCCTGGCGCCCTGCAGCGGCATGCTGATCTGGCCATGGCGTCGGACGACCCGTTCTCCTTCCACATTCGCGATCCTCTCCACGTGATAGAGGCCTGTTTGGGCGCCGAAGCACCGTCGGTCCTCCACACGTGACTCGTTTCCATGTCCGCACCGACTTTCACGATTCAAATCTGCAACTATAACCACGCGCAGTATCTGCCCCAGTGCCTGGCCGGCATTCGGCGGCAGACTTTCACCGACTTCGAAATCGTGATCACTGACGACGGCTCCACCGACGGCAGCCCACAAATCATTGCCGCCGCCGCAAAGGAAGATCCGCGCATCAAGCCCCACTATTTTCCCAAGAATCAAGGGATGATGGCCGCATCGAAGAACGTGTCGGAACGCGCCCAGGGTCGCTATGTTTTCAGTGAAGGCGCCGACGATTTCATCCTGAACGAGCGCTTCCTCGAGATGGCGGCGAACGCGCTCGAGGAACATCCGAATGCCGCCGGGTTTTTCGCCGCAGCCGGTCTCCTCTCGGCCGAGAAAAACGAAGTGGTCGGGAAGTTCGGCGTCGCGGCCCACGAGGGTTATCTCGCCCCCACGGAGTGCTACCGCGCCATCCTGCAGGGCTCGATGTTTGTGCCGGGCAGCAGCAGCATTTGGCGGCGGGACTGCATTGAGGAAATCGGCGGCTTCGATTTCAGCCTGGGCCCGCAGATCGATTTCCTCATCAACCACGCGCTGCCTTCCCGCCACGGAGCGGTCTATTCTTCGGTGGCGGTCACCTGCCAGCGCATCTACCAGAACGCCTCCAATTTCGGGTCGAAAGGCGGCACGCTGTGGGAGGCCGCTCGACGACTGGAAAAAATCGAACAGCGCATGCGCGAATGGGCGCAACCCTACGAGGGCATGGAAGAGGATTGGAAAGTCTGGCGCGCTCGCTGGACGCTCGAGGCCATCCGCACCACGGGCGTGCGACTGACCTGAGGCCCTCGGATCGCGTAGCGCTCACTCACCCACCAACCGCTTATCCAATCACCCATGGCCAGCAGCTTCCAGGACTTCGGCCTGCAATTCCACGGGCTGCCCGCCTTCGACACGTTGACGTTCGAGGCGCCGATCAACCTGACGGGCAACAATACGTTTTCGGGCGATAGCTTCGTCGGCGCCTTCACTTACATTCAGCCGCAGGGCGAGTTCACCCGGACGTCGATCGGCCGCTATTGCTCCATCGCCGCGTCGGTGTGTGTCGGCCCGGGGCAGCACGCCACGCATACGCTTTCCACGCACCCGTTCATCTACGACCCCGAGGATACCACCGCCAAACTCGGCCATTTCGAAGCTTACCAGAAAATCCTCGGCCAACATCCCTTCAGCAAACCGGCCGAGTCTTCGCGCAAACTGTCCGCGCCGGACGTGCGGATCGGCAACGACGTCTGGATCGGCACGCGCGCCATCATCATGGGAGGACTCACCATCGGCGACGGAGCGATTATCGCCGCCGGCGCCATCGTTACCAAGGACGTGCCTCCCTACGCTGTGGTCGCCGGCGTCCCGGCCCGGATCGTGCGCTACCGTTTCGAGCCTGCGCTGATCGAACAACTGCTCGCCCTCCGCTGGTGGGACTACGACATGTCGCAGGTCAGCAACCGGGTCGACTTCGGACAAGTCGCCGAGGTGATCGCCTTCATGAACGGACTGCTCGCTTCCGAGCGCCTGTCGAAATTCACACCGATGACCTACCGCGCAACCCGCAACGGCCAGAACTACAGCATCGCCCCCGCCCGCTAGTTGGCAGGTTGCTCGCGCGCGCCGTTGCCTATCCCTCGGAGACGTGACCATCGCCCATCAAGTGGAGGATGAAGTTCCGTGGATTGTGATACCGCCGGAACCGCTCGCCCAATGACTCGGCCGCCTTGGTGTGCGCCAGGAGGTTCGCCAACGCTCCCATCACCGCTCGCGCGAGTTCCTGCACGTTGCCCGAGGCGAACGTCACCCCGGCCTGCGAGTCGCCGAGCTGCGCGCTCATCCACGACTTGGCCGGCACCACCACCGGCTTGTCCGCGCAGATCGCTTCCACGAACGGCCCGGACGTCCGCGCCCGATACGTCGCCGCATCGTAGGGCAGCAACACGAGATCCGCACTGCTCAGCAACGCCTGATACGCATCAGGCGAAAGCGAGCTTCTGACCAGGTGAACATTGGGCCGCTTCAGCCGCGCCAGCTCCTCGATCACCAACCCCATCTGCTGATGGTGGTGGCTGCTGATGTAGGCCTGAAACACGAACTCCACCTCCGAACATGCGGGACTCGCCAAACAGGCGTTCACCACCGCCGGCAGGAATTCAAAGCCTTTCTCCTCTCGGGCATCCCCGAGATACACCACGCGTCGTTTCCCCGGTGGCTTGACGGGAATCTCGGCGGGCCACTCCGATTTCCGCCGGTGAGCGGTGTGCGGAATCGGCAGAACCTCGATCGGCCGCTGCGTCATCGCCGCAAACTCCTGCGCCAGCTCCGCGCTGTCGGTCGCCAGCCGCACCACACTCCGGGCATCCGCCGCCACGAGCTTCTCGATCGCCAGCGCGTAGTGCTCGCAGCTCGCCTTGTCCAACACGACTTTTCGGTCGGTGATCGGACCGGCCGGGAGATGCACCGAATACCTCAGCATCAGCACGAACCGCAGCGTCAGATAAATCGGATGCTTCAACAGCAATAACGCCAGTCCCAGCATCTGCCGCGGCGTCGCGTTGGGCAGAAAGATCACATCCCCGGGACGGACTTTTCGCGTCAACCCCGCCTCGAGTTCCCGCGCGAACACATCGTTCGCCTGCAGAAAATCGTAAGTGGTCCGCAGCGGGCCCCATTCCCACGGATACGGATTCGACGGGCTTTCCTCGTGGAGTCCCAGCGAGAAGGTCGGCACCGCCGAGAGCTCCGACCGCACCGGCTCCGTCGCCGTCTGTTTCGCCAAGGCCTGAAACGCGAAACCCTGCGACCGGCTCTCCTCCTTCAACGCCAGCGCGTAGTTGAAATGATGGCCGACACGGTCGCAGAGATTGTTGTCGACGAGCACCAGCGACCTCCGCCGCTGGGCCGGCGGTTCACCGTCCCCGCTCCGTTTGGTCAGCCGGGCGATGATCTCCCCATAGGGCTCGAAATGAACCCGGAAGTCGTGCCGCAGCGCATAGGCGCGGGCGTTTTTCGCGATTCGCTGGCGCAGCGCTTCATCTGCCAGGAGACGCCGAATGCTTTTGGGGAAATCCTGCGGCGTGGGTTCCAGCAGCGCCTCTTCGCCATCGACAATCGCATGACCACGCGCGCCCTCCGGCGTCGACACCACCGCCTTTTCATAGGTGAAGGCCTGGAAAATTTTCACCGACATCCCCGTGCCCCGCAGCAACGGCACGACGATCGCGAACGCCCCGCGATAAAGCCGGTCGAGAAAACCATCCGTCACCGGACCCACCGCGATGAAATTGCCGTCCCGCGTCGGCGCGAGGCAGTTTCCCGCCACCACGAAGGTCATCTCCGGCATGCCCTTTGCCATGTTCTTCACCTCGTCGACCGCTTCCACATTCGGGGCATGGGCGCTGCCGACAAAGAGGCAGTAGTGGGCCGTCTTGATCTTGAGCGTCGACCGCTCGCCCGCCGAATGAAGCTCCTCGCCCCCGGGGGTGACCCCAAGCACGTCACCCGTGTTCAACACCGTCACGCCCTTCAAACCCTCCCTGGCGAAGATCTCGCGTTCGTGTTCGTTACAGAACACCACCGCATCCGCCAGCCCCAGCGCCTGAACCTCCTTCTGCTTCAAGCGCGCTTTCGCCCCAGGATGGCGGCCGTGCAGCTCGAACAGCAGATCGAGGCTCGTGACAACCAGCGGCCGGTTCCACTTCCGACAGAAATCCGACAACATCGGCGCATACATCGGATACTCGCAGGTCACGATGTCATGCTCCCGCACGAGCGCGTCGACCCACGGCCCGGCTTTGGGACTGCCAAGCACCAGTCCCTTTTCATACATGAGGAGAAAATTCAGCTCCGCGGCAGAATAGTGCCTCAACTCCGACGCCGCTTTCCCGGAGAGAAGCGCCCGCGCGTAATCCCCGATGTTGCGATAAATGTTCGGTTCGCCCAGATAGCGCACCGATACGCCCTCGAGTGCGGCGTCATTTCCTCTTTCGAGAAACGCCAGGGTAACCTCCGCTCCAGCTTCGACCAGATAACGCCAGAGACACGTAAAGCGCACCCAGGCACCCGTCATTTCGAACGGCGTCCAAGGATAGAAACACGCCACCCGCACGCCGCGTAAGCTCACGTTCATCGCGAAGGACACCCGTTTGTTTGAGGCGAGTGAAGCCTAGTCCGCTCCTTCACTCCGGCGCGATGAAGAAATTCGAGTCCGACGCGCGCACCAGCTCGTGCTCCACGACGTAGCCCTGTCCGCGGACGAACGCCAAAAACCGCTCCTTCAACTCCTGCTGCACCTCGATCATGATCTTCGGCCGGTCCCGCGAAATCAGCGCGCGGCAGCCGTCGAGCACCTCGAGTTCCATCCCGTCCACGTCGATCTTGATGAACTCCACCCGCTCCTTCACCTCGTCGTCGAGTCGCACGAGGGGCACGTCGTGATCGAACATCCGGATCCGCCCCGCCTTGCCGCCCACCGCCGCGTGATGCACCACGATGTTCGTGGCACCGCCCTCGAGGCCGTTCAGCGCCACATTCTCGCGGACCTGCGCCACCGCGCGCGAATTCGCATCGAACACATGAATCGTTCTCGGCCGGAGCGCCTTCGCGAAAAAGATCGTGTGATTGCCCACCAGCGCCCCGACTTCGACGATCGAATCGCACGCGCCGACGAACGCCCGTGCATGCCGCAACTCCTCCGGCTCGTAAAGCCGCCCGCTCACGTGGTTCGCCGCCATCTCCATCGCCTGCGTGTTGAACACCGACAGCGCGAACACGAACTCCATGCGGTCGAACACAAACTTCACCCGCCGCGTCCCCTGCACCAGCGAACGCGCGAGCGGATGCCAGTGCTGCAGGTGAACGTCCGTCGGACAATTGTAGAGTCCCGCCGACAGCGCACAAAAACCGTCCGCATAGTTCTCGCGTCCGAGCTCCGCCAACCCGAGCCGCAGGTAGCCGTTGCCCACCGCCGGATTCAAGGCGATGCAGCGTTTGCTCGCCCACCGGCAAAGATCGATCCGGTCCGTCACCCACGCGGCGAAGGCGACCGCGTTGCAGGTGTTCAAATCGTTCTCCAACCGCGGCAGCAAAGGCTCGAGCGCCGCGAGCGCCTGCGGGAAAAGATCGAAGAGCGCATAATACACGACGTAGAGCGCGCCCGCTTGTCGTTCGCCGTCGTCCCCGTCCGCGAGCGCCCGCGTCACCGCCTCGCGCGCGTCCGAGAAGCGTCCGGCCTGGTGCAGCGCCTGGAGATCGGCCAGCGTCGTCATGCCGCGAGGTCGGCGGGTTGATACGAATACGTGTCGAGGTCCGCCGCGAGGTTCAACGCCCGCCGCGCGACGTGCTCGCCGATCGCCAGGCACGCGGTCGCTCCCGGGCTCGGCGCGTTCAACACGTGCAGCGCGCCTTCGCGCTCCACGAAATGAAAATCCTGCACCAGCGTGCCGTCCGGCAGCATCGCCTGCGCCCGCACCCCCGCGCCGCCCGGCTCGAGGTCTTCGAGCTGCACCGCCGGCACCAGCCGCTGCAGCGACTCGCAAAACTTCCGCCGGCTGAACGATCGCACGACTTCCTCCCACGCCATTGCCCGATGGCGACGCATGAAGTTCCATAACCCGCGATAACCGATCGCATCGAGCAGCTCGCCCACGCGAAGCGTCGATTTCGCGTAGCCTTCGCGCGCCATTGCCAGCACGGCGTTCGGTCCCGCCTCCACGCCGCCCTCGATCATCCGCGTGAAATGCACGCCGAGAAACGGGAACGTCGGATCGGGCACCGGATAAATCAGATTCCTCACGAGGTGCTGCGCCGTCTCCCGCAGTTTGTAATACTCGCCGCGAAACGGCACGATGCGCGCCTCGCGTTTCTCGCCCGCCCGCCGCGCGACGCGGTCGCTGTGCAAACCGGCACAATTGACGATCAGGTCCGCCGGGAACTCGCCCGCCGTCGTCTCCACGCGCCAGTCGGCGCCATCGCGGCACGCCCGCTCGAAACGCGCGTTCGTCGTCACCGTCACACCCTGCCGCCGCAGCTCGCGCTCGAGCGCCGCGCACACCGCGCGATAATCGACGATCCCTTCTTCCGGCACGTGCACCGCCGCGATCCCGGCCGCATGCGGCTCGATCTCGCGCAACGCGCCGCCTTCGAGCCAGCGCAAGCCCCGCAGACCGTTCGCCGTGCCGCGCTCGATCAGCGTGCGCAGCCGGCCGACTTCCTCCGCATTCGTGGCGACCACGAGCTTGCCGCAGACTTCGTGACGGATGCCCTGCGTCTCGCAAAAGGCGACCATCTGGCGGATGCCGCTCACCGCCAGCTTCGCCTTCAACGAGCCGGGCTTGTAGTAAAGTCCCGCATGCAGCACGCCGCTGTTGTGCGTGCTCTGGTGACAGCCGACGGTCGGTTCCTTTTCGATGAGCCGGACGTTCGCATCGGGCGCCAGCCGCTTCAGCGCGAGCGCCGTGCCCAGACCCACCAATCCGCCGCCGATGATCGCGTAGTTCATGACCGGATACGTTTCGCCGCCGACGCGGCGCGGGATCAGCCCAGCGCCACCTCCGCCTCGGCCGCCTGGTTCGCCTTCGTCTCGAGCAGTTCCTCGAAGATCCGCTCGATCCGATTGACCGCGCGATCGACCGAGAACTCCGCCGCGCGACTCTGACCCGCCTCCTGCAGGCGCGTGAATAGCTCGGGCTTGTGCGCGAGCGATTGCAGCCGGTCGGCGAGCGCGCCGGCGTTGCCATTCGGAAACACGAGGCCATCGACGCCGTCGGTCACGACTTCCTTCGCGCCGCCCGTCGCACTCGTGACAAGCACGAGGCCGGCGATCATCGCCTCGATCTGCGAGATCCCGAAGGGCTCCTCGAAGCGGCTCGGGAAAACCAGCACGTTGTTCCGCGCGAAAAGACCCGACATGCCGTCGCGGTCGAGGAAGCCGGTGAACTTCACCCGATCCGCCATGCCGATTTGCTGGACGAAGTTCTTCAGCCGCTCGAGGAATGCCGCATCCGGCGCGTCACCCGCGATCTCCGCCGTGAACTCCACGCCGCGCTGGTGCAGGTGCGCGAGCGATTCCACAAACGTATCCGCCCCTTTGTAGGGCAACACGAGACTCGCGTAGCACAGCCGGAGCTTGCGCAGATCCGGCGCGTGCACCCGCAGAAACCGGTCGATGCGTGCGCCGGGATAAATCGTGTCCATGCGCGCCGGCGAATAGCCCGTCTGCTGCATCACCTGGCCCGTCCAGTCGCTGCAGGGCGCCGCGCAATACAGCGGCGACGTCGGCTGCTCCGCCGCGGTGTAACCGGGCTGGGTGTTGCCCAGCGATTGGATGACGGGCAGGCCGGCCTCCATCGCCAGCTCGATCAGTCCCACGCCGAGAAAGTCGAGATTGCCCGCCAGCACGACTTCCGCGTCCATCGTGCGAATCGTGTTCCGCACGAGTTGGAGATTCGCCTTCTCCCGCAACGCCGCTTCCTTGGGATTCTTCAGCTCGAAGGCGCGCCCATCGATCCAGGCGCCTTTCAATTTCAGCCGGCGCGACACGTATTGCTCGAACTCCACCTCGGCCGCCGTCGGCTTTTTCGCAAGCATCGGCGAGTTGCCCGTCAGCACACGCACCTCGTGCCCGCGCCGCCGCAACCCGTCCGCAAACTCCCAGATCGAACGGCCGTAGCCGCCGAGTTCCTGCGGCGGCAGGATGTTGGTGATCACCAGAATCCGGCGCGGTTTCTCCGTCGGCGTCACCGGCACCCGGTTGATCGCCGCATAATACGATTGGATCAACGCGTCACCGGCCAGCTCCGTCTCGAGCTGCGCCCGAAACGCTTCCACGCCCGGCTCGAGTGGCCCCATCCGCGTCGCTTCTTCGAGCAACACCAGCGTCGACGCGAACTGCTGCTGATCGAGGGAAAGCGCCGCGAGCGAAAGAAACGCCGCCTGATTGTTGCGATCCAGCCGGATCGCTTGCTCCAGCGCCTGACGCTGAAGCTCCCCATCGCCAAGGGTCTCGGCCAGCGCCGCGATGCTCACGCACTCCGACGAATCCTGCGACTCCGGGAGCAGCGGCCGCAGCCGCGCCTGCGCGATCTCCGTCAGACCGCGACCCATCGCCTGCTGCACCCATTGCACCGGGCGCACGAGTTCGTGGCACCACGAGCCGTTCGCGTCGGGCGAGAAACCCCACGCCTCCAGTTCTGCGGCGACCGCCGACGAAGCTTCCGGCGCCACGATCCAGCGACCCGTGAAACGCACGAGACAATCCGCGAGCGCCTCGGCGGCGCCTTCCCACCAGAGCACCGGCGTCCGCGGCGCGCTCACCTCGCTCGCCGGCGGCTCTGCGCTCAGTTCGGCGAGCGGCACGAAGCGCAACCGCGGCAGGTCCGCGAGATCAGCCAGGGCCTCAGGCGCCGCACAATACACGGTGACCTCACGTGAAGTTTGATGCAGCGCCTGGAGCCGTTCGTAGGCATCGCGACGCCGCTTCCCCACACTTCCCTCCTGCGACGCGCCAACGGGCGACGACGTCGTCTCCGCCCCGCGATCGAATCCAAGATCGTAGCGGGGATTCACCCGGCCGGAATGAACGAGATCGTAGAACTCGCGCAGCTTCACCTCGGGATGATGCGCGCGACGGATCTCCGCCTGCCCTTCGCGGCGAATGCGCTGCGCCTCGTCCGGATGCGCGAGATAATGGCGGATCTTCTCCACCAGTTCGCCCGGCGTGCGCCACGTGTCGAGATGACGGCCCGGCTCGAACAGCAGCCGCAAACCCGACGCCGGCGAGAGTTCGTCCGTCAGCAAAAACCCACCCGCCGCCAGCGACTCGAAGACGCGCAGGTTGAGATCGCCATTCAGGCTCGCATTGAGCGTGACCTGCGAATCCGCGTAGAGATCGGCGGTTTCAGCGAGAGTCCCGCGCAGGACCTCGAGCGGAAGCCCCGCGGCTCTCACGTGTTCCAGCACGGCGCGCCGCCACGGATGGTGCCGGCCGGCCTGGCCGACAAACGTCAGCGGCCGGGACGGCGCCGTCGCGATTTCGCGATGCGCGTAACCGTAATCGAGCGCCGGCAGCCAGTGCAGCGAACGCAGACCGGCTTCGGCGAAAAAATGCGCGTGATGGCGCGTATGATCGAAGACGATGAAATCGAACGGCTCCGAACGCGCATAATCGATCACCTTGCTCAAAGGCTGCGCCATGTGATGCGTGTCCCCCACAAGCAGCACCTTCGGGCAGCGCACCGCCTTCAGATTCCGCGGGAAGTTCCGGCCCGTCGCGTCCGCCTTCACCACCACGATCTCCGGCTGCTGCGCCGCGGGGAGCTGACGCAGAATCTCCGCGACGTCGAACCGCCCCACCGGCGTCTTCAACGCCGTCACCCGGCCATCCGTTTGACGCGTTTCGGTGTCAGGACCGCAAAACACTTCTTCGCTCGAAAACAGCGGCCGCCGATAACTGTCCTGAGGCGAAAGGAAAAACAGCAGGGCTCGCGGTGCGGGGAGCGGCGACGCGGAGACAGTCGGTGCGGCAGCGGGAAGCGAGGATGACATGATCGGTGTTCGATGAGGTTGCGAAAGCCACTCCGGCGAGCACCGGAATGAGTTGGGTTGCCGATTCGCAGGTTTCGCGCCCACTGCCACGGCGTTTACATAAGTAATTCTATATCAGCGTTAAATAACCTAATTTTCCTGCATCGAGCAGCGCGGCAGCCCGGCGGCGGCAGAATCTGCCGGTCGGTTTCGTCGCCGCACTCCGCGCTCAACTCGCCAGCGCCACCGGCGTCGTCGCCGCGGCCGCGAGCTTTTCGCGGACGTCCGCGCGATGCGGCTGCATCGCCAGCACCCGCCGCAGGCACTCGTCGGCTTCCGCCGGACGCCCCACCGCGGCCAGCGACTTCGCCAGATTCTCCCAGGCCGCGGGATGCTCGGGCAGCTTCTCGAGCGCGCTGCGCAGCGGCTTCACCGCTTCCGCATAACGCTCCAAATCCGCCAGCGCCATCCCGAGGAAAAGCCGCGTCTCCGCCGAGTTCTTGTCCAGTTGCAACGCCTGCAACAGGAACGGCACCGCGTCCGCCGGCCGGTCCGCGTGCACCGCCAGCACCCCCGACAAATACCAACCGTCGAACAACCGCGGCGCGCCCTGGCGCACCAGCGCATACAAACGCTCCGCCTCCTGATGCTGTCCGGATTTGTGCGCGGCGACCGCGGCGTCGAGGGTTCGTAGAAGCGTTTTCTTGTTCATAAAAGAAGGCGGGTTCGCGTGAGCGGTCCGGTTGCGCCGGCGCGACCGGCGCAACCCAAACGGCAGGTGGAAAAAAAGCGTGGCGAGGTGCATCCCACCGCCGCTGTCGCAGATTCCGCGCCCACGGCCGCACCTCTCCCGCAAGCCGCTGCGCCCAAGCCACAAACAGTTATTTCCTTTTCTCCCGCGCTGTCGCGCTCACTCCCGCGGCAGATTTTTCCCCGTTACCGGGATGCGACGCGTCGCTCACCGCCCGCTTTCCGCGTTCAACTCACCGCATCGCGCAACGGCCCGAACATCTGCAAGGCCTGGCGCAACGAGTCGTCCACCTGCTCCTCGTCGAGCGGCAGATCGCGGCACGCCGCCAGCGAGTTTGTCCAGTAATCCGATTCGCCCGGCAGCCCGTGCCCGCCACGCTCCGCCGCGCCCGACGCAAGATTCAACAACTGCGCCAACGGCGATGCACCCGACGCCGTCAGGTAGTGATCGCGAATCCCACCGACCGTCGACAGCGGAAAGCGCCACTCCTTCAAAATCACCGCCGCCGCCTCGCAGTTGCTCATCCCGATAAACTGCGTTTCCCAATCGCCGAGCCGGCCCTGTTCGCGGCCCTTGTAGCTCCCGTTGTAGGAACCGCTGCGCGTCAACCGATCGAGCGCGATCTTGCCCACCGACCGCAGCAACCCCGCCGTGTAGGCGAGTCGCGGATCGATCTGCACCCGGTCCGCCAGCGCCTCCATGACCAGCGCCGTCAGCAGCGAGTTCTCCCGCAACTGCGCCCCCGTGATCCCGTAGAGCGGCAGTTCCTGATCCGACATCTGCGACACCGCGGCCAGCCCCGTCAGCCGGTAAACTTCCATGTAGCCCACGCGCGCCAACGCCTCGTCGAGCGTCCCATACGGCTGGCCGGTATTGTAGAACGCACTGTTGCTGATGCGAATGATCCGCGCCGTCAGCGCCGTGTCGCGACGCAGCAATTCCGTGATCTCCCCCATGTCCGAATTCGGGTCGAGCAGGAGGTGCCCGAGTTGAGACATGATCCGGGGCGCCGCCGGCAACGACTTGACGACGTGCAGCAGCGTCTCGCGCGGAATCGGCGTGGCGATCATGGATCGAGTATCGACTC
>JAEYYL010000338.1 GCA_023430825.1 Verrucomicrobiota bacterium | reverse complement strand
TTGCGCCATCTAACCTCATTCGTCTCAAAAGCGGCAAAGGTCCATTTCGTCACGGGCATTCATTCGCCTCTCGGTTTTAGCGTGAAATGATGAGTGTAGAAATCAAACGCACTCACTATGAACGCATTTACGTCAGCCAGATCGGACCGCAAAACGTTTCCTCCCCTGCTTCACTACATCGACGAACACGGCCTCGACGTGTTGAGCCGGCGCGAACTGAAGATCACACCTCCGGGTAAGTTCAACGATCCGTTCGAGTTCTGGCTGGGATTGCCGGCCGGATTCTCTCTTGACGAGGTCAAAGCGCTTTATCGCAAGGAGGAAAGCCTTCCTTATCAGGCCTGCAAAACATCACCCCGACTTTTATAGAAACTACGAACACTGGCTCTCAAGTTTTCCGGCCCCTAACTCGGATGTGGGCAAAAAATTCTTCGAAATGGAATTTTCCCAACTCCAGCAGCTTTCGCTCAGTCCAGAGGCTTTGGATGCATTTTTCGGCATCGCCTGCTTTTCGACCGAAAAGCGGTCATATGCGCCCTCGCCGGAAGAGCAGCACGCCCGAATGCTCATGTGGGGACACTACGCCAATGGCCACCGGGGGATGCTGATCGAGTTCGATTTCAATCAGAACGGTCCACCGCACGATCTGGCCAAACACGACCACCTCTGGAAGATATCGGACTATGCAGATTCGCCACCACCGATGCTTCTGTCGGACTTTGCCGACACCACCCCCGACACTCAGGCGCGAGTCTTAAGACGATGGGGCTCCGTGAAAGCGAAGGCTTGGAGGCATGAACAAGAGTGGCGATTAATGGCTCCTCTCGACAATGAGAAGCTCGGGACGAATTCCCGGCTGGTTGAAGGTGAAAGGCTTCATTTTATTTCACTTGTCCCGTTGCAAAAAAAACCCGCCACATCGCACCAGGAGCCGACTCCGATCAGATCAATCCGAAGAGTGGTGCTGGGCTGCAAAGCGCTGCGAGACTTCAAAACAAAGGTCCGATGGGTGCTCGACGCGCCCGCTTATCGGCACGTCCACATTCAGGAAGCCCGGTTGCTCTCGCTCGACTACGGGCTAGTATACCAAACCGTTCGGGCACCACAGGCGGATGAACGCCCTTCGCGAAAATCCGCTGCCCATGCCGCCGCTCGCGCGCAGCGCCTCATCCGTTTCTCAACCGTTGCGCCGCTCGCGAGACAAACACACCGCGATCGACGGACACAGCCCGCGAAACTCCTCCGTCGCCGCGATCGTCGCCGGCGCTTCACTTCGCGGCACGCGCCGGAATCCCCGCTTCGCGAAAAACGCCTGCGCCGTCGTGGTCAACAGCCACCAACGCCGCACGCCCCATCCCGCCGCCGCACGCTCGAGCTCGCGCACCAGCCGCGCACCGAGTCCCATCCGGCGCAGCTCCGCGCGAACGACGAATGAGCGCAGCAGCGCGTCCTCGCCATACACCTCCGCGCCGATCGCGCCGACAATCTCCCCGCCGCTGCGCGCCACGATAAAATGTCCGACATGCGGCACGAAATCCTCATGCGGCAGCTCCGCCGCCCGCAACAACGCCGCGATCGCCGGCCCATCCTCTGTCCGCGCGGTCTCGATCAAAAGATCGGGGCGGCTGTCGCCAGCCGCCCTGGTTTGGACTTCCGAATTCACCGTCTTCACGCGCCCGGTTTATACGCGGTGATGGTCGCGCTCACGACAAAATCTCCCGCCGTGGAGTCTTCGGTCCATTGCCGGATGTAATCGCGCGAGCTTTCCTTCGCCACAATCTCGACCCGCTCGAAACCCGCCGCTGCCAACCCCACGCGCAATTCGTCGATCGGCGTCGCGCCGCCGATGCACGCGCCGATCGTCGCCAGCTTCGTCTTCAACGCCTCCGGCAGCGCACGCGTCGCCACCACGTCCGCGATCGCGAGCCGCCCGCCCGGCTTCAACACGCGAAACGCTTCTCGAAACACGCGCTCCTTCTCCGGCGAGAGATTGATCACACAGTTCGACAGGATCAGGTCGACGCTCGCATCCGCCACCGGCAGCGCCTCGATCTCGCCGAGGCGAAACTCGACGTTCGCGAAATCGCCTTTCCGCGCATTGGCGCGCGCCTTCGTGATCATCGCGGCCGTCATGTCGACGCCGATCACGTTGCCCGTGCCCGCAAGTTGCCGCGCCGCGAGGAAACAGTCGAAGCCCGCGCCGCTCCCGAGATCGAGCACGGTCTCGCCCGGCCTGATGCTCGCGATCGCCAGCGGATTTCCGCAGCCGAGCCCCAGATCCGCGCCAGCCGGCGCCGACGCCAATTGCTCCGCCGTGTAGCCGAGCCTCTCGCCGTAGCTGCGGCCACCCTCGCCACAACAGCCACCGCTCATGCAGCCGCACGCGTCGGGGGCTTGCTCGGCGATCGCGCCGTAACGTTCGCGGACGTAGCCGCGGATTTCTTCCGTCTCCAGTGAAGTCGTTTTCGTCATGTTGAGTAGGATTCACTCAAGCAGACGGAAAAGTTCTCCGCTGGACGCAGACTTTCGCGGCGCAGTGCCCCGAAAACTCCAAGCACCCAGCTCGCAAGCTCCGATGACGCCCCAACCTCCAAACACCAGCCCTTGAAGTCTGGCCTCTGGTGTTTCTCTGAAGCTTGGAGGTTGGAGCTTGGAGCTCCCGGCCCGCAGCGCCGATCAGCGTCTCATGCCGCGATGCAACCGGCTCGCCGGCTTCACCGCTGCCGCCGCCGTCTCCGCCAGCGCCTTCTCGTCGAACAACGCAGAATAAATATACGGAAACCCTTCGATCTTCTTTCGCTCCACCGTCACGCCCATGTAGCGCTCGATCGAACGCGCGTCGCGCACATCCTCCTCCGTCACCAGCGTGAACGCGTCACCCGTGTTTTGCGCGCGGCCGGTGCGGCCGATGCGGTGCACGTAGTCCTCGGCATTCTCCGGCACGTCGTAGTTGATCACGTGCGACACGCCCGCGATGTCCAGGCCGCGCGCCGCGATGTCCGTCGCCACGAGCACTTCGAAGCGGCCCGACTTGAACCCGTCCAACGCCTCGATGCGCTCGCGCTGGCTGCGGTCGGAGTGCATCACGCCAACCGTGTGACCGCTCTGCTGCAGCTTCCGCGCGATGCGATCCGCCCCCATGCGCGTCCGCGAAAAAATCAGCACGCTCTTGAACTCCGTCTGCTCGAGCAGCAATTGCAGCAGCTCGAACTTCTGCGAGGCCACGACCGGATAAAACGCGTGCGACACCGTCTCCGCCGGTGAACGCTGGCGGCCGATCTCGACCTTCACCGGATTGTGCAACGCCCAACCCGCGAGCTGCTCCAGCTCCGGCGGCAGCGTGGCGGTAAAGAACAGCGTCTGCCGCGCCTTCGGACACCGCTGCACGATCCGCCGCACGTCCGGCAGAAAGCCCATGTCGAGCATCCGGTCGACTTCGTCGAGCACGAGGATGTCGATGTTCTCCAGCGAACAGTTGCCCTGCTCCAGATGGTCCAGCAAACGCCCCGGCGTCGCCGCGAGGATGTCCATCCCGCGCCGGAGGTCGTCGGTCTGCTTCCCGTATCCAACACCGCCATACACGATCGTCACGCGCAGATCGGTGAATTTCGCAAATTTGTGAAACGCCTCCTCGACCTGCAGCGCGAGCTCGCGCGTCGGTTCGAGGATCAGGCAGCGCAGCTTGCCGTGCGTGCCGAGCCGCTGGATGATCGGCAGCGCAAACGCCGCCGTCTTGCCCGTGCCGGTCTGCGCCGATCCGATCACGTCGCCGCCTTTCAACACCACCGGAATCGCCTGCGCCTGGATCGGCGTCGGCGCCACGTAGCCCATCTCCTGCACGCCAAACGCCAGCGCGTCCGACAAGCCGAGCGCCGTGAACGGCGTGTCCATTTTCGGCACATCCACCGGCACCGCTGGTTTCGCCGGCGTCGCGCGCGGGTGATCGAAACTGTCGTCTTTGCGCGGCCGGCCCGACGGCGTGCGATCCGAAAAACCTCCGCGCTCACCGCGGCCGCGGCCCTGACCACGTCCACCGCGCCCTTCGTCTCGCCGCGGCCGCCCGCCGCCGTGAGTTTCGCCCCCCGGCTGCGCCTCGCGCGGGGCGTGCGGTTTCCCGCCCCGGCCACCGCCGCTCCCCGATTTGCCGCTCGCCGTGGAGCCTCCTTGAGCGGAACCGCGACTGCGTTCAGTGCGCGCATCGCCCCGATGAGACGAAACGTGCGGCTTGGCGGAGGAGCCGGATTTGCCGCCGCTCGCGGCTGGCTTGGAGGCCCGGGAACCGCCGATCGAATCGCGCAGTTTCGCAAAAATTTTCTTTAACATGAGACTTGGGAAAGTCGTGAACCTCGCCGAAACGCCCTCGTTTGCAATCCTCGATATGGGCGCCGGCCCATGGGACGCTCGCCGGGCCGGCGCCGCCGCCTCGCTTGACCCCGTGGCTTCTCGCGATTGGGTGGGCGCGCCCCGCATGACCAGAAACTCGCGCTTCGCCGTCAGCGTTCACATCCTCGCCTACCTCGCCTATCGCGCCGGCTCCGCCGTCCCGTCGGCCGAGATCGCCGAAAGCGTCGATACCAACCCCGTCGTGATCCGCCGGTTGCTCTCCGCGCTCACCAAGGCCCGGATCGTCGTCGCCCAGAAGGGCGCACAGGGCGGTTTCTCGCTCGCGCGCGACCCGCACGCGATCTCGCTGCTCGACGTCTTTCGCGCCGTCAACCCGCAGCAAAACGGGTTCGCCTCGTTCGCGCCGAATCCGTTGTGCCCCGTCGGCGCCAAGATCGAGACGATCCTCGCAGGCCTGTTCGCCCAGGCCCGCGCCAGCATGGAAGCGGAACTCGGGCGGGCCAGCCTCGCGACGATCCACCAGCAGGTGCAGCAAACCTGCGCCGCGAAGTAACCGGAACCGGCGCGGGAAACAAAAAGCCCGACGCCGTTGCGACGTCGGGCTCCACCGTGCGGTGTATTCAAAAACAGCTTACCCGTGCAGGTAGGTGTTCAGCAGGTTCTCGAGATACTCCTGCTTGCCGGAGCGGATCTTCGGCTCGCCGAGCTTCGTCAGCACCAGCTTGTTCAATTCCTTGAAGCCGATGCGGCCCTTCTCGATGTCGCGGCCGTAATCGCTGTCGAAACTCGCGTAACGCTCCGCCACGAACTGCTCGAACTTGCCGTCGGCGAGGATGCGACGGGCGATCTTGAACGCCAGCGCGTAGGCATCCATGCCGCCGATGTGCGCGTGGAACAGATCCTCCACGTCCGTCGACTGACGGCGGAGCTTCGCGTCGAAGTTGAAGCCGCCGCTGCCGAGGCCGCCGGCGCGCAGGATCGACACCATCGCGAGCGTGAGCTCCTTGACGTCGGTGTTGAACTGGTCGGTGTCCCAGCCGAGCAGCATGTCGCCGGCATTCGCATCGATCGAGCCGAGCATGCCCTGCGACGCCGCGACCTCGATCTCGTGGTTGAACGTGTGGCCGGCGAGGGTCGCGTGATTGGTCTCGATGTTGAACTTGAAATACTTCTCAAGGCCGTAGGTGCGGAGGAACGCGATGCCGCTGGCGACATCGAAATCGTATTGGTGCTTCGTCGGCTCCTTCGGCTTCGGCTCGATGAGGAACTGGCCCTTGAAACCGATCTCCTTGGCGTAATCGACCGCCATGTGGAGAAACGCCGCGAGGTGGTCCTGCTCGCGCTTCAGGTTCGTGTTGAGCAGCGTCTCGTAACCTTCGCGACCGCCCCAGAACACGTAGTTCTCGCCGCCGAGCGCCTTCGTCGCATCCATCGCCTTCTTCACCTGCGCCGCCGCGTAGGCGAAGACGTGCGCGTCGGGATTCGTCGACGCACCCGACATGTAGCGCGGGTTGGAAAACAGATTCGCCGTGCCCCACAGGAGCTTCACGCCCGTTTCCTTCTGCAGGTCCTTCGCGTGCGCGACCACACGGTCGAGGATCTTGTTGCTCTCCGCCAGCGAACGGCCTTCCGGCGCGATGTCGCGATCGTGGAAACACCAGAACGGCGCGCGGATCTTCTGGAAGAACTCGAACGCCGCATCCATGCGCGTCAGCGCGATCGACACGTCGTTGTTTCCTTTTTCCCACGGCCGCACGATCGTGCCGGGGCCAAACGGATCGGAGCCGGTCCCACGAAAGGCGTGCCAGTAGGCAATCGAGAAGCGCATGTGCGCCTCCATCGTCTTGCCGTCGACGACCTCCTCGGGGTTGTAGTGACGGAACGCGAGCGCGTTCGAGGTCTTGGTGCCTTCGTAGGCGATCGGGCGGATGCGGGGGAAGTGCAAGCGAGCTTTCTTCATGGCGGGTATTCTATAAATAGAGCACGGCCATAAAACCGGCACCCCGGGGAATGGAAAGCGAAATAAAGCGAACGGCAGCCCGGCGCTCGTCTTACATTGGTGCAACCACTCCGCCCGCCCAGGTGCAAATATCGGGCGCAGAATCGTCCACCTCGGTGATGGACGGCGAACCGGCGTCCCTCCCGGCTAGTTTGGTGTGCGCGCGAAAACCATTAACGGGCGGGACGCCCGTGCTGCAGAGTCAGCCAAAGCACCCGACCACGGCTCCGCATCAACCTCGCTCCGTCCGCGCTGCCGGCACCACGCGGTCGACCGCCGGCGGCGGCCCCACGGATGCGCGCGTCACAAGCTCGACCGGAAACACGATCGGATTTTCAAGCTCCTCCGCCGGCTCGCCGTTTTGCCGACGCACCCGACTCAGCAGCACCTCGACCGCCCGGCCGCCCATCGCCCGCAGCGGCTGCCGCATCGTCGTGAGTTGCGGCACCGTCGTGCGCGCCGCCAGCGTATCGTCGAAACCCGCCACCGAAACATCCTCCGGCACGCGCAGTCCCGCCTCGGCAAACGTCTCCAGGCAATCGATCGCCAGCGCATCGTTCGCGCAGAACACCGCCTGCGGCAGCCGCTCGCCCGCGTGCGCGTTGAACCAGGCCCGCAGCGCCGTCCGCCCCGAACCGCTCGTGAACGACGCCGGCACGAACAACGCATCCGAAAACGGGATACGCGCCTGCGCCAGCGCCCGTTTGTAGCCGACGATGCGCCGCTCGGCCCCCAACATGCCGCGATTGCCGCTGAGATGCATGATCCGCCGGTGCCCCTGCGCGATCAGATGCCGCACCATCTCGAACGCCCCGCGCTCCTCGTCGCTCTCGATGTTGACCACGTTCGGCGCCGGCACATTCGCATGCAGCGACACGAACGGCGTGTGCCCCGGCAGCAGCTTCACCGCCTCGCGCGACAGCACCGGCGCGAGCAGGATGAGCCCGTCGATCCGACCGTCGCACCACCCGTGCAATCGCGCCGCGTCCCGCGACCAGTCGTGCAGCGTGAACATCGTCGTGTTCTGGTCATACTGCCCCGCCGCCGCCAGGATGCCGGTGAAGACTTCGAGGGCGTAACTGTTCAGTTCACCGTCCCCCACCACCGCCGCCACGCCGATCGCGTTCGTCCGCCGGTTCACCAGCGCCCGCGCCGTGGCGTTGGGCCGGTATTGGAGTCGCGTCGCCGCTTCGAGAATGCGCTGGCGCGTTTCCTCGGAAATCCGCGACGAAGTCCGCGCCCCGTTGAGCACGGTGGACGCTGCCATGGCCGACACGCCCGCCGCGCGACCGACATCGGCAAGCGTGGCGGCGCGAACCGGTTTGATTCGAGACAATCGCGGCATCGTCGCCTCGGCTTGAGAAAACCGGCCGCGCCCTACAACGCCGGCAGTCCGAGCGTCCGGCGCATCGCCGCCTTCATCCAGCCCGGCGCCGACCACGCCTGGTGCAGGACCACCTCGCGGCCGTCCGCCGTCGTGATCGTGAAGCGAAACACCCGCATCGTGTCCCCCAGCTGGCCCAGCCAATGCAACGCCGGATCGTCGCCATCGTAGGGCCGTGTGATGCAGCGCCACTGATTGTTCTGCAGTTTCGGCTCCAAATCTTCAAACAGCCGGATCGGCTCCCGGTCCGACACGTCGTCCACCACCACCGACCGCGGCGCCACGCCCGTCTGATCCGTAAACGCGAACAGGAAAACCGTCTGCTTCAGACTCGGGTCCGGGCTCGGCATCAGGCCCACGTGGACCACTTCATACGACCCTTTTTTCACCATCACCGGCAAACCGCGCTCCAACGGAAACTCCAGGCGCTCCCCTGTTCCGATGGTCGTCACATAAGTATATTGTCCCGACGCGCACCCCGCCAGCACCGCGGTCGCTATCACGAGCGCCGTTGCCACCCCGGCCAAGCCCGACACTTTGCGCACCTCGGCGCCGCCGAAGCGGACACGAGCAGGGAAACAACCGATCGATTTCTTCATAAAGGGGAAAACAGGGCCGCCTGCGCCTCTCGCACGCGAGCGCCGGCATCGTTCGGCAGCCCGCACCACGGCGTCAAGGGTTCAACTCGCCGCCGGGCAACCTCCTCGCGCGATCCACTCAACTCTCCACCTCGCACGCGATATCCGTGGCTCCCGTCGCGGGCACCAGCACCGCTCCCCGCCGGCTCGCGTCGGCCGCCACCGTGCATCCCTCCAGACGCGTGACTCCCGCCACGCCCACCAGTCGCACGCGCCAGCGTGTTCGCGTTGCACCCGCGATCCGCGCGCTCAGTCGCGCACCCTCGCGCAAGATCGTCGCCGTCACCGCCTCCCCCGTCGGGCTCGCCACCGCGCACGTCACCTGCTGGCCCTCACCGAGTTCGAAGACCTCGAACATGACGTCCTCCAGATAATCGTAATCCGGACGCGCGTCCTCCCCTCCCATCGCCACGATCGAATTCGGCCGCACGAACAGCGGCAAACTCACGAAATCGTGCACCGCGCGGTGCCACCGTCCGCCCTCCTGCACGTCACCGCTCAGCAGGTGCGTCCACCGCCCCGCCGGCAGATAATAATCCACCACCCCGTCTTCGCTGAACACCGGCGCGACCAGCAGCGCACCGCCCAGCATATACTGGCGATCGAGCGTGTCGCACGCCGGGTCGTCGGGAAACTCCAGGTGCATCGCGCGCATCATCGGCCAGCCTTCAGCCTGCGCCTCCAACGCCGCCGCCCACAGATACGGCATCAGCCGGCACTTCAATTTCGTGAAAAACCGCACCACGTCGCACGCCGCTTCATCGTAAGCCCACGGCACGCGATAGGTCGAACTCCCGTGCAGCCGGCTGTGCGACGACAACAACCCGAACGCCGCCCAGCGTTTGTAGATATACGCCGGCGCCGAGCCCTCGAAGCCGCCGATGTCGTGACTCCAGAAACCGAAGCCGCACAGCCCGAGCGACAGCCCGCCGCGCAACGACTCCGCCATCGACTCCATCGTCGACCAACAGTCGCCGCCCCAGTGCACCGGGAAACGCTGGCTCGACGCATACGCCGCTCGCGCAAACAACACCGCCTCGCCCCGCCCGCGCTTCGCCTCGATCGCCGCGAACACCGTCTCGTTATACAAAACTGGATACAGATTGTGCATCCGCACCGGGTCCGAACCGTCGTGATACACCACGCCTTCCGTCGGAATCCGTTCGCCGAAATCCGTCTTGATCGCATCCACCCCGAGTTCCAGCAGCCCCCCAATGAAGCTCGCGAACCACGCCCGCGCCGCCGGATTCGTGAAGTCCACAATCGCCATCCCCGGCTGCCACAAATCCGTCTGCCACACCGTGCCGTCCGTCCGCTTGATGAAATAGCCCTTCGCCGCCCCTTCCGCGAAAATCCGTGCGCGCTGCCCGATGTAGGGATTGATCCACACGCTGATCTTCAGCCCGCGCGCGTGCAGCCGCCGCAACAACCCCGCCGGATCGGGAAACACCCGCGCGTCCCATTCGAAACTGCACCAGTCGAACTCCCGCATCCAAAAACAATCGAAGTGAAACACGTGCAGCGGCAGATCGCGCTGCTTCATCCCATCGATGAAACTCGTCACCGTCGCCTCGTCGTAGTTCGTCGTGAACGACGTCGACAGCCACAACCCGAACGACCACGCCGGCGGCAGCGCCGGCCGGCCCGTCAGCGCCGTGAGTTTCCGCAGCACCTCCTTCGGCGTCGGCCCGAAGATCAAGAAATACTCCAGGCTCTCGCCCTCGATCGAGAACTGCACCCGCGCTGTTTTCTCCGTCGCCACCTCGAACGACACCGGCCCGGTCTCGTTCACCAGCACGCCATAGCCGCGATTCGTCAGATAAAACGGCACGTTTTTATACGCCTGCTCGCTCGACGTGCCGCCGTCCTTGTTCGTGCACTCGATCGTCTGCCCGTTTTTCACAAACGCCGTGAACCGCTCCCCGAGTCCGTAAACGCACTCGCCCACACCGAGCGCCAACTGCTCATGCACGTGCGTCCCACCGTCTGCCAGCTGCACGTAGCCGATCCCCCGCCACGCACTGCGCGTGATCACGCGCCCGCCCGCCTCGAACGCCAGCTCCCAGCCGGGCTTCTTCACGCGCACCGTCAACCCGCCGCTCGTCAGCGTCGCGGCCTCCGCCCCGTCGTCGATCGTCACTGCCGCGGCTTCGTTCACCGCCAGCGGAATCTCCGGCCCGCGCGGCGCGCCGCCCGTGAAATGCTCGATCCGCACGCGCACCACGTCCGCCAGCGGCGAACTCAGCGTCACCGTCAGCAGCGGCCCCTGCAACGTATCGCCGCGATGGCGGATCGGCCGCACCGGCGCATGCACCACGAGCCGGTCCGGCTCCGCGGAAATCGTATGCGCCTCGGCGGCGTAATGCGCCGTCACTCCCGGTCGAAGCAACCACTGGCCATCGGTGAATTTCATAGGGGTCCAAAAAAAGTTGATCAACCGGGCTGCACCGCGCCGAGCACGCGCAGATCGCGCAGCGCCGCCTTCCGGCCCGCCGGCCAGCCATCGATCGTCACGCGCAACTGCCGCAGCTCGCACGGCGCCACCCGCAGTGTGTGCCGCCCGCCCGCGATGCGATTCCCGCGTTGATCGCTCAACATCGTCCACGCCACGCCATCGCGCGACGCCTCGACGCGATAACGATAACCGGCTTCGTCGTGCTCCCACAGCAACTCGATCACCGCGACGGTGCACCGTTCTCCCAGATCGACCGTGAGCGTCGGCGCCGCGTCGCCTTCCGCCGCCTGCCAGCGCGTGTTGATGTCGCCATCCACCGCATGCTCCGGCGCCGGCACCGGTCCCACCGCCGGCACGAACCCGCTCGACGCCGTCACCGGTTTTCCCACCGCAAGCGAGGGCTGCAAAACCAGGTCCAGCACGTCCACCGCGATCTCCTGCTTCGGCGCGAAATCCGCCGACGCCGCATAGGCCAGCAAGCTCGCCCGCAATTGCCGCGCTTCCGGCGCGTCCTCCAACGCGTCCAAATCGCACGCCACCACCAGCAGCGACCCCGCGCCCACCTTCGCCTCGAACACGAGCCCGATCAGTTCGTTGCGCGCGAGATTGTCGATCACCTGCACGATCGGCCGCAGCTCCGCCGGCGCGCCCGCCAACACCACCGGCGCCGACGCATGCACGATCCGCGACCACTGCCGCTCGCTGTGAAACGCCGTCGGAAATTGCGCCAGCGCCGGATGTTTTGGATCGATCAGCAACCCCATCGTGCCCGGCGAACTCCCAAACATCGGCCAGCACCAGAAGTCCGTCGCATACGCACCGCGCACCGTGTAGCCGCGCCCCGCCGCGTCCGGCATCAACACCACGCGCTTCCCTTCCGCGAGCAGCGCCTTTGCGCGCGCATCGAACGCGCGCACCACCGTCACACTCGCGTCGTGCGGCGCCGTGACCTTTTCCGGATAAACCCACACCGGCCAGCGATTCGACCACTGCCCCGCCTCCGCCGCGATCGTCACCGTGAAATCATACCGCGCCGGCGCCACGAGTTTCGCGAGCGACGCTTCGACCCGGCCGAGCTTCCGCAATCCGCCCTGCGCGATCGTGCCGCCGTCCAGTTCTCCGCCCGCCACCACCGCTCCGCGCTGGTCCAACATCTGCCACGTCACCCGCGCCTCGCGCAGATCCTCGCGTCCATACTGCGCCACTTCGATATCGGCCGCATACGTCTCGCCCGTTATCCACGTGTAGCGATCGAACCGCGCGAGCGGCACCACGGGCGCACAAAATTCCCGCCAGCGCTCCGGCGTCACCAGCCCCTTCGACTCCATGAACGCATTGAGCACGCCCACGAGCGCCGTGCCCTGCCCCGGATAGTCCTGGAGGTCCAGGAGCTGAAATCCGCCGAAGCCCGCCGTGCGCAGCGCCAGCTCGATCTCCTCGCGATACAGGCTCGCCGTCAGCGCGCCCGACGCCCGGAAAAAGTCGTGCGCCTGCTCCAGCCGGCCCTGGCGCGCGAGCGCGTCGCGGAAATGCTCGAGGTTCCGCGCCCGCGTCACGCCCGTGTATTTTTCAATGTCACGGAAATCCGGATACACCGTGAACTGCCCCGTCTCGTGTGCGACCACCGGCACCGGCAGCCCCGCGATGCCTTTCGCCAGGTCGCCGCGCGTCTGCGCCTCGCCCCATTGCAGCACGCCTTCGTAGCCGTCGCCGAAGTAGAAGCTCCCTCGCACCGGCAGCGGCTTCTCGCCGCCCGCCGGCGTGCGCGTCTTCGCCGTCACCCAGAAATCGCTCGCCGGCTGCCGCCGCGGATCGGCCAGCCAGTTGTTGCAGCCGTCCGCATAAAGATGCCGGCCGTCGATCTCGCGCAGCCGCGCCACCATCGCATCCATCAGCGCCCGGCCCCCCTCCGCCTCGTTCGCCAGCGTCAGCATCACGAACGAGGGATTGTTTCCATACGCGCGCAACAAGGCCTCCGCCTCCGGCATCAGAAAATCGCGCACGCCCGCGTCGAACGTGCCCCAGAACGGCAACTCAGCCTGCAGGTAAAGACCGAGCCGGTTCGCCGCGAGAAACGCCGCTTCCGGCGGCGTCCACGTGTGGCAGCGCACCTGATTGAGTCCGTAGTCGCGATTGATCCGCAGATACGCCATCCAGCCTTCCACGTCCATCGGCGGATGCCCGCGCAGCGGAAACGTCCCGCATTCATTCCGCCCGCGCAGGAATGTCGTGCGTCCGTTGATCGCAAACTGCGTCCCGCTCGCGCGAAACTCGCGCAAACCCGCTTCGATCGTGCGCTCGTCCCGCCCGTCCGCCGTCTCCAGCACCACGGTCACCCGATACAGCGCCGGCGAAAACTCGTCCCACCGGAGCGCTTCCTCCCCGAGCGGGAGCGTCAGCTCCACGCGCGCACCCGCCATCGATTCCACCACCGCGTGGCCGACGACGTCCGGCACGCGCTGCGGCGCGCCGTCGTGATTGAAACTCTCCGCGCTCACCGCGACCTTCGCGTCGACGCGTTTCGCCGCGAGTTGCTTCAACGCGACCGAAATCCGAAACGCCCGCGCCGTCACCTCCGACGCAATCCGCACGTCGTCGATCCACGTCGCCGGCTGCGCGACCAGTTCGATCCGCCCGAGAATCCCGTTCCAATTCGTCTGCGTGTGATCGCTGTTGAACTGGTGCACGTTCGGCGTGAACGGCTGCCGCTCCACGCGATTGTCGACCATCACCGTGATGCGATGCCGCCCGGGTTTCGCCAGCGCGGTCAGGTCGTAATGCTGCGGCGCGGTGAACAGCCGCTGCTCGCCCGCCAGCGCGTCATCCCACCACACCTGCGCGTATTTCGTGCGCTCGAGCCGCAGCTCGATCCGCCGTCCGGTCCACCCCGCCGGGATCTCCACCTCGCGGCGAAACCACGCCGCCCCTTCGAACTTGCGCACGCGCGTCAACCCGCCCGTTTCGCGCGCCGGATTCTCCGGTCCCTTGTCGTTCGTCTCCGTCGTGCCGGGCAGCGTCACCGCATCGTCGAACGTCAGCCCCGCCGGCAGCGCTGCTTGCGGAAAAGCCGGCTCGGCCCCGCCGAGCGTGAGTTGCCACGGGCCCGAAAGATCGAGCCGTTCCGTTGCCCCGTTCATTGAAGTTGCGATCGCCATGTCGAAAATGGCCGCCATCGCACCGTCCCGCGCCCCGCGACGCAAGCGCCGCGCCACCCGGTCCGCCGGTCGGAGCCCGCGTGCAGGCAGTATCAGCGTTCGCCAGCGCTTCACGTTCCTCATCCCATCACCCTTTCATCCCCGTCGTCGCGATGCCCTGCATGAACGTCCGCTGCGCGAAGAAAAACAGCACGATCACCGGCAGCACCGTCACCGTGCTCGCCGCCATCAGGTAGTGCCACTGCACGCCGCCGACTTGCGATTGATAGCTCTGGAGCGCGAGCGACAGCGTGAACGTCTCCTTCCTCGTCAGATAAAGGAACGGCCCCATGAAGTCGTTCCACGCATACAAAAAGTGAAACAGCGCTGACACCGCCAGCACCGGCTTGCTCAGCGGCAGCACGATCCGCCAGAAAATCCGCCACTCGCTGCTGCCGTCGATCCGCGCCGCCTCGCTCAACTCCTCCGGGATCGTCAGGAAAAACTGCCGCATCAGGAAAATGTTGAACGCGCTCCCGAAAAACGCCGGCACCCACAACGGCAGCAGCGTCCCGATCCACCCCAACTCGCGAAACACGCCGTAGAGCGGCACCATCAACACCGGAAACGGCACCATCAGCGTCGCGAGCGTCAGCGCGAAAAATCCGTCCCGCCCGCGCCATCGCAGCCGCGCGAAGCCATACGCCACGATCGCATTCGACAGCACCGTGCCGATCACGCCGAGCACGCATACGATCACCGTGTTGCCCAGGAAAACCCAGAAGCTCACCCCACCCGCACCGGCGCCGCCCTCCGCACCGCCGAGATCCGCCAGCGCGTTCGGGTAATTTTCCCACCGCGGCTTCACCTCCGTCTCGATCGCCGCCGGCGGCACGATGTCCCACGCCAGCACCGCGTCGCGCGCCGCGCCGTCCGCCCGCCGTTCCGTCACGTGTATCCAACCCGCTGCGACACGCCGCGGCGCCGCCAGCTCCGCCGAC
This sequence comes from Verrucomicrobiota bacterium, assembly GCA_023430825.1. Classification (GTDB taxonomy): domain Bacteria; phylum Verrucomicrobiota; class Verrucomicrobiia; order Opitutales; family Opitutaceae; genus Opitutus. The sequence goes on along the minus strand of JAEYYL010000338.1, from coordinate 5,221 downwards.
CGCGCGATCGCTTCCTCCGGCGTGAGGAAAATCCGCCGCCCCGCCTGCGCGCCCGCCACCGCCTCCGCCACCACACCGGCCTGGTTCACCGTGTAATCGATCGTCACTTCCACCCGCTCGCCGTCGATCGTCGCATAGTGCGCGCGCGGTAGCAGCGTCGGCGGCAGCACCATCGCCTGCTCCAGCGGCTTGAGCGACGTCGCCACCAGCCACACGAACGGCGTCAGGAACAGCAGCGACGCCGCGCCGAGCAGGGCGTAGATCGCCGGACGGGAAAAGCGCGCGCCGCGTTTCATGTCATTGCACGTGACTCATCCGCTCCCGCGACGCCCGTGTCGCCACCCACGTCAGCGCCGCGATGATAAGGAACAGCACATACGCCATCGCACTCGCATAGCCCATCCGCAGATCGTAAAACGCCGTCGCGAACAGGTGCATCGTGTAGAACAGCGTCGAGCGCGCCGGAAATCCGTCCGTGCCCGTCCCCGTTCCGCCGCCCGCCGCCGCCGACATGATGAACGCCTGCGTGAACACCTGCAGCGCCCCGATCAGGCTCATGACGACGTTGAAATAAACCACCGGCGCCAGCATCGGCAGCGTCACGTGCCGGAACCGCCGCCACCCCGACGCCCCGTCGATCGCCGCCGCTTCGTAAAGTTCGCGCGGCACGTTCTGCAGTCCCGCGAGGTAAATCACCATCGCGTTGCCCGTGCCCCACAGGCTCATGATCACCAGCGCCGGCTTCGACCAGTTCGGATCGACCAGCCACGCCGGCGGCGTCGCGCCAAACCAGTTCAGCACCGGCGCCAGCACCCAGTTCAACAAGCCCACCTGGCCGTTGAAAATCCACAGCCACAACATCGATGCCGCCACCACCGGCACGATCGACGGCAGGTAAAACACCACGCGGAAAAACGGCCGCCCGCGCACGTCGGCGTTCAGCAGCAGCGCGAGCGAGAGCGACACCACCGTGCCCAGCGGCACCGACAGCCCCGCGTAAAACAGCGTGTTTCGCAGCGAGAGCCAGAACAGGTCGTCGCTGAACAACTGCCGGTAGTTCTCCAGCCCGCACCACACCGGCGACTTCAAAATCGAGTAGTCGCAGAAACTGTAATACAGCGACGCCAGCACCGGATACGCCGTGAACGCCGCCAGCCCCACGATCCACAAGCTCGTGAACGCCAGCCCGGTGAAAAGATTGCGGCGTTCGCGCGTGGTCATCGCGCCTCCTCGCTCTCCACACCTTCCGGCAACGGCTGACCGTGCCGCGTCAGGCTGCGCAGATGCCGCTCCCAGCTTTTCTGCAGCCGCCGCTCCGCCGTGCCCAACGCCTCCTCCGGCGTCTTGATCAGCAGCCGAATCTCCGCAAACGCCGCCAGAATCTCCCGCTCGCACTCCGTCCAGATGCCCATGTCCGGGACGGACACCGCATTCGGACTCGCCGACAACTCGCGAAAAATCCCGACCTGCGGATGCGGATGCCGCGTCGCGAAAAACGGACTCCACTCGCGCAGCGCCGAATTCTTCTCCTGCAGAAAACCCATCAGCTCCATCCCCATCAGCTCCTCGCGCCGCTGCGCGCGCGGGTTCGCCGAGTTCATGTATTTGATGAACTCCCACGCCGCCTCCGGATGCTTCGCGCCGCGCGGGATCACCAGCACGTCCGCCTCCGCCATCGCGAAATCGTCGACGCCCGGCACCGCCGATGGCCACGCCGACGCCACGCCATAGTCGAGCCCCGGCTTGTATTGGCGGATGTAGTTATGAAACCACACGCCCTGAAAAATCATCGCGACCTTCCCGCTGAAAAAACCCGATTGCGACGACGCCCACTGGCCCGCGAAGCCCGACGCAAACGTCGTCACCGCATCGCGCCCCAGCGTCTTCGTGTAACCCGCCACCCACTCCATCGCCGCGACATTCCGCGGGTCCGACGCCAGCGTGATTTTTCCTCCATCGAAAATCTTTCCGCCAAACCACCGGCAGAAAATCCACGGCCACCAACCCGGCTCCTGCGGCAAAAAACCGACCTGCACCAACGCACCCGTCTGCGGATCGCGCTTCGTCAGCCGCCGGGCAAACTCATCCAGCTCCGCCACCGTGCGCGGCGGTCGCTCCGGATCGAGCCCCGCTTCGCGAAACAGCGTCTTGTTCCAGTGCAACGCGATCATCGCCGGGGTCGAAATCCCCGCGTAAATCCGCCCGCCGTGCCGGCACAGTCGCGCATACACCGGATAATAGCGCGCCAGCCATTCGTCCGGCGTGAGCCCGTCGCGCCGAATGAAATCATCGAGCGGCATCAACGCCTCCGCATCCGCAAACGACGCCACGTTCTGCACAAACAGCCCCGCGACATCCGGCGGATCGCCGCCCGCGATCGCCACCAGCGTTTTCCGATCCACCGGCGACTGCACGAAATACTCGACCTCGATCCGATCCTGCGAGCGGTTGAACGCCTCCACCACCGCCCGCGCCGCCGCCTCCTCCGGGCCCGTCCACTTCTCCCAATACGAAATCCGAATCTTCTCCCCGCCGCTCCCCACCAGCACCGTCGACGCGCCCAACACCATCGCCGCGGCCACCGCCCCACGAACACGCCCTCGCCACCGCCGCGAGACGACTGCGTGGAATTCTTCGCCCTCCGCCTCGTCGGCCGTCTCCTTCCCCTTTTCGCACGCCTCCGCCCGCAACGTCGTCCGGAGCTCGTGGCTGGGGTGCGCCATGGGAAATTCGGACGCTAGCCACCTGTCATTCCACGAAGCAACCCCGATTTATCATTAAATTCAGCTTGGGAGGGCCGGAGGACGGTCCCCGTGCCGGCCGCACCCCGCACGAGGTTCGCCCCCGCTCGCCTCCGGCTCACGTCGTCTTCGACGCCGTCCGGTCGTCGCGCTCGCGCATCAAAGCATTCACCACCTGGATCAATTCGTCCGCCGCATACGGCTTCGGCACGCGCGCGCGGAATCCATGCGCCCGGTAATTCGCCATCACCGGGTCGCTCGAATACCCGCTCGACACGATCGCCTTCACGTCCGGGTCCATCGCCAGCAGTTTCTCCATCGCCTCCGCCCCACCCATTCCTCCCGGCACCGTCAGATCGAGAATCACCAGATCGTAAGGCCGGCCCGACGCCCGCGCCGCCGCATATTCGTTCACCACGGCCGCGCCGTCGTTCACCGCCTTCGCCTCGAAACCCATCCGCCGCAACACCGCGCTGCCGAGCAGCCGGATCGATTCCTCGTCATCCATCAACAGCACCCGATTCGGATCGGGTTTGGCCGCGCTCGCGGCCGCCTCATCCGACGCCCCCGCTGGCGTTGCTCCCGCCGCCGGCACCCACACGTGAAAGGTCGCGCCCTGCCCGGGGGGTGAGGTCACCTCGATGTGCCCCTGATGCTTCTTCACGATCGAATATACGGTCGCGAGCCCCAGCCCGCTGCCCTGCTTCTTCGTCGAGAAATACGGCTCGAAAATTCTCGCCAGCGTATCCGCCCCGATGCCGCTGCCCGTGTCGGCGAAACTCAGTTTCACGTAGCGCCCCGCCGCAAGCCCCGCCCGGGCTTCGCCAATCTCCTCGTTGCGCAGCGCGATCCGGATCAACCCGCCTCCCGGCATCGCCTGGTTCGCGTTGATCACGATGTTGTGCACCACCTGCCCGATCTGGCCTTTGTCCACATCCGCCGGCCACAGGTCCGGCGCGATCTCGAACTCCGACCGCACGTTCGATCCGTGCAACGCGAACTGCGCCGCCTCCCGCACGATGTCCGGCAACCGCGTCGCCGCTCGCATCGGTGCGCCGCCTTTGGCAAACGTCAGCAACTGCTGCGTGAGATCCCGCGCCCGCTGCGCCGCCCGCTCACTTTCCGCCAGGCAATGCACCGTATCCGAGTCCAACCGCGCATCCAGCTTCGCCAGCGTGACATTCCCGATGATGACCGTGAGCAGGTTGTTGAAATCGTGCGCGATCCCGCCCGCGAGCACGCCGAGCGACTCGAGCTTCGACGCCCGCGCCAGCGCCGCCTCGAGCCGGGCCGCGCGTTCGTTCTCCAACCGCTCTCGAATCACCCCCGTCTGCTCGCGCACCCGACGGCGCAACGCCAGCACCCAGCCGAATCCCAGCACCGCCCCCACCCCCAGCACCCCCGTCAGCGCAAGGACCTTGCGCACCGTCCACCACGAGGGTCGCCGCAGCACCGCCACATCCTTCGCCGTGCGCAGCTTCAACCGCACCTCGTGCGGGCGCCGATACTCGTCATAGGAAACTTCATACACCCCCGTCAGCGCCAGCTGCGCCCCCGGCTCCCACCCCGCCGGCACCTGCTCCGGCAACGCCCGCAACAGCGAGCGAAACACGACCTGCCCCTGCTGCGTGATTAATTCGACACTCCGGTCCCGCATCCCCACGTCGAGCAACGCCCCCTCGACCCGCACCAGTCGGCCGTCGAGCCCCACATCGATCGCTCCCACGTCCTCCACCGCGACCGGCTCCGGCTCCACCCCCGCCGCCACGCGTCGATAGACCGCCTCACGCAACACCACCCGGCTGTTCTCCCGCCCCGGAAATCCCACCGCCTCGATCCGGTCCCCGGGCTCCAACGGCGCCTCATCGCGACTCAACACCAGCAGACCTTCGTTCCCCCCCTCGATCTGCACCAGCCGGCCCGGCTCGTGATGCACCACCACCCCCGCGATCCGCACCCGCCGGTTCAACGCCTGCAACGAACCGAACTGCCGCAGGCTCGCAATCGAACGCATCTCCACCGCAAACGGATCCTCCGGCACCGGCTCCTCGATCTCGACGAACGACGACGACGCCACCCACAACTGCACGCCCGTCAATTGCCGCTTCGCATTCGCCTCCGCACTCACCACCCCCCGCAACCGCACCACCGCCCCCGGCAACTTCGCGTAACGCTCGTTCGCCGGCAGCATCGCACGAAACTCCCCGCCAAAGGTCGTCAACTCCAGCCGCGTCCACGGCCCCTCCCGCTCCACCGCCCGCACATACCCGCTCATCGTCACCCACTGCGCCTCCTCCACCCCCGTCAACGCCTGCTCGAGCGTCACCAGCCGCGCCTCCGGTATGTCCACCGTGCCCAGCGGCCGCACACTCGAGGCCAGCACCACCGGCGTGAACTTGCCCAACCCCGTGACGCCGGTCACCTCCACCCGACGCCCCACCGCCAGCCCAAAATTCTCCCCCGGCGCCCGATACACCCGC
>JAEYYL010000274.1 GCA_023430825.1 Verrucomicrobiota bacterium | reverse complement strand
TCGCGCCACAAGTCGCGCTGCCTCACGCGCGCACGGTGGCGGTGGACCGCATCGTTGTCGCCGTGGCCCGACTCGCGGCCCCGGGGGTGGGCTTTGACGGCGAACATCCGGCGATCCGGCTCGTGTTCCTGATCGGGACGCCGCGACAGCAGGTCGATGCGTATTTGAAGCTGGTCGCGGCGCTTTCGCGGTTGCTGCGGACGCCGGGCACGCTCGACGGGTTGCTCGCGGCGCGCACCGAGGACGAATTTTGCGCACTGCTGGCGCGGGGTGCGGTGTCATGAAGGGAATGACCGATCCGGCGAAGGTGCTGCTCGAGCGGCTGATGCGGTTGCTTCGCTGGCGGCTGTGGCTGCAGGAAAAACTGCAGCCGACCGAATGGCAGATCATGCTGGCGTGGGCGGCCGTCGCGGGGTTCATGGGCGCGATGTCGTCGATGCTGTTCGCCGTGCTGGCGGAAGGTATCCACGAATTGCTGACAGGCAGGCATGCGGGTGTGGTGGAGACGATGCGCGTGCTGCCGTGGTGGGCGGTGATCGCGGTGCCGGCGGTGGGCGGATTGCTCGCGGGGTTGACGCTGCTGCTCGGGAAACGCATCTCGCGCGGGCAGAGTTCGACCGATTACATGGAGGCGATCGTGATCGGCTCGGGCGAATTGCCGGTGCGTGCGAGCCTGATCAAGAGCGCGGCCGCGTTGTTCTCGATCGGTTCCGGCGGTTCGATCGGGCGCGAGGGTCCGATGGTGCAGATCGCAGCGGTGCTGGCGTCGATCGTGGGACGCTGGCGGAAATTTTCGCCGCCGCAATTGCGCCTGCTGGTGGCGTGCGGCGCGGCGTCGGGCATCGCGTCAGCGTATAACGCGCCGATCGCCGGATCGTTTTTCGTGGCGGAAATCATTCTCGGCACGATCGCGATGGAGAGCCTCGGGCCGCTGGTCGTCGCCGCGGTTGTGGCGGCATTGACGGTGCGGGGGATGACGGATGCGCAGCAGCTTTATCAGGTGCCGCCGTTCCAACTGCATTCGGCGTGGGAGATGATTCCGTATATCGTGCTCGGCTTGCTGGCGGGCACGCTGGCGCCGTGGTTTTTGCGTTCGCTGCGACGCGCGGAGAAATGGTTCGTGGCGACGACGATGCCGCCGATCGCACGGCTGGTGATCGGCGGCATCATCGTGGGCGACATCGCGGTGTTTTATCCCGAGGTGGCGGGCAACGGCTACACGGTGGTGCTGGAGATTTTGAACGGGCGCGTGATGTGGCTGCCGTTGATCGGCATCATGCTGGCGAAGTGGCTGGCGACGGCGTCGTCGTTCGGCTCGGGCGCGCCGGGCGGTGTATTCACGCCGGCGCTGTTCATGGGCGCGAGCGCGGGATATCTGTTCGGCACGGCGGTGCACACAGTGTGGCCGGGGGGCGCGGCGGACCCGCAGGCGTTCGCGCTCGTGGGCATGGGCGCGTTTCTCTCGGCGGCGAGTTATGCGCCGGTGATGGCGGTGATCATGCTTTTCGAGATGACGCTGAGCTATGACATCATCCTGCCGCTGATGCTGTGCAACGTGATCGCGTATTTCACGGCGAAGGGCCTGCAGGGCGAATCGCTTTACAGCGAGTCGCTGCGGCGGAAGGCGGCGGAGACGCCGACGCGCGCGGCGCCGGTGGGCAACGTGCGGGACTTGATGAAGCCGAAGCCGCCGGTGGTCGGGTCGACGGCGCGGTTCGCGGAGATCGCGCGGCTGTTTCTCTCCGTGCGCGTGAACAACATTTACGTGACGAATGTCGACGGGCGCTTCCTCGGCGCGGTGTCGTTGCACGACATCAAGCCGTATATCGGCGACGCGGATCTCGCGAGCCTGGTGATCGCGAGCGACATCATGCGCGAGGATCTTCCGCGCATCGGTCCGGAGCAGACGGTGAGCGACGCGCTCGGGGCTTTTCTCGGGCAGACGGTCGAGCGGCTGCCGGTGGTGGAGCCGGGCACCGGTGCGTTGCTGGGCAGTCTTTCGAAGAGCGATCTGCTACTCGCGCTGGTGGAAAAACGGCAGAAGCCGACAGCGTAACATTTGTGACGGGCGCGCGACGATTGTGACGCGCGTGTGTCGCGAGGGTGATAAGGCGGTGACGCGCGCACTCTGAGATTGCCGGAGGTGCTGGATCGTTGGCGAGGTGGCTGGCATGTTCCAGCGCGCGTTCTACCGGACGCTTTTCCTTCCCTTCGTCGTATTGAAAATTTCCGCCGCTCTGGCGTTCGCTCAAGCGGGCGGCAGCGGACGTCTGGCGGGTCAGGCGATCAGCGCAGAAAACGGTCTCGGTGTGTCCAACGCGACGGTTGCGATCATCGGCACCGACTTCGCGACCCGGACCGACCTGGCTGGGCGTTACGTGCTCGACGGCGTGCCCGCGGGGGCGCACGACGTGACGGTCAGCAAGGACGACTACCGTCCGCTCACGGTCGCCGGCGTGCAAGTGATCGCGAATGAAACGGTCGGACTCGATCTGCCCCTCGCTCCCATGCAGGCGGTGATCAGGATGGAGGCGATGACCGTGTCGGCCGAGGTGGTGCAGAACTCCGGCCTCGGTCTGCTCAGCGCGCGGCAAAAAGCGGCGGCCGTGAGCGACGCGATCGGTTCCGAGCAAATGAGCCGGCTGGGATTCGGCACGGCCGCGGCGGCGATGCGCGCGGTGACGGGCGCGTCGGTGGTCGGCGGGAAATACGTTTACATCCGCGGGCTCGGTGAGCGCTACAGCTCGACGCAGGTGAACGGGGTCGAAGTGCCGAGCGCGGATCCGGACCGCCGCGCGGTGAACATGGACATGTTTCCGAGCGATCTGGTCGACGCGATCGTGACGACGAAGACGTTCACGCCCGACCGGCCCGGCAATTTCACCGGCGGCAGCGTGGATTTGAAGACGAAGGAATTTCCCGAGCAGTTCACTTTGTCGATCTCGGCGTCGGTGGCGTCGAACTCCCGCGTGACGGGCGAGGAGATCCTGACCTCGGGGGCGGGCAGCAACCGCTGGGGCCGCGACGACGGATCGCGCGCGCTGCCGGCGATGCTGGAAGACCGCTCGATCCCGCTGCGTTTCACGTCGCCGACGGTGGACGCCGAGATCGGCGCGTTGACGCGCAGTTTCAGCCCGATCATGGCGCCGACGACGAAAAAGGCGCCGTTGATCCACAGCTTCTCGGCGGCGCTGGGCGGAGTGGCGAAACTCTTCGGCAACAAACTCGGCTATGCGGGGAGCATCTCGTATGACCGGAGTTTCACGGGCTATCGCGGCGGAGTGCTCGGGCGTTACGAGCGGGGCGGTCCCAATGCGCCGGCGCTCGCGCCGCTCGTGCAGCTCGACGATACGCGTCACGAGGACGAGACGCTGCTCGGTGGGTTGTTCAATGTGACGTATCAGTTCAGCCCCGATCACCAACTGGCGTTGAACACGATGGTGAACCAATCGGGCAACGATCTCGCGCGGCGGCAGACGGGGCTCAACATCGCCGGCGGCGGGATCAGCGAGACGGAAGTTTTCACGACGCGCACGCTGCGCTACACTGAACGCGCGCTGCAGTCATTCCAGCTCGCGGGCAAACATCTGTTCCCGCAATGGCGTGAAACCCACGTGCAGTGGAGCGCGACGGATGCGACCACGACCCAGGACGAGCCGGACACGCGTTATTTCAGCACGTTCGAGTTTCCTGATGGCGCGCAGTTCTTCGAGGCGTCGGGCGTGCCGCGTCCGTCGCGCTATTTCCGCGATCTGGAGGAGTCGCGGCGCGACTACTCGATCGATGTGACCGTGCCGATCGCGGTGTGGGGTGGGCGCGACGGACAGTTGAAGTTCGGCGGGGCGATGGCGGACACCGATCGCGAATTCAACGAGCGGCTCTTCGAATACAACAGCACGGTGCTGCGCTACGATGGTGACGAGCAGGGCTTCCTGCGCGAGTCGCAGGTGGGGCAGATCGATCCGGCGACGGGCCGCTTCGCGCCGGGGCAGCTCTACCTGGTGGAAACGGGATCGTCGGGCAACAGCTACCTCGGCGAGATGAAAGTCGACGCGGTGTATGCGATGGCGGACCTGCCGCTGACGGGACAACTGCGTTTCATCGGCGGGGCGCGGCGCGAGACGACGAAGCTCGACGTGCGTAGTCGCGATCCGAATCGCCGGGCGGGGCTGCTCGACAACGACGATGTGCTGCCGTCGGCCAGCCTGGTTTACGCTTTGTCGGACAAGATGAACCTGCGGTTCGCGGCGACGAAGACGATCGCGCGACCGAACTTCCGCGAGATCGCCGACTACACGTCGTTCGAGTTCGTGGGCGATTTTGTTTACATCGGGAATCCCGACCTGCGGCGCTCGTCGATCCGCAACTACGACCTGCGGTGGGAGTGGTTTCCGCGCAAGGGCGAGCTGATTGCGGTCAGCGTGTTTCACAAGGACATGACCGATCCGATCGAGCGCGGCGTGTTTTCGGTCGTGAACAGCGGCGAGCTGCAGTATCAGAACGCGCCGAAGGGGGAGGTGACGGGCATCGAGCTCGAGGCGCGGAAGCGGCTGGATCATCTCTCGAACTGGGCGCGCCATTTCTCCGGCGGCCTGAACTTCACTTATGTCGAGTCCTCGGTCGACATCCCCGCGGCGGAGCTGGCGTTCATTCGTTTTTACGATCCCGACGCGGACGCGACGCGGGAGTTGAGCGGGCAATCACCGTATATCTTCAACGCGGACGTGACCTTCAACCAATCGGATTGGGGGACGGCGGTGAGCGTATATTACAATGTCTTCGGCGAACGACTCTCACTCGTCGCGCCGCCCGGCACGCCGAACATCTTCGAGCAGCCGTCGCCGACGCTCGATGTCGTGCTCAATCAGAAGCTCGGCCTGCGGTGGAAGGTCACGCTCAGCGTGAAGAACCTTTTGGATCGCGATGTCGAGGAGACCTACACCTACCGCGACGTCGAGTATCTGCGCTCCTCCTATCGCCGCGGTGTCACGACCTCGCTCGGCGTGACCTACACCTACTGAGCGCCCGTCACTTTTCCGCGCATTCCCGCCGGACCATCCCAGAGCAAAACAAACCATGAAATCATCCCGAATCGTCAGTCTGCTTGCGGCGCTCGCCGCTCCCGTCGCGCTGTTTGGCGCGGACATCACCGTCAACTCCAACATCGCGGCCAACACGACGTGGTCGAAGGCGAACACCTACATTCTCGACGGCCGGGTTTACGTGCTCGAGGGCGCGACGCTCACGATCGAGGCTGGCACGGTGATCAAGGGCAGGCCCCGGGCGGCGCAGGACGCCTCCGCGCTCGTCATTGCGCGCGGCGGCAAGATCAATGCGGTCGGCACGGCTTCCGAACCGATCGTCTTCACCGCCGAGGCGGACGAACTCAACGGCAACCTCGGCCAGAACGACCGTGGGCTGTGGGGCGGCGTGGTCATCCTCGGCCGTGCGCGCACCAACACGGCGAGCGGCCAGGGCAACGTCGAAGGCATTCCCACGACCGAGATCTACGGCGTTTACGGCGGCACGGACGACGCGGATAATTCCGGCACGTTCAAATACGTCTCAATCCGCCACGCCGGTTCGCTGCTCGGGCCGAACAACGAGCTCAACGGTCTGACGATGGGTGCGGTCGGTTCCGGCACGACGATCGAATACGTCGAAGTCTTCGCCAACGCCGACGACGGTTTCGAGTGGTTTGGCGGCACGGTGAACGGCAAGTATCTCGTCAGCGCGTTCAACGACGACGACGCGTTCGACTGGGATGAAGGCTATCGCGGCAAGCTCCAGTTCCTCTTCACGATCCAGGACCCGGCGGTCGGCAATCACGCGTTCGAGTCCGACGGCGGAACGACGCCGGAAGACGGCACGCCCTACGCGATGCCGACGATCTACAACTACACCGCGATCGGCTCCGGTGCGACGAGTGCCAACAACAACAGCATCGGGCCGATCTTCCGCGACAACACGGGTGGCAAGGTTTACAACTCGATCTTCCACGATTTCAAGGGCTACGCCTGGCGCATCGAGACCGAGAGCGCGCAGACGCAGGACAGCGCGACGCGCCTCGCCGCGGGCGACATCGCGATTGCGAACAATATCTTCGGCACCTTCGGGGTCGGCACCACGGGCGACGATTTGTTCAAGGCGGTCAACGTCACCAGCGGCGGTCCCGCTCCCGCGAGTAACTACACGTCGGCTCACATCACGGCCGGCGCGCAGAACAACCGGCTCAACACGGAGCCGCTGATCAAGTCGGTCGACCGCACCAAGGGCGCGCTGCTCGATCCGCGCCTGGCGGCGGGCAGCCCCGCGCTGACCGGCTTTGCCACGCCGCCGAACGACGGCTTCTTCGCCGCGGCGAACTACGTGGGCGCGTTCAGCGCGGTCAGCAACTGGGCTTACACCTGGACGAAGCTCGGCCGGGACGGCTATTTCGATCCGGCGAGCGCGATCGTGGAGAACTCCTCGAGCGAACTCGTGAACATCTCGGCGCTCGTGACGCTGCACGCCAATGAAACGATCACGCCGGGCTTTGTCATCGGCGGCACGCAGGCGCAGACGGTGTTGATCACCGCGGTCGGCCCGACGCTCGCGACCGCGGGCGTGGCGAATGCGCTGCCTGATCCGACGCTCGAGCTCTTTAACGCCGCCGGCGTGAAGATCGCCGAGAACGATGACTGGAGCGGCACGGCGAGCGTCATGGCTCGGGTCGGCGCCGGCGCGCTGCCGGCCGGCAGCAAGGATGCCGTCATCCTCGTGACGCTTCCCCCGGGCGCTTACACCGCTCAGGTGAAGGGCAAGGGCGCGGCGGGCGCGGTGATCGTCGAGGTTTACGAGGTGGATTGAGCCCTGCCTCGGGTTAGGAAACAGGGCCGGAGCCTGCCAGCGGGGCTCCGGCTTTTTGGGAAGGGTGGAACCCGACGGGACTCTTTAGACCGGAGACAAGGGTAACAGGTGTTCGGGGACATGGGTAACACCTTTGGGAATGCCGTTTGGGTTAGGTTTTGGGTGAAGAAGGGGAAGAGTAGATGGACCTTGGGGTGTGCTTAG
>JAEYYL010000254.1 GCA_023430825.1 Verrucomicrobiota bacterium | reverse complement strand
CATCGGGCTGCCCGGCTTCGCCAACTTCTGGGGCGAACTCGCGATCTTCGTCGCGCTCTGGCAATTCTCGCCGCTCATCACGGTGCTCGCCGTCGCCGGCGTGATCATCTCCGCGATCTACGGCCTGCGCGCCGCGGCCGCCGTGTTCTTTGGCCAGCCGACCGATGCGTTCACGAAAGTGATGGCGCAGACGCCGCCGACGGATCTTCGCTGGTCGGAAAAAATCCCCGCGCTGATCCTCCTCGCCGCGCTCCTCTTCGTCGGCTTCTGGCCGAAATCGATTTCGACGCAGGTCGACGCCGCGCTCGCCGAGATGGCGCTGCCCGTTCAAACCGCCGCCCGCTAAACACGCCAATGCCCGCGAATAAAAAGCATGCGGTTTGGGATTCGCGATCATTCGCGCCATTCGCGGGCGATTCCTCCTTTCTGAAATGACCCTCGAAGCCGTCAAAGCCGCCGCCCTCGACAACGAGTGGATCGCCATCTTCCCCGAGATCTCCCTCGGCTGCCTCGCGCTGCTCCTGCTCGTCGTGGAAATGCTGGTGCCGAAGAACCGGCACGGCGCCATCGCCACGCTCTCGATCGTCGGCCAGCTCGGCATCCTCGCGTCGGTTGCGTTCACGTTTCACTCGCCGTTCCTCGGCCGCGAGACGTTCAACGGCCTGCTGCACCACGGTTACATCGGGCAGGCGTTGCGCGTGTTCTTCCTGCTCGCGTCGATCTTCGTCAGCATCCTCGCGCGCGTCAGCCTCGCGAAGCAGACGATCCCGCGCATCGAGTTTCACCACATCGTGCTCGTCGTCACGGCGGCGATGATGCTCCTCGCGCAGGCGAATCACTTCGTCCTGCTCTTCGTCGCGCTCGAGACGCTCACGGTCGGCCTCTACATTCTCGTCAGTTACTACCGCGCCAACGCGCTCACGCTCGAGGCCGGCCTGAAATACCTGGTGATGGGCGCGCTCAGCTCGTCGCTGCTGCTCTTCGGCATCGTGCTGCTCTACGGCGTCGCCGGAAATCCCGCGCTCGACGGCAGCTCGACGGCTGCGATGAACTTCGGCGACCTCACGCGTTTCCTCGCGCTGAATCCCGACAACTTCCTGGCGAGCGTCGGCATCGTCCTCGTGCTCTCCGGCATCGCGTTCAAGATCGGTGCGTTTCCGTTTCAGATCTGGATTCCCGACGTCTATCAAGGCGCGCCGACGCCGGTCACCGCGTTCCTCGCCGTGTCGTCGAAAGCCGCGGGTTTCGCGATCCTGCTTCCACTCGCGACGACGGTCTTCGCGTCCTATGCGTGGCTGGTCACGCCCGTGCTGACGGCGATCGCCGCGGCGACGATTCTCTTCGGCAACATCGCGGCGCTGACGCAGCACAACGTGAAGCGCCTACTCGGCCTCTCAGGCGTGTCGCACGCTGGGTTCCTGCTACTCGGCGTCGTGGCCGCCACGACCGCGCCCGCCGCCGTCGGCGCGATCCTGTTCTACCTCTTCGCCTACCTGCTGGCCTCGTTCGTCGTGTTCGGCGTGATGGTGCATCTGGCCGGTCCGGACGACACAAACCAGGAGCTCGATCATTACACGGGCCTGGCGAAGGAGAATCCGTTCCTCGCGACCGTGCTCGCGGTGGCGCTCGGTTCGCTCGCGGGCATTCCGCCGCTGGCGGGATTCATGGGGAAATTTTTCATCTTCGTCGCCGCGTTCAAAACCGAACTCTACGGCCTGCTGGCGATCGCGATCGTCGGTGTGGTGATTTCGATTTATTACTACTTCGGCTGGATCAAGGCCGCGTTCTTCGAGACGTGGACGCCGTCGGACGGCGCGGTGAATCCGCGTCCGGCGCGCACGCCGGTCGGTTTCGCGGCGGGCGTCTCGCTCGCGACGCTCGCGCTCTGCACGATCGTCTTCGGCCTCTACCAAGGCCCACTCGGCGCCTGGCTGCTGGCGCGGTGAACGGATAGCGAGATAGTGATCACCTAAGGGTTGCCCCCGATCCGTCGGTGGCTGGCGTCTGCAGGCCGAGTGTTTGCACCGTCCTGCAGCGTAAGGGTCGGTGCTTGAACGTCTATGAGCATTGCCTCCCGCCTCCTGCCAGGCAGGACCCTCGCACCATTTTTGAGCGCGGTCGCCGCGCTGTTTTGCCCCGCCAGCGCGGCCGTAGCCGCGGAGGAGGGAAGAGCCGAATCGCTCACGCATACGGACCAGCCGAATTCCCGAAGCACTCATCGGCCTTCAAGGCGTCGCGTCGGGCCAAGGCCTGTTTGTGGTGGTGGGAGCCTATGGGAAAATTGGTCGAAGCACGAATGGCGAGACTTGGACGGAAGAGACATCAGGGACGTTCGACACGCTCTATGACGTTGGCTCCAACGGCGCTCAATTTGTCGCAGTGGGCGAGTCCGGCAGAATCCTGAGCACCCCGAGCGGGGCCGGTTGGACAAGTCGTGTGTCGGGCACCGCGGATGAACTCCACGGCGTTGCGTGGGGTGCGAGCCGATTTGTGGTGGTGAAGTTCGTCGACGGCTTGACCTCACACGGCGAACTCCTGCTCGCGCAATCGAATCAGGCCACATTGGAGGAAGACGGCGTCGATGTGACGGAGCAGATCGCGGTGCGCCCAGCACCTTGAGCGCGACGGGTGTCGTCTCGCCGTTGGGCGGTGGCAATGCCGGTGCGTGATTCTTCACTTCGCGGCGTCGAGACGGCTGCGGGTCATCGTTACACGACCGCTGATCGCTGGGATGCTTCGCGCTGATAGCGTGGCTCTCGGCAGGCAATATCATTGCGAGAGCTGCTCCGTTGGGGCGGAGTCGCATGACTCGAACGCCATGAAGGACTACGCCGCCTGCTCTCGGTCCTGTTCTCGCTGGAATCTGTTTCTCGCCGTTTGGCTGCTGGCGATCGGGACACTGAGTGCGGGAGGGCAGGTCGGGGGTCTCGACGAGTGGACGTGGCGAAATCCCTTGCCGCAGGCAAACCCGCTGCGCGGCGGAGCCTCGAACGGCAGTGTGGCCGTCTTGGTGGGCGACCGTGGAGCGATCGTTACGAGCGCAGATGGAATCAGCTGGTCGCCTCGCACCTCGGGTTCAGACAGAAATCTCAGCGGTGTGGCGTGGGGCGCCGGCCGTTTTGTCGCGGTGGGCGGGACGTTGCCGAACACTTCGGGGAGTGCCGTTGTGTTGACAAGTCCGGACGCCGCAGTGTGGACCAGCGTGGCCATGGACGCGCCCGGCCTTCACGGCATCGCCCGGAGCGATACCATGTTCGTGGCGGTCGGAGCGATTGGGACGCTACTCTCCAGCCCGGACGGCGTGACATGGGCTAAGCGGTCCTTCCCGCCGACCGCACCCTACGACAGTTTTCGAGGGGTGGCATGGGGCGATGGTCAGTTCGTGGCCGTGGGTGACAGCGGAAAACTCGCAACCAGTCCCGATGGTGTGAATTGGACGAACCGCGCTGCTGGAACGAGCGAGCACTTCAGCGCCATCGCGTGGAGCGGCAGCCAGTTTGTGGTGGTCGGTTCCAGGGGCGGAATATTCACGAGTTCCAATGCGATGGATTGGACGTCTCGCAAATCCGGAGTTTCGCGGCCCTTGAGCGGCGTGGTTTGGAGCGGCAGCCAGTTCGTGGCGTTCGGAGGCGAGAGTATCCCCGCGATTGGAATCGCCCTGACGAGCGCGGATGGAATTACTTGGGTCTCTCGTGAGCCGGCACGAAAGGGCGCGTTATTTGGTGCGGTGCGCCACGGCACTCAGGTCGTTGTCGCAGGCGTCGAGGGGACGATTCAGACGAGTAGCGATGGCGTCGTCTGGACCGAGCGAGCGCTGGGCTCGCGCTCGCCCCTGCGCGCAATTGCCGCGAACAGCACGCGTTTTGTGGCGGTCGGGGATGCCGGCGCGATCTTGACGAGTGACGACGGCACAAGCTGGACGAGCCGCAATTCCGACACCACCAGCAATCTCCTCGGCGCGACCTGGAGCGGAAGTGGCTTTTTCGCGGTAGGCACGGGGGGCACGATCTTGAAGAGTGCCGACGGGATCAATTGGTCAAAGATCAACGCCGGTTCGGAATCGGCGGGCGATGTTCTCTTGGGGATCACCGCGAGCGCCGGCCGCTTCATTGCGGTGGGTGTTTATCCTGGGCTCGCCAAAGGCGTGATCCTCACGAGTGCCGACGGGACCACGTGGAGCCGTCGGCTAGTTGAGGCGGGGGGACTCCAAGCCGTGACGTGGGATGGACAACGCTTTGTCACGGTCGGCCGTGGTGGCGCCATTCTCGTCAGCACGGATGGGCAAACGTGGGCGAATCATCCTCTGGTCGCAGAGATGTATGGCATCGCGGCGGGCCCGGACGGCTATGTGGTGGTCGGGACTGGGCTGATAACCAGTCCGGACGGCGCGAACTGGACGAGCAGGTATTCTGGGGACTTCATCATGCACAGTCTCCGCAGCGTGGTGTGGACCGGCCAACAATTCGTCGCGGTTGGAGATAGCGGATTGATCACGTCGAGCGCGGACGGCGTGGATTGGATCAGCCGGCCGTCCGGGACCGACGTGGCGCTCCTTGGCGTCGCTTCGAGTAACGGCCGACTCGTCGCCGTTGGCGCATCGGGCGCGATTCTTGCCGCCGAGCCCACGACGACTTTGCCCGTCATCGCGACCCAGCCTCAAAGCCAGGTGGTGAACGCGGGCGCAAACGTCGGCTTGGCGGTGGCAACCGATCTGCCGGCGACGACGCGGTATCAGTGGCTGAAGGACGGGGAAACCCTCAGCGGGGCCACGAACCCGACCCTCACGTTGAGCGCCGCGGAGGCCTCCGCCGCAGGGGTCTATCGCGTGCGCGTAATCAATGGCGCGGGTCACGTGTTATCGGCGCCGGCGGAGCTTCACGTGAAGCTGGTTGCGCCGGGCGGCGGATGGCAACTCGCTGTGCCACAGGAGAGCGACCTGAAGCGGGTCGCATGGAGCGGAAGCCGTTTTGTCGCGGTGGGCGAGCGCGGCAGCGTGCTGACCAGCGTCAGCGGAGTGAGCTGGTCGCGGCTCGATCTCGGCGTGACCGAAGATCTCCTCGGCGTTACTTGGGGCGGCGGTCAGTTCGTGGCTGTTGGCGCCCGCAGCACGGTTCTGACCAGTCCCGATGGTCTCAACTGGACCAGCCGGCCGACCGGAACGGTGTATTCTCTGCGGGGGGTTGGATGGAATGGCACCCAGTTCGTCGCGGCCGGTGGCAGCAGCGGCGGTCGGGGCGCGATTCTGACGAGTCCGGATGGCATAGCCTGGACCGACCGGGTCCAAACGAGTGACGATGTATTCTATGGTATTGCGACGGATGGGGCAATTTTCGTCGCCGTCGGGGCGGGCGGGCGGATTCTCACCAGCGTAGATGGGGTCAACTGGACCAGCCGCGTCGCGGCCGAGACGGAATACCTTTACCAAGTCGTGTGGACAGGCAGCCAGTTTGTGGCCGGCGGCAGCAGCGGGACATGGCTGACCAGTTTCAATGGCATCGATTGGACTCAGCGTTCCACCGGTGTGTCCGCGTCGGTGCATGGGATCGCGTGGAGCGGCAGCCAGTTTGTGGCGGCGGCGGGATACCTTCCTCTTATGACGAGTCCAGACGGGGAAAACTGGACCACCCGCACTGTCGGGGCCTCGAGTTATATCGAGGACGTGATCTGGAACGGCGCACTGTTCGTCGCGATCGGCGCCAGAACGACGATTCTGACGAGCTCAGACGGCGTCACCTGGACCAGCCGCAGCGCCGGCACCCCGCAGCCCGTCCAAGGCACTGCGTATGGAAACAATCTGTTCGTGGGTGTTGGCGGCGATGGGCTGATCGCCACGAGTTCCGACGGCATCAGGTGGGTCGAACGCGTTTCAAATACTTCCAGCTGGCTCAACGATGTTACTTGGAGCGGCCACCAGTTTGTGGCGGTCGGAGACGGCGGTGCGGTCATCACCAGTCCGGACGGCGTGACTTGGACCGCGCGATCCTCAGGCACAACGAGCGCACTCTACGGCGTAGCTTGGAACGGCCATATGTTTGTAGCCGTCGGTGGCTACGTCGGCATGGGCTTGGGCGGCACCCTCCTAACCAGTCCGGACGGAGCGGCGTGGACGCCGCTCGCATCGGGCACCCCGACACCGCTCGACGCTGTCGTTTGGAACGGCAGCTTCTTCCTCGTCGTGGGCGATTCGCTGGTCCTGACCAGTCCGGACGGCCTCGCCTGGACGACTCGCCCCACGACCACTACGAGTTATCTCAGGGGCGTAGCGTGGAACGGCCAGTTGTTTGTCGCCGTGGGTGGTGGTGGCGGCGCTATGAACGATCCGACGTTTGGCGAGATTCTCACCAGCGCTGACGGCGCCACTTGGACCCGGCGAACGTCGGGGACAAGCAACTGGTTCTACGGCGTCACTTGGAGCGGCCGCGAATTCATCGCGGTGGGCGCTTCGGGCACGATTATGACGAGCGTCGACGGCGTGGATTGGACGAACATGCCGGAAAAAACCACGGTTGGCTTGTGCGCGGTGACTTGGGGCGCGGGGCGAGGCGTCGCCGTGGGTGATAACGGCACGATCCTTCATACGACTGCCCTCCCGCAGACGCTGTCGCTGATTGCCGCCCCCGAATCGCGAACGGCCGGCATCGGAGGCGACGCGACGTTTTCCGTGGTGGCGGAGGGGGCCGCGCCGATCAGCTATCAATGGCGCTTCAACGGCGACCCGATCAGCGGTGCGACGGCGGCCACACTGACGCTCACCGTTCAGTTCGCCCATGCCGGCAGCTACGATGTCGTCGTGACCGACGCGCATGGCAGTGTCATCTCGCCAGCCGCAACGCTCGGGGTCTCGTCGAGTGCGAAAGTGACTGGCAGCGGCACTGAAGTGGGGTCGAACACGCCGCATCCCAACGGTAAAGTCTTCGATCAGGTCCTCGTGTCCGGTGCCGCCGAAGCCATCACCGCGGACTGGCAGCAAAATCAAGTCACGCGAACCTCGTTCATCGATCTCGATCACGACATTGTGCAGGTCGAGTTCAGTGGGCCGGGAACGTTGACGCTGGTGCTCGATGCGGCTTCCGCTCCCGCGCGACCGGTGAACTACAACCAGACCGTCGACTACATGAAGGGTCATGCGGGTATCATCATTACCGGCGCGGACGAGCGGACGAATGTCTCGGTGTTCACCGTCGGCCGCGCGACGGCGTTCGATCCGACGGGTGGGTTCAATTTCCTGCTGCCGATCAGCGCGACCAACGATCCGGCCAACAACGGGTCGCCGCTTTTCCACGGACACGACGCGACGAACTACGACGGCATCGCCGACATCGCGTATCTCGCGATCTCGAGCCCCACCGGCAAATTCGGCGGCGTGCGCACAGCCAATGCGCACTATTTCGCGAGCAAAGGCCTCACCGGGATCTACGCGCCGGGCGTCGCGTTCTCCGGTCCGATTTACATGGGAGAGCTTACGGCCTTCGACTCTGCGGTGCCCGTGATTGTCACGGGTTCGGCGGGCGACGCGCGCATCACGGGCGGCGATCTGTTGCAGGACAACGGCCAGGCGGTCGAGGTGAGCGGGATCGCGCAGTTGAAGTTCGTCGATGGCTCGACTTCGCACGGCGAACTCCTGCCCGCGCAGGCGAATCAGGCTGCGTTGGAGGAAGACGGCGTCGATGTGACGGAGCAGATCGTGGTGAATCCAGCGCCCTGATCAGACCGCCGGATGGAGCCCCCGGCCCCCCCCCCGGTGGTGGCGCGC
>JAEYYL010000239.1 GCA_023430825.1 Verrucomicrobiota bacterium | reverse complement strand
CATCTGACGCACCCCGTTCATCGCCTGCAAGCAGGCTCCTACCCCCGGAGTCGGGACAGCCCAACGCCCCGCTCAACGCCGCGATCGACGGAAAATCATAAAACAACGTCGGCGAAACCGCGCGCCCGAGAAACTCCTGCAGCTCCCCCGACAGCCCCACCAGCGTCGCCGAGTCCAACCCAAACGCCGAAAACGCCCGCTCGACGTCCACCACCGACGGCGCGCACCGCAGCTTCTGCGCGATCCGCGCACGCAGCCACCCCGCCACATCCACACCACCCGCCTGCCCGCGCTCCGCTTTCGCTCCCCCTTTCCCTTCTTCCGCCGCCTCCCACGTGCCCACGATCTCCAACTCGCCCGCCAAATACTGCCCACGCGCCGTGCTCCGCTGAATCTTCCCCGACGACGTCTTCGGCACCGTCCCCGTCTTAATTAAGACCACCGCGCGCGGCTTCACCTCGTGCTCCTCCGCCACCGCCGCCGCCACCGCCTCGCCGATCTCCGCCACATTCGCATTCCGCAGCGCCGTGCGCTCCAACTCCTGCACGAGCACGAGGACTTCCTCGCCCTCGCGCTCCACCGAAAATGCCGCGCCGCCCCCCGCGCGAATCGCCGGATGCGCCTGCTCCGCCGTCGCCTCCAAATCCTGCGGATAATGATTCCGCCCGCGAATGATGATCAGATCCTTCGCCCGCCCGCAGATGAACAACTCCCCCGCTTCATCCAGGTAACCCAGATCGCCCGTCCGCAGCCACCGCGCGTCGTCCCCCGGCAGCTTCGCCTGAAACACCTCCGCCGTCGCCTCCGGCCGCTGCCAGTAACCCGCGCAGATCGTCGGTCCCGTCACCCACACTTCGCCGATCGCCCCGCACGCCGCCCGCGTCAGCGTCGCGCGATCCACGACCGCCACCCGCGTATCCAAAATCATGCGACCCGAGCTCACCAACTCGAACGTCTCCCCTTCCTCCGCGTCCGCCGCCGCCAGCCGAAACTCCCCGCGCTCCAGCGCCGCCCGCTCCACCCGCCGCACCACCGGCTCCCGCGCGATCTCGCCGCCCGACACCATCAGCGTCGTCTCCGCCATCCCGAAACATGGATAATGCGCCCGCGCCCGAAATCCGCAACCCGCAAACGCCGCCGTAAACGCCCGCAACGTGCTCGCCCGCACCGGCTCCGCCCCGTTGTAAGCGCTTTCCCACGACGACAGCTCCAGCCCCGCGCGCGCCTCCGGCCCGATCTTCTGCACACATAGATCGTAACCGAAATTCGGCCCGCCACAGTGCGTCGCCCGAAACCGCGTGATCGCCTCCAGCCAGCGCGCCGGCCGCTGGATGAAGCTCACCGGCGACATCAACACGCCCAGATATCCCGTGTAAACCGGCCCGATCACCCCATCGATCAGCCCCATGTCGTGAAAGCTCGGTAACCAGCTCACGGATACGCTGTCGCGATGCAGCCGAAACGACTCCTGAATGTAGTGCGCGTTATAAACGATGTTCGCGTGCGTCACCATCACGCCCCGCGGCGCGCCCGTTGACCCCGACGTGTATTGCAGAAACGCCAAATCGCCGGGCGCACGCCCGCCCTCGCGCCACGCCTCCGCCGCGCTCGCCGGCACCGTATCCGTCGCCAGCCACGCCAGCCCCGCCCACGCCGGATCCTCCGCCGTAAACGTCCGCACCGCCGCCAGCGTCTTCGCATTCGTCAACGCCAGCGTCGCGCCACTGTCCGTCAGCAGCGAACGCAGCCGCGGCAGGTGCCCGCGATTCCGCGGCGGATACGCCGGCACCGCGATCACCCCCGCATACAAGCACCCGAAAAACGCCTCCACGAAATCCAGCCCCGCCGGAAACAACAGCACCGCCCGGTCCCCCGCCGCGCAACGCTCCCGCAGCGCCGCCGCAATCGCCCGCGCCCGCGCATCCAGCTCCGCATAACTCAGCCGCGGCTCCGCCCCGCCCGCATCCGGCAGAAAAATATGCGCCGTCCGCTCGCCCTCGTTCTCAGCCCGCCAGCGCAGCACGTCGACGAGAGTCGGCGTCGGTGCACGACCCCACGCGGGCGATGAGTTGGCTGGCTGGGAAAGCAACGGCCTCAGAACAAAGACGCCACGCACCCGCGCAATAGGGAAATGGTCGCAATGCGGCCAAGGCTGAACACCCGGAAGCGATTCGTGAAAAAACGATGAAGCGCGACCGCCCAGCCGCAGCTTTCCGAAGGCAGGAGCCTGCTGGCAGGCGATTTCGCGCCTCCGGTGTGGCTCGCTGCGTGAGCAGCGGGATTCCCTCATCGCCTGCCAGCAGGCTACCTACCCTCGGCCACCCCGCTCCGCCGTTGACACTCCGCGGACCCGCCGCCGTAACACGCTGCCATGCCGAGTTCGCCCGCCCCCGCTCCCGAATTGATCGCGCTGCTCGACGCCTGCGCCGCCCGCGGGATCGCGCTCGAAGCGGGCCCCGACGGCGCCCTGAAACTCCGCGCCCCCGCCGGCGCGCTCACCCCCGATCTCCAAGCCCAGCTAAAAACCCACAAACCCGCCCTCATCGCCCTCCTCACCGCGCGCAACGCCGGCGCCTCCGCCACCGCCCCGATCCCCCAGCGCGCCCGCCGCGACAACGCCTCGCCCCTCTCCTCCGCCCAAGCCCGCCTCTGGTTCCTCACCCAACTCGATCCCGCGAGCAACGCCGCCTATAACATCGTCGCCGCCGTCCGCATCCGCGGCCCCCTCGACCCCGCCGCCCTCGAACGCGCCGTCAACGCCCTCGCCACCCGCCACGACACGCTCCGCACCCGCTTCGTTGCCGTCGCCGGCCAACCCGAACAACACGTCACCGATGCCGTCACCGTGCCGATGACGCACCTCGACCTCCGCTCACTCACCGACGCCGACGCCCGCGAAACCGCCATCACCGACCGCCTCCGCGCCGAAGCCGCCCAACCCTTCGACCTCACCCGCGCGCCGCTGCTCCGCACCACGTTGCTCACGCTCGCGGCCAACGAGTCCGTATTCATTTTCTCGATTCACCACCTCGTGTCCGACGGTTGGTCCTCCGGCGTCATCATCCGCGACCTCGCCGCCCTCTACGCCGCCGAAACCTCCGGCCGCTCCGCTCATCTTCCGCCGCTCCCGATCCAGTTCGCCGACTACGTCGCCTGGCAGGCCGAACGCCTCGCAGCGCCCGCTGCCGCCCGCAGCCTCGACTTCTGGAAAACCACGCTCGCCGACACGCCCGTGCTCAATCTCGCCACCGATCACCCACGGCCACCGGCGATGAGCTACCGCGGCGCCACCGATTATTTCACCTTCCCACCCGAACTCTCCCGCGCGCTCAACGACCTCGCCCGCCGCGAAGGCGCCACGCTTTTCCAAGTCCTGCTCGCCGGCTGGAACGCTCTCCTCGTCCGCTACACCGGCCAAACCGATTTCGCCGTCGGCACCTCCATCGCCAATCGCGCCCACCCCAGCCTAGAACCGCTCATCGGCTTTCTCACCAACACCCTCGCCCTCCGCACCCCCTGCGGCGGCAACCCCACCTTCGCCGAACTCGTCGCCCGCACCCGCACCGTCGCCAGCGCCGCCTACGAACACGCCGATACCCCTCTCGAGCGCATCATCGAAGCCGTCCAACCCGACCGCACCATGAGCCAGAATCCGCTTTTCCAAGTGGTGTTCTCGCTCCTGCAGGCTCACCGCGACGCCCTTCAACTCGGAGACGGCCTCACGCTCGAACAACTCAACGTCCCCAGCGCCACCGCGCGTTTCGATCTCACCGTCACCGTCGAAGACACCCGCGCCGGCCTGCTCGTCGCCGTCGAATACAGCCGCGACCTCTTCGATCCGCCCACCATCGCGCGCCTGATGCAGCATTACCGCACGCTGCTCACCGCCGCCGCTGCAGCCCCACACACCCGCCTCGCCGCCCTCCCGCTCCTCAGCGCCGACGAACGCCACACCCTCCTGCACGCGTGGAACGCCACCACCACCGCGTATCCAAAAACCAAATGCGTGCACGAGCTCTTCGAAGCCTGCGCCGCCGCCACGCCCCACGCTCCCGCCGTCACCGCCGGTGATCGCACGCTCACCTATGCCGAGCTCAACACTGCCGCCAACCGCCTCGCCCGCCGCCTCCGCGCCCAAGGCGTCACCGCCGACGTCGGCGTCGCCGTCTGCGCCGAACGCACGCTCGAGATGGTCGTCACCCTCGTCGCCGTGCTCAAAGCCGGCGGCTACTACCTGCCGTTCGATCCCGCCGATCCCGCCGAACGCCTCAACTTCCTCTTCGAACAAGCCGGCGTCCGCCTCATCGCCGCGCCCCGCGTCGCCGCACCGCGCCTCCCCGTTTCGCGCGTGCCATTCTTTCCCGTTCAACTCGACGCGCCCGATCTCCTCGCCGAGTCGCCGGAAAACCTGCCTAACGTCGCCGCGCCCGACAACCTCGCCTACACCACCTTCACCTCCGGCTCCACCGGCCGCCCCAAAGGCATTTGCATCCCGCACCGCGGCGTCGTTCGCCTCGTTCGCGACACCAACTACCTCCGCTACGGCCCCGATCTCCGCATCCTCGAACTCGCGCCCGTGTCGTTCGACGCGTCCACCTTCGAGCTCTGGGGCGCCCTCTGCAACGGCGCGCTCCTTGTCGTCCTCCGCCCCGGCGCCCCATCGATCCGCGAGCTCGGCGAAGAGATTCAACGCCATCGCATCACGTCGCTCTACCTCACTTCCGCGCTCTTCAACCTCATGGTCGACGAACGCGTCGAAGCCTTCCGCGGCGTCCAACACCTGCTCGTCGGCGGCGACATCATCTCCGTTCCCCACGCGAAAAAGGTCCTCGCCGCTCATCCGGGCCTGACGTTGATAAATGGATACGGCCCCACCGAAACCACCACGTTCGCGAGCTGCGGCCTCGTCCGCACGCCCGAAGAAGTCGGTTACACCGTCACCATCGGTCCTCCGATCTCGAACACCACCGCTTACATCCTCGATCGCGAAATGGAGCCCGTTCCCGTCGGCGTGCCCGGCGATCTCTACCTCGGCGGCGACGGCAACGCCCGCGGCTACCTCCAACTTCCCGCGCTCACCGCGGAAGCGTTCATCCCGAACCCCCACGCCATCACGCCCGGCGAGCGCATCTATAAAACCGGCGACCTCGCCCGCTGGATGCCCGACGGCACGATCGAGTTTCTCGGCCGCCGCGATTTTCAGGTAAAAGTCCGCGGCTTCCGCATCGAGCTCGGCGAAATCGAAAGCTGCCTCGCCTCGCACCCCGCGGTGAAGGAAACCCTCATCCTCGTCCACGAAACGCGTCCCGGCGACAAACGCCTCATCGCCTACGTGCAACCGCGCACAGAGCACGCCACGCCCGACAACGAAACCCTCCACGCCCACGTCCGCGCCCACCTGCCCGACTTCATGGTCCCCGCCGCGTTCGTGATCGTGCCGGAATTTCCGCTCACACCGCACAACAAGATCGACCGCGCCGCGCTGCGCGCGCTCGGCGCCGGCGAAACCACGGCGAAAGCCGCGCACGTGCCCCCGCGCACGCCCGTCGAGGAAACCGTCGCGGATTTCTGGCGCGACGTCCTCAAGGTCGAACGCGTCGGCGCACAAGATAACTTCTTCGACCTCGGCGGCCATTCGCTCCTCGCGACGCAGGTGATGTGGCGCGTCTTCGAAGTCTTCCGCTTGGAGCTCCCCCTTCGCACCTTGTTCGAAGCCTCGACCGTCGCCGCCTTCGCCGCCGCGCTCACCGCCGCCGTCGACGGCACAACCGCGCAGCCCGGCCGCGCCGAAAAAATCGCGCGCCTGCACCTGCGTGTCAGCCGCATGTCGCCCGAGGAAGTCCAGCGCACGCTCGCCGCCAAACGCGCCGCCGCGGCCACGTAACCAGCCGCGCACGCGAGAAATGGAGCCGCGGCACCCTCGCCGCTCGTCTCGCGCGCCCAACGAGACACCGGGTTGTGCGGTGCTTCAGCCCGCACCTGGGAGCGCTCAACGCGGGCTAAAGCCCGGATACGTCACACTGGAATCAACCAAGTCATGGTTCACAGAGGACACTGAGCTCTGACCCAGAGGCAGCAGGAGGCCACAAGGTGTTGGATGCTTTTGTTGCGAAAACGAGGCGGATTGGAAGGGGTGGCCAGATAGGATCAGTGAATTCTCCTCGGTGAACTCCGTGTCGGAGTTCTGTGCGCTCTGCGACCAATCGTTTTCTTCATCATGGGTGTGATGGATGCGCGCTAAAGCCCCGCGCGACTACCTCCGATCGGGCCCGGCGAAATTCGCCGCCGCCGGCCTCCTTCACGACCAGTAAATCGCCGTCTTCGGATCCTTGAATCCCATCAAAAACGAGATCGTCGAACGAAACTCCCCCGCCTGCGCCTGGGCCTGCACGGCGTGGATCAACTTGCCATTGAAGAAATAGATGTCGCCCGCGTGCACCGGCAGGTCGATGCGTTCGAAGTCCTCGAGCCATTCGGCCTGATACGGGTAACCCGTTTCCTCGAGGCCGAGGGCGCGGCGCGTTTCGTCATCCGGCTCGATGTTCCAATACACGAGCTGCCCGCCGGCGGCGCCGTTTTGCAGACACATGTTGACCGCGGCGAGCGCGCTGTTCGCCACCTGCTGGATCTCGAAGCCCGCCTGCTTTTTCGCGCGGAGCTGAGCGGCGTCGTCGTGCGCAGCCAGCGCAAATTTCCCACCGCCGCTCCACGAACGGATCACAAACTCGCAGGCGCGGCGGCCCTCGTGCGCCGCCACGCGCAGATCCACCCCCGTGCGCGCGAGCTCCGCCCGGACGTCCACCATCAACTCGCTGAAGACATTGCGCCCACCGTCGAACACCTCGTGCACCGCCTCGCTCGTCGCGTCGACCTCGTCGAAATAGACCGAAAGGTCCTTCGCATAGTGATACGTGCCCAGATAGTAGGCCGGCACGGCGTCCCCGCGCTGGCGGCGTTGCGGATGCTTCCAGAAATTGTCGCAGATCCGCTGGCACAGCGCCGGGTCCATTACCCCGCGAAAAATACACCCGGCGACCTCCCCGCGCATCACGCGCACGATCTCCGCCGCGTCCAGCCGGTCGAACTCCCCGATGCGGAAATACTCGGACGGATAACTTTTTCCCGTGATGCGACGCAGGGCGGGGCTCGTGGAAGCGGACATGCCGCTTTCTGGCAAGTGCCCCCCGGCGTGTCTAGCGTTCTCCTGAGATTTTCCCCTGCGTGCCGGTAACACCCGGGTAAATATTTCGCCACCGCGCCGCGATGCGCCGCGCCCCTTCTCTGCTCCTAGCCGCGACCGCATTCGACCGCCGCCGGCTCCTCCGCCCGCGACAACCCGCGCAGGTGCACACTGATAAAAATTGCTTCCCGCGACGCGGCCTCCGTAGCTTCGGCGAATGTTGATTCGGTCCGGAAATCAGCAGGGGCGCCGATTCGCGCGTGCCTCCGCCCCCACCCCCTTCCGCCTCCCCCCCGCTTTCCGCCAGCCGATACCGGCCGGCTCCGACCGGAACGAGCGCGCCCTCGTCGCATGAATCTCGTCCGGCTGCTGAAGGAAGACGCGGGCGCTGCGGTGCGCTCGATCCTGTGGCTCGCGCTCATTTCCGGCATCGCGAACGGCGTCCTCCTCGCCATCATCAACTCCGCCGCCGCGAACACCAACTCCGCCTCGCCCAACATCCCGCAACTGGCGATGTTCGCGATCGCGATCACGCTCTTCATCTACACGAAACGGCTCTCGCTCATGCGCTCGACCGTCATGGCCGAGAGCGTCATCACCCGCTTCCGGCTGCGCATCGGCGACAAATACCGAAAGTCCGAACTCGAGCTCGCCGAGAAGATCGACAAGTCCGTCATCGAGTCGCGCCTCTCGCAGGACACGCTGATGCTCTCCCAAGCCGCGGGCGAAATCATCAACGCCGTGCAGTCCGCCGTCATGGTCACCGTCTGCATCCTCTACCTCGCGATGCTCTCCGTGTCGGCCTTCGTCGCCACCCTGTTGATGATCGCCGCCGGCGTCTCCATCTACCTCGCCAACCAGAAAAAGCTCATGGCCGAGCTGCACCGCTCGACCCAGAAGGAAGTCGAGTTCTTCAACACGCTCAACCACCTCGTCAGCGGCTTCAAGGAACTCAAAATGAACCGCGCGAAGAGCGACGATCTTTACGAAAACACCTACCGCGACATCAGCGTCTCGGCCGAGGCGCTGAAGGTCAAAACCGGCGGCGAGTTCATCAAGAACTACATCTTCTCCCAGACGTTCTTCTACGTGCTGATCGGCGTGCTCGTCTTCCTCCTGCCGACCATGAGCCCGACCTATGGCGACGTGCTCACGAAAACGACCGCCGTGATCCTTTTCATCATCGGCCCGCTCACCTCCATGGTCGGCACGATCCCGATCTACTCCAAGGCCAACGTCGCCGTCGACAACCTCTACCAGTTCGAACACTTCCTCGACAGCCACCTCAACGGCGGCGTCACGGTGTCGCCGCTGCGCTTCGAGGACTTCAAAAAGATCGAACTCGAAAAGGTGCACTTCGCCTACGCGAACTCCGCCTCCGCGACCGGCTTCGCCGTCGGCCCCTTCGATTTCGAAGTCCAGCGCGGCGAGACGGTCTTCATCGTCGGCGGCAACGGCTCGGGCAAGTCCACGCTGATGAAGCTCCTCGTCGCCCTCTACCGCCCCGCCGCCGGCGGCATCACGGTCGATGGCCTCCGCCTCCAAAAACAGCACTACGCCCACTACCGCGAGCTGTTCTCCATCATCTTCACCGACTTCCATCTCTTCGAACGACTCTACGGCGTCCAGCATGTCGACGAACGCCACGTGCTGCGACTGCTGAAAGAGATGCAGCTCGACGACAAGACCGGCTTCGAAAACGGCCGCTTCACCAACCTCAATCTCTCCACCGGCCAGAAGAAACGCCTCGCGCTCATCATCGCGATGCTCGACGACCGCCCCATCCTCGCGCTCGACGAATTCGCCGCCGACCAGGACCCGTCCTTCCGCGCCTATTTCTACGAAACGATCCTGCAGGAATTGAAGGCGCGCGGCAAAACCGTCATCGCCATCACCCATGACGACAAATATTTCGGCTTTGCCGATCGCGTCGTGAAAATGGAGGACGGAAAAATCGAGCCCTACCACCAGCCATGAGCGACACCCCCGAGCAGTCCCCCCGTCCGCCCGGCCAAACCGTCATCCCGCCCCCCGTGACGCCCCCCC
>JAEYYL010000175.1 GCA_023430825.1 Verrucomicrobiota bacterium | reverse complement strand
CCGCCGCGCGCTGATCCACGCCCCAGCCCCGGCCGAGCCTCTAAACGCTACACACCGCCACCGATACCTAAACCGGCGTCGCCATCCGCATCCTTCCAGCACCGAAACCGAAAAAACACCCTCCGACTACGCGACCGATCAACCGCAACCTAAGTCCGACAGACTCCTAATCCGCGTAAATCATACCCCGACGAACCCAATCCGTAGGAACACAGAAAGCACCGAGTTCCCGCACAGAACCCACAGAAAGAAATACTTCGTCGTCAGCGCTCGTGTGCATGAAAAATCCAACCCCTCGTGGCCTCCTGCTTCCTCTGTGTCGGCGCTCTGTGTCCTCTGTGTAACTGGTCTTGATTGAGTTGGTATGATTTATCCGGGTTACCCCTCCGGCTTCTGGCTCCCGCCGCTCCGCCTTAAGTCTCCTGCCGCAACACCTCCAGCGGCGGATGACGCGTGATCCCGCGATTCGTCACCATCCCAGTCACGAGCGTCACCAGCACCGCGCCGCCGACCGACGCCAGCAACACCAGCGGCGGCAGCACGAACGGCGCCTTGAACACGAACCGCGCCAGCGCCGCGTTCGCCCCCACCGCCAGCAGCCCGCCCGTCAGCGCCGCCAGCACGCCGAGCACCACGTATTCGACGAGCTGAATCTGCCGCAACTGCCGACGCGTCGCACCCAGCGTGCGCAACAATACCGTCTCGCGGATCCGCTGAAACCGCCCGGTCAAAATCGCCCCCGCCAGCACGATCACGCCCGTCACCACGGTGAACGCCGCCATGAACGAAATCACGAACGCCGCCTTCGCGAAAATGCTGTCGAACGTCTCCAGGATCAGCCGCAGGTCGATCGCCGACACGCTCGGCAGCTCCCGCCCCACCGCCTGCTGCAGCTTCGCCGACTGCTCCGTCGTGTCCGTCCGCACCGCCGCGATGAACGTCTTCGGGGCCGGCTCCAGCACGCCCACCGGAAACACCACGAAAAAGTTCGGCTGCATCCGCTGCCACTCCACCGTCCGCAAACTCGACACGAACACCGTCAGCGGCACGCCCTGCACGTCGAACGTCAGCTCGTCCCCCAGCGTCACGCCCATCTCCTTCGCCAGTCCGACCTCCAGCGACACCGGCACGCGCGCCTCGCCCTCCGCCACGCGCCCCACGAAATCCCCCTGGGTCAGCGTCTCCGTATCCGTTAACTCACTACGATACGTCGACCGATACTCGCGCCGCAGCGCCCAGCCCGCCACGCCCGCATTCTCGTCCTTCAACAAATCTTCCACCGTCCGCCCTTTCAACGCCGCCAGCCGCATCGTCACCATCGGCGCCCGCGCGATCAGCGCCGCGCCGCTCGTGCCGGTCAATTCCACCAGCCGATCGATCTGATCCTCCTGCACGTCGAAAAACATCAGGTTCGGCCGCGTCCCGCCGCCGATTCCCTCGATCTTCGCCAGCAGCGTCGCGCGCGTCAGCACCAGCGTGACCATCAAAAACGTCCCGAGCCCGAGCGAGAGCAACAGCAGCACCGTCCGGTTGTTCGGCCGGTGCAAATTCGCCAGCCCCTGCCGCCAGACATACGGCAGCCCGCGCTTCGGCACGAAGCGCTTCGCACCCCAGATGATCCCGCGCGCCAGCAGCGCCAGCAGCGCGAACGCCGCGCCGAGCCCCGCCGCGAAGCCCGCGCCCACCCGCCAGTTGCCCGCCTGCAGCACCGCGAACCCCGCGATCGCGCATCCAATTCCCAAATACAGCCACTTCCGCCACGGGTCCGGCCGCGTGCTCTCGCCCTGCGCCGAACGGATCGCGAGCAACGGCGACACTCGCCGCACCGCCAGCAGCGGCAGCAGCGCAAACAGCACGCAAATCACCAACCCCGCGAACGCCCCGCGCGCCACCGCCGGCCACGACACGAACAGCTCCACCTCGAACGGCAGGAAATCCTGCAACACCGCCGGCAGCAGCACCTGCACGCCGACGCCCATCACCGCGCCGACCAGCGCCCCGAGCGCACCGAGACAAAACCCCTGCACCAGATAGATCGCGAAGCTCGTCCGCGCGCTCGCGCCCAGACAGCGCAGCACCGCCACCGTCGCGATCTTCTGCCGGATATAAACATGCATCGCGCTCGCCACGCCCACCGCGCCGAGGATCAACGCCACGAAACCCACGAGGCTGAGAAACGAATACACGTCCCGCAGGTTCTCGCCGAGGTCCTCTTTCCGCTCCTCCACCGTCGTATAGCTCAGCCGCTCGCCCGCCAGCTTCGTCCGCGCCTCCTTTTCGACCGCCTGCGGATCCGCCATCTCCGCCAGTTTCAAATGCAGCCGGTGATTCGTGAACGCATCCCGCCCCACCAGCCCCGCCGCCTCGAGCGACGCCATCGAGAGATACACGCGCGGCGAGAACATCGCGACCGCCGCCGATTCGCCCGGAATTTTTTGCAGCGCCCCCGCCACGCGAAACGTCCCGTTGCCGATCGTCACTTCGTCGCCGACCTCCGCGCCGAACTGCACCAGGATCGTTTCCTCCACGAGCGCGAACGGCCCGCTCTGCACCTGTGCCATCGCGTCGCCCGGCGTCGTGACGAGTTCGCCGTAAAACGGAAAATCCCCCTCGAGCGCGCGCACCTGCACCAGCCGCCGCTGTTCGCCGCGCGTGGGAAACGCGATCATCGAGCGCAGCGCGATCTCCAGCGAACTTTCGACCGCGAGGCTGCGCAGATACGCCAGCGTCGCCGGCTCGAATTCCTGCCGCGCCCGCACGCTGAGATCGGAGCCGAGCAGCGATTTCGTCTGCTCCTCGACGGTGCGCTGCAGGTTGTCGCCGACCGACGCGATCCCGACGAGCGCCGCGATCCCGAGCACGATCGAAAGCGAAACCAGCACCAGCCGCCGCCGCGAAGCCCGCGAATCCCGCCACGCCATTTTAAGGATGAATTTCATCGCGCGACCTCCCGACCGCGAAGCACCAAGCACCAACTTCCAAGCTCCAATGAAACACCAGGGCAGCAACCACCAAGGTCCGGCGTCTGATTGGAGCTTGAAATCTGAAGCTTCACTGGAGCTTGGAGGTTGGAGCTTGGAGCTTTCATACGGTCTCGTCGCTCACGACGCTCCCGCTCCGCAGCCGAATGGTCCGCTGACATTTCCGCGCCAGCTCCGGATCGTGCGTCACCAGCACCAGCGTCGTCCCGCGTTCGCGGTTCAATCCGAAGATCAAATCCACCATCGCGTGCGCCGTGTCGCCGTCGAGATTCCCCGTCGGCTCGTCGCAAAACAAAATCTTCGGCCGGTTCATGAACGCCCGCGCCAGCGCCACGCGCTGCTGTTCGCCGCCCGACAACTGAACCGGATAATGATCGCACCGCTCGCCCAGCCCCACCCGCGCCAGCAGCTCGCGCGCCTCGTCGTCGCGCCCCGACTCGCCGCGCAGTTCCACCGGCACCAGCACGTTCTCGATCGCCGTCAGCGTCGGCACCAATTGAAAATTTTGAAACACGAACCCGACATGCGCATTGCGCACGAGCGCGCGCGCATCCTCGCTCAACGCCCCGATCGACTCGCCCGCGAGGATCACACTTCCGCCGCTCGGCCGGTCGAGCCCCGCACACAACCCGAGCAGCGTCGTCTTCCCGCTCCCGCTCGGCCCCACGATCGCGAGGCTCGCGCCCGCGCCCACCTCAAAGTTCACCTCGTGCAACACCGTCAGCGGCCCGGCCGCCGTCGCGTAAGTTTTGGTCAGCCGCTCGACTTTCAGCATCGTGTGATCACTCATTTTCGGAAAACCACGAAACACACGATCCGCCCGAAAGAAAGCCGCGATGCCAAACACTTTAAGCAAAACGTCACCCGCCCGCGCCCCGATCGCCTCTCTCTCTTTTCGCAAACCATCGCCCTTTCCCCCCCGCGAATCACGCGAATCGACGCGAATCCCTCCCCTTTTTCGCGCTCATTCGCGTGATTCGCGGGCGCTCCTCTTCACCGGCCTGTTGGCCCTCCTTTCCTGCGTGTTTTCCTTCTCCGTCCCGTCCCTCCGCGCCGCCGCACCCGCCACGAAAACCATCGTCTTTTTCGGCGACAGCCTCACCGCCGGCTACGGCCTCGACGATCCGCTGGCCGAAAGCTACCCCGCGCTCGTCCAGGAAAAGATCGCCGCCGCGAGCCTTCCCTACCGCGTCGTCAACGCCGGCCTCAGCGGCGAAACCAGCGCCGGCGGCGCCCGCCGCATCGATTGGATTCTGCGCCAGCACATCGACGTCTTCGTCCTCGCGCTCGGCGCCAACGACGGCCTGCGCGGCATCGAACCCGCCGTCACCCGCGAGAATCTCCAAACCATCCTCGACCGCGTCCGTGCCAAGAATCCGGATACAAAACTCGTCGTCGCCGGCATGATGATGCCCCCCAGCATGGGCCAGGACTACGCCCGCGATTTCGCCGCCGTGTTCGCCGAAGTCGCGAAGCAGAACAACGCGACGTTCATCCCCTTTCTCCTCGAAGGCGTCGGCGGCATCGACCGTCTGAACCAGCCCGACCGCATCCACCCGAATCCCGCCGGCCATCAGATCCTCGCCGACACCGTCTGGCAAACGCTCGAACCCCTCCTGAGGTAGGGCCCGTTCTCCGAACGATCCGCAACGCACGTATCCTTGGCTCTGCGCGTGAGCACAGGGAAGCTCACCACGCGTCCCCCGGCTTCGTGGCTCTGCACGTGACCGGCTATGTGAAAACCTGCCCCGCCCTCGCCAGCGCCCGTGGCTCGCTCCGTGAGGAGCGGGATCAACGTCGAACGAACCCGCCCTTCGCTTTTAAAAATTCCACCCATCCGCCCATCCCCCGATCCCAATCCTCCATTCGTTTCAACACAGAGATCGCAAAGAGTGCAGAGAACCCCATCCGATTTTATCCCGTGGCTCGCTGCGTGAGCAGCGGGATTGAGCGAGTGCACCTCTCTACGCTCACCCGATTGGGGAGCGGAAACCGTGAGGTTTTCGTGCCGGCAACCTTGTTTCCCACGAAAGCCTCACGCTTTCCGCTACAGACTCCCTGTGCTGCGATGCACCGACGAGTTTTCACACAGCCTGGTGAGCAGGGATACCCCGCCGCTTCTCCCTCCGCCCGCCGCTCTTCTACTCGGGCACCACGTCCATCGCGCTGAGGTCGACCGCATCGCTCCCTCCCAACCGCGCCGCATACCGATCGATCGCACTCTCCGGCACCACGAGACTCCACCTCCCGGCCTTCTCCGTCAGCGCGATAGCCGCGCGTTTCAGCTTTCCCTTCCCATCGGAAATCTGCGCCACCCGCCACGTCCCCGGCGCATCCTTCGTGTCCGGCGTCAAAATCATCGCCGACCCGAGCGGCACATCGGTCGAGCCCAGCAACGCCACCAATTGCTCCGGCGTCGCCGTCTGCGCCCGAATCGTCTCCGGCAGCCGCTGCAACAGCGCCTCCGCTTTCGCTCGTGCCGCCGGCGCCAGTTCCAGCATTTCCGCCAGCGCCGTCACGTCCCCGCCGGCCGCCGCCCACAACGCCGTTTCCATCGCGTCCGTCGGAGACGCGCGGCCCCGATTCCGCCATTCGGCCGCCGGCACCATCTCCGCCGCCATCGACCGCTCCCGCTCGACCGCCGGTCCCGGCCGTCGCTCGACTCCCGCTGCTTCGCGAGCCCGCGCGCGTTCCGCCACACTCCGCTTGAGCGCTTCCAACTCCCCGCGCAGATGCGCGATCGCTTCGCCGTCGTCCGCCACCGTCATCCCCCGCCGCGCCTCGTCCACTCCGCTCGCCGCCCGCGCTTCCTCGGCTCGCTTCGTTTCCGTTTCAATCGCCGCCCGCCACCGCTCCCGCTCCGTCCGACCGTGCCACGCGACCAGCAACACGCCGCCCGCCATTCCGGCCAACACCGCCAGCCACCACGCGCTTCGTTTCATGGCTCAAAACCAGCTCTCGATCGGCGCCGCGCTGCTGTCGTCCTTGGCCAGCGAAAACCGAATCGGCATCTCCAGCTGCGTGTTCACCGCCACGCCGCCTTTGCGCCCCGCATCGAACTGCCAGGTTTTCACCGCTTCGAGCGCCGGCGCCTCGAAACTCGGATGCGTGGAACGAACAACCTCCGCCCGCGCCACGCGTCCATCCACGCCGACGACGAAGCGGATCACCGCCTCGCCCTCCGTGCCCGACTGCCGCATGTCCACGGGATAAGTCGGCGGCCGGCGATAGGTCGCTCGCGGCAAGCGATCGAGTTCATCCGCCGATTGCGACGCCGCACCGTCCGCCTTCGCCACCGCCGCGCCGCTTAACGGCCGTGCGATGGCCCCCCGGCCCATCTGCAGTTTCATCCGCAACGCCTCCGCCTCCACCGCCAGCCGGTTCAACTCCGCGTCCTGCCGCTGCGTTTCCGCCGACTCCGCCGGAGGCCGTTCCAACGAAATTTCCTCCCGCGCCACCGCGATCGACGCGACCGTCCGTCTCGCCTGCTCCCACTCGCGTTCGAGCTTCGCGGTTTCCGCCTGCTGCCACCAGAGACTGCCCGCGCCTCCCACCAGCAGCCCCGCCGCCACGCCCACCGACAGTTTGCCGATCGTCATAAATCCGATTCCCGCCGCCGCGACGCCCGCGCCCGCCATCGCCGCGCCCGCGACGCTCGCCGCCAGCCCCGCCGGCGCCGCGCCTACCGCCTGATTCGCCAGCGCCACCGCCAGCGCACCCGTGGTCGACGTCACGCCGCGCCGTGCGAGCAAGCGATGCAGTTTGTCCAACGCCCGCTCCACGCGCATCCGCGCCGCATTCTCGTTCAAACTCAACCTCGCACCGACCTCCGCAAACCCGCGCCCTTCGAAAAACCGCAGTAAAATCGCCTCGCGTTCCACGCCCTTCAGTTCGCCCATCGCCTCGTCGAGCACCGGTCGCACGCGCTCCCATTCGACCGTCGTCGCATCGTCTTTCATGAGCTCTTCCATGATTTGCGCCTCCTGTTCGCGCACGCGCCGCCGCTGTTCCCCCCGCACCAGTTTCGCCGCCGCGTAGCGCGTGCTGACGAACAGCCACGCCGCCAGCACCCGCTCGCCCGCCACCACGTCCGCCTTCCGCGCCAGATCGGCAAAGACCATCTGCGTCACATCCCGCGCGAGGTGCACATCGCCGTTCACCTGCCGCGACGCCGCCGAATGCACCAAATCGACCTGCCGCCTCACGACCTCGGCAAACGCCGCCTCATCGCGGTCCCGCGCAAAACAACGCAACAATTCGGCATCGTCCTTCATGGCAGTTTACTCCTAGCACCCGCCCTCACCGAAAACCGCACAGAAATTCGTCGAATTTTCGCCGTCTCCGCTCAAGCGCCTCGCGCGATTTTTTCCACGCCGGTAAATCGAAAGGTAGGAGCCTGCTTGCAGGCGATTCGCTCCTCCGGTGTGGCTCGCGGCGTGAGCAGCGGGAAAAGCGATCCTTTGACGCACGCAATCGCCGGCCAGCAGACCCCTACCCCCAAACCCCCGCCCTCTTTCCCCTCCGCGTTTAAAAAATTCCGGCGCGCACACCTACTGCAGCGCCTCCGCCCGTCGCACCAGATCGACGAACTCCGCCCGATAACCGCCCGCGTCCGCGCCGATCCCCGCCTCTGCCCACGTCCGCACCGCCGCAAAGCTCGCGTCACCCTTGTGCATCGAATCGCGCAGCAGCATCCCAAAACCCGCCACCGCCGCCGCGAACTTGAAATCCTCGCTCGCCTCCGCAAACGCCGCACCACCGTCCGTCAGCGGAAACTCCAGCTTCCGGCTCACGTCGCCCGCCGGTTCCTTGTAGCGCACTTTTAGCGTCAACAACTCCGCCAGGTGTGGAGCTTGGAGCTTGGTGCTTGGAGCTTCCGGCACCGCATACTTCAACGCGTCCACCTCTTCGCCGTCCTCCGTCCTCCGCCTTCCGTTCTCCGCGCCGACCGGCACGATCTCATACAGCGCCGTCACCGTGTGCCCCGCGCCGATCTCGCCCGCATCGACCTTGTCGTTGTTGAAATCCTCCTTCGCCAGCAGCCGCTTCTCGTATCCGATCAAGCGATACCGCGAAACCTTACCCGGATTGAACTCCACCTGCAGCTTCACGTCCTTCGCCACCGTGACGAGCGTGCCGCTCACCTGCTCGACCAGCAGCTTCTCCGCCTCGCGCCGCGTATCCACATATCCATAACTGCCGTTCCCGCGATTCGCGATCTGCTGCAACGTGGCGTCCTTCAGGTTGCCCATGCCGAAACCGAGCACCGTGAGAAACACGCCCGTCTTCGCCTTCTCCTCGATCAACCGCACCAGTTCGCCCTCGCTCGTCGTCCCGACGTTGAAATCCCCGTCCGTGCACAGGATCACGCGATTGATCCCGCCCGTCACGAAATTCGCCTTCGCGATGTCGTAGGCCAGATGAATCCCCATCGCCCCGTTCGTCGATCCCGCCGGCGCCAGCTCCGCGATCGCCGCTTCGATTTCGCGCGCCTTCGCCACCGGCGTCGACGGCAGCGCGAGCCCGCTCGAACCCGCATACGTCACCACCGCCACACGATCGTCCGGCCGCAGCCGCCCGAGCAGCAACCGCAGCGACTCCTTCACGAGCGGGAGCTTGTCCGCCGCGTTCATCGAGCCCGACACATCGAGCAGGAAAACGAGATTCGCCGGCGCGCGCTCCGGCGTCGCGACTTCGCGCGCCTTCAACCCGATCCGCACCAGCCGGTGCCCCGCCGCCCAAGGCGCCTCCGCCACTTCGATTGACGCAGTAAATGGAGCCGCGACGCCCCCGTCGCGCCCCTTCTCGGGCCCCGCATAACGATACGGGAAATAGTTCAACATCTCCTCGATCCGCACCGCATCGACCGGCGGACGCCGGCCATCGACGATGAACCGCCGCAGGTTCGCATAACTCGCCGTGTCGACATCCGCCGAAAACGTCGAAAGCGGATTCTCCCGCGCAGAGAGGAAATCGTTATCGCGACGATACGCGTAGTTTTCCGTGCTCATTTTCTCTGCTCCATTCCCGCCGCCACCGTAGCGCCCCGTCATCGCCCCGATGTCCTGCGCGAACGTCGAACTGACCACCGTGAGCGCCGACCCCACCTCGCGCATTTCCGTGCGCAGGCGCGTGCCGGCCAACGACGCGGCCGGCGTGTAGTTCGCCATCATCGCCGCCGACCGCGCTTTCGCCTGTGCTTCCTCCGCGCGTTGCATCGCCGCCACCCGCCTCGCCTCGTCCGCGCTCGCATCCGCCGCGAGCAAGAGTGGAGCCGAGCGGCCGGGCATCTTCTTCGCCTGTTCGATCAACCCGCCTCGCGTCAGGTCGAATGGCCCAGGCGGCGGCGCCGCCGAAGTCGCGCCTTCCGGAACCACGCTTTGCGGCAGAGTGATCCCAGGACTCTCGTCCACCGGCCCAGCCGCGACCGGCAAGTTCATCGGCATCGAGACATAGTGCGCCTCCGCCATCTTCGGCGCCACCCGCGCCGGCGGCTCATGCAACGCCACCACCACCGCCAAACACGCCGCCGCCAATCCGCCGACGACATAGTATATCTGCGGAAAGCTCAGCACCCCGCGTTTCACGGGCTTGTAAGGATCGGCGGCCGCCGGCGTCGCGACCGACGTCACCGGCTCGTCCGCGAGCGCCGCCGACAACTGCGCCGCCGCCGCGCGGATCTCCTCCACCG
The DNA here is from genome assembly GCA_023430825.1 of Verrucomicrobiota bacterium. GTDB lineage: Bacteria > Verrucomicrobiota > Verrucomicrobiia > Opitutales > Opitutaceae > Opitutus. The sequence continues at coordinate 1,737 of JAEYYL010000175.1, read as the reverse complement.
CCGCCTGCGCCGCCGGATCGTCGCGCAACCGCGCTTCGATCGCGGCGCGTTCCGCGCCCTCGAGTTCCCCCAGCGCATACGCCGTCAGTTTAGGATCATCAGCAAATTTTCGTGTGTCGTTCATTGGTTTGTCCTCAGCCCCGTCTTCCGCCCTCCGTCTTCCGTCCTCCGTCCTCCGTCCTCCGTTCTCCGTCCTCCGTCACCGCTGCGCCGCGAACTCCGCGCGCATCCGCGTCACCGCCGTGTGAATCAGAAACCCCACGTTGCTCACCGAGAGCGTCGTGATCCGGCTGATTTCCTTGTAGCTGAAACCGTTTTGGAATTTCAGCCGCACCACTTCCTGCTGGTTCGGCGGCAGCCGGTCGATCAGCCGCAACACCGCCGCGTGCGTCTCCGCGTGCTCGAGCGCGCTTCCCGGCCGCGGCTCCGCGGTCGTCACCCGCTCCACCTGGCCCTCCTCGAAGCGTTTCATGCGCTGCTCCTTTCGCAGCACGTCCATCGCCCGGTTGCGACAGACCCTGAACAGCCATTCCACCGCGTGCCCATTGATGGCGTCCGCCGGCTGCGCCATGAATTTGACGAACGCATCCTGCACGACATCGCGCGCCCGCTCCGGATCGCCGAGCAATCGCGTGGCATAACGCGTGAGCGGAGCGCGTTGCTCCGCAAAGGTCCTTTCCAGAAAACCGGCGTCATCATGTGTCTCTTCCCCGCCTTTCGGTGATTCGTTGGACATGGGATTCAGCAGGTAAACGCACCGTCGCCGCGTTTCTTAGTGAAATAATTCGGCCCAAAACGAAACCACGGATGAACACCGATGAACACGGATTCGAACCCCTGAATTAAACCACGAATGGACGAACTGACACGAATGAAATGCACCGCGACACACCGCGCGTGGTCGTCCGATACCGGGTTCCTGTTCGTGTGAATTCGTGTCCATTCGTGGTTCAAACGGCTTGGGATGCAGATCCGTGTTCATCCGTGTCCATCGGTGGTTAAGCATTCAGTGAGCGCCCCCGTTCGAACTTACTTTGCCACCCACTCGATCCGTCGTTTCCTCCCCCTCATGCCTTTCCACCGACCGGGTTTCATTCTCCTGTTTCTCTGTCTCCTCACGGCGCTCCTCGCTTCCTGCTCGCGTCGCGAGGCGCCCGCCGACGCCGCCATCGCCGAACGCCACTTGCTCGTCGGCAATCTCTCGGAGCCCGCCGATCTCGATCCGCACCTCGCCACCGCCTACACCGACCAGAACATCCTCGTCGCCCTCTTCGAGGGCCTCACCGCCCTCGACGAAAAAGCCTCCCGCCCCGTCCCCGCCACCGCCAACCGCTGGGACGTTTCCGCCGACGGCCTCACCTACACGTTTCACCTGCGCGACACCGCGCGCTGGTCCAACGGCGACCGCGTCACCGCCCACGATTTCGCCTACGCGTTCCAGCGCATCCTCTCGCCCGCGCTCGCCTCCGAGTATTCCTACATGCTCTGGCCGATCAAAAACGCCGAGGCCTTCAACACCGGACGCGTCACCCACTTCTCCGAGGTCGGTGTCGCCGCCCTCGACGACGCCACGCTCCGCCTCACGCTCGAACGCCCCACGCCCTACCTCCTCTCCCTCGCCGCGCACCCGACCTGGTTCCCGGTTCACCGCGCCACGATCGAAAAGTTCGGCCGCATCGACCAGCGCAGCACCGCCTGGACCCGCGTCGGCCATCTCGTCGGCAACGGCGCCTTCAC
>JAEYYL010000152.1 GCA_023430825.1 Verrucomicrobiota bacterium | reverse complement strand
GTTGAAGCCGGCGAAGACCGCCGCACCGGCCCGCAACGGTTCGTCCGGGCATCTCATCAGCCTCGGCGATCCGCCGCGGAACCGCGGCGACGCGGACGACCGTGACTTCGAACGCTACTGACGCGTGACCATGACGGAATCGCCGCCCAATCATCTGGCGCTCTCGCGGGAGAGCCTCGACCGCTTCTGCCAGTTCATCACGACCGAACTCGGCATCAAAATGACCGCGGCGAAGCTGCCGATGCTGCAGAGCCGGCTGCAGCGGCGGCTCCGCGAGCTGCAGATCCCCACGCTCGAGGCGTATCGAACGTTCCTGTTCAACGCGCCGGAAGGCGACGCGGAGCGTGTGCACTTCATCGATGCGGTGACGACGAACAAGACGGATTTCTTCCGTGAGCCGCAGCATTTCGAACACCTGGTTCGGCGGGTGTTGCCGGAGCTCGACGTCGAGCCGGAGCGGCCGTGGCCGTTCAAGTTGTGGTGCGCGGGTTGTTCGTCGGGCGAGGAGCCCTACACGCTGGCGATGGTGCTGGCGGAGTTCGCGCAGCAGCGGCGCGGTTTCGAGTTCTCGCTCCTGGCGACGGATATCTCGACCCGCGTGCTCGAGCATGCGGCCCGGGGGATCTATCACGCGGAGCGGGTCGAGCCGGTCGCGGGGGCGCTGCGCCCGAAGTATCTGCTGCGCAGCCGCGATCCGGCGCGCCCCGAGGTGCGGATCGTGCCGGAGCTGCGGCGGCGGATCGCGTTTCACCGGCTCAACTTCATGGATGCCGACTACGGGGTGAAGGACGTGTTCGAAGTGATCTTCTTCCGCAATGTGATGATCTATTTCGACAAGCCCACGCAGGAGGCCGTGATCGGGAAGCTGTGCCGCAATCTCGTCCCCGGGGGCTATCTTTTCGTGGGGCATTCCGAGTCGCTCGCGGGCCTCGACATCCCGGTGAGCTGCGTCAGCCCCGCGGTTTACCAGAAGGTGCGATGACCTGCGACCGCCCACTCGATCCGCCTCAGGTGCACCTGTCGCCGGGGCAGTTGCTGGTGACCCGGGAGGCGCGGGTGGTGGCCACGGTGCTGGGTTCGTGCGTGGCGGTGACGATGTTTCACGCGCCGTCGGGGCTGGCGGCGATCTGTCACGCGATGCTGGCTGAACCGCGATCGCGCGAGGTGGTGCGCAACGGCGATCCGGCGCGGTTCCGCTATGTGGCCCACGCGTTGCCGGAGATGATCGGGGTGTTTCATCGCGCGGGGGCGCGGCCGCAGGCGGTCGAGGTGAAGTTGTTCGGCGGCGCCAATGTGCTCGGGGACGGGCATCACGGCGACCCGCTCTGGATCGGCGGATCGAACGTGGCGGCGGCGCGGCGGCTGCTCGAGCGGGCGGCGTTCGCGATCGCGGCCGAGAACACCGGCGGGATCAAGGGGCGGAAAATCCTGTTCAACACGGCCACCGGCGACGTGTTGCACAAGCATCTGGCGAGGGGCCGCGCATGAAAAAGCTGCGCGTCCTCATCGTCGACGACAGCGCCACGGTGCGCCAGACGTTGAAGGAGATCCTGGAGAGCGATCCGGCGATCGAGGTGATGGCGACCGCGAGCGACCCCTACGTGGCGGTGGAGCGGATCAGACACGAGGTGCCGGATGTGATCACGCTCGACGTGGAGATGCCGCGGATGGACGGGCTGACGTTTCTCGACAAGCTCATGCGGCAGTGCCCGGTGCCGGTGGTGGTCTGCTCGACGCTGACGGAACGCAGTTCCGCGACGGCGCTCGCGGCGCTGGAAAAAGGGGCGGTGGAGATCATCACTAAACCGAAGCTGGGCACGAAGCAGTTCCTGGAGGAGTCGCGTATCCGGATTTGTGATGCAGTGAAGTCGGCCGCGCATGTGCGGGTGAAGCCGCTGCGCGCGCCCGCCGCGTCGCCGGTGGTGGCGCCGAAGCTGACGGCGGACGCGATGCTGGAGCCGCCGCGCTCGAACGCGATGATCCAGACCACGGAGAAGATCGTGGCGATCGGGGCGTCGACGGGGGGGACGGAGGCGTTGCGGGTGTTTCTCGAGGCGCTGCCGGCGGATGCGCCGGGCGTGCTGATCGTGCAGCACATGCCGGAGAAATTCACGGCCAGCTTCGCGGAGCGGTTGAACACGCTGTGCCGGGTGACGGTGAAGGAGGCGCAGGACGGCGATTCGGTGATCCGCGGGCAGGCGCTGATCGCGCCGGGCAACAAGCATCTCCTGCTCAAGCGCAGCGGCGCGCGCTATTATGTCGAGGTGCGGGACGGCCCGCTGGTCAGCCGGCACCGGCCGTCGGTCGACGTGCTGTTTCGCTCCACGGCGCGTTATGCGGGGCGCAACGCGGTGGGTGTGATCATGACGGGGATGGGTGACGACGGCGCGCGCGGCTTGCGCGAGATGAAGGAGGCGGGGGCGTATTCAATCGCGCAGGACGAGGCGAGCTGCGTCGTGTTCGGCATGCCGGCGGAGGCGATCAAGCTCGGCGCGGTGGACAAGGTGATGCCGTTGACGCAGATCGCGGCGAAGATCGTGGCGCTGTGTCGCGAGGGGGCCTGACGGCAGGCGGCGGCGGGGAGCGGTGAGTGCGAGCGACGGCGGCCGGGCAGGCAGGCCGGACGAGGACGTCGGGGTTCCCGCGGAGACGGCGGGGAATCCGTTAGCGCGTTTTCGCGCAAACCATAGCCACTGCCGGAGGGGAGGTAGGAGCCTGCTTGCCGGCGAAGACGATCCCGCTGCTCACGCAGCGAGCCACGCGGAAACCGAATCGCCTGCAAGCAGGCTCCTACAACCGGCTACGACTCTATTTGAGCTGCGCCGCTTGCGCGGGCGGTTAACGCGGGAAACGCAGGACGCGAGCGACGGCCGTGGCGAGTTCGTCGAGATCGATCGGTTTCGCGAGATAGCCGGAGACGGCGAGGTTGGCGGTGCGGATCGCGAGCTCGAGCGTGGGATGCGTCGCCACCAGGATCAAGGGACACGGCGCTTTCACCAGGAGCTGGTCGATCCACTTGCGCGCGGCCGGGTTGGATGCGGCGTGATCGCACACCACCAGATGGAAGGTGATGTTACGCAGGAGCGCATCGGCCATGTCGTGCGTGCACGCGAGCGCGACGGTGTGCCCCTGGTGGCTGAACCAGGCGCCGAGCTTGGCGCACGCGATCGGGTCGCTGTCGACGATCAGGATGTGCGCGGAGGTGGGGTGCGGATGCATCGGCGCGATGATCGCGTCGGCCGGATAGGGCGCGGGTTCGCGGTTCCCGGGCACGGGCGCGGGAGAATGGAGCAGTCCGAAAGGCGTATGAATCGACATGGCAAAAGGAGGACGATGCCCTGCAAGAAGGGCGGACGTTGTTCCTTTGCCTTGCAGGTCGATCACCTGCCCGAGAAAGGCGGCTGTGCAGACGCACACCGCAACAGGAGGAAATATCGGACGAGGACGGCGCGGCTTGAGCGAAAAATATCCGCGGTGAGGGACGCACCCAGCACGTCACCTGCCTGCGCTTTCGATCTTGGGGGTGGGGAGGAGCGTGATCGGTGAGCACGGCTCGGCGGGACGCCTCGCCTCTACCGGAAGCCACGAGACATTATACGTTAGGTGGGCGACGGAGGCGGCGGGGGCGCACGAGCCGGACGCGGCGGGGGCGCCGCGGCTCCAGGGATTTCCGGGATCGCGCTGGCCGGGACCTGCGCGATCAGGCGGGGCCTGGCGAGGTCAGGACGACGCGACGTCGCAGGGCGAACGCGGTTCGCGGGCGGGCTTGGCCGGGACGAGTTGCTGCAGGCGGCGGCGGAGTTCGCCGAGTTCCCTGGAGCGGAAGCTGTGCTTGGTTTTTTCCAGCACGACGATCGTTTCGGCGACGGCTTCGCGCCACGGGCCGGCGGCGTCGGCGCATTTCGTTTCGCGCGGGCTGCGTTGCGCTTCGGCGGCGAGCTGGCGGGCGAGGCGGTGCAAGGCGTCGGCGAGGGGATCGCTGGCGGCGGGTGCGGCGTCGGCGAGGAGACGGGTGACCTCGTGGGAGAGGTCGAGCAGTTCGCGGCGCCGGCGGTGATCGCGGGCGAGGCGTTCGAGGGTGGCGGCGACCTCGTCGTAGAACAGCGGTTTAAGCAGGTAGCCGGCGATGGGCAGATTCGCGGCGCGCATCGCGGTCTCGAGTTCCGGATTGCCGGTCATCAGGAGGACGGGCGGCGGGCACGGGGCCTGCAGCTGACGGGTGATCCACTCGAGCCTGAAGTTGCCGGGCATCTGGATGTCGCTGAGCACGACATCGAATTCGCGGGCGGCGAGGAGGGCGTCGGCCTGTTCGGGACCTTCGGCGAACGAGGCGTCGTAGCCCTGGCGCTCGAGCCAGGCGAAGAGGGCCGCACCGATTTCCGGTTCGTCGTCGACGAGAAGGACGCGGTGCGGTTGCACGAACGGAGGAAGGTCGCGCGAGGCGCGATTACGAGGCGGCCTGGGCGATGGCCTGGACGGTCTCGGGGGCGACGACGCGGTCGATATCGAGAAGCGTCTTCACCTGACCTTTGACCTTGGCCATGCCGAGCAGGTAGGAGGTGTCGATCTTGGTGCCGAAGTCGGGCGTGGGCTCGATTTCCTCGTTCGTGAGAGTGACGACCTCCTCGACGCTGTCGACGATGAGGCCCATCTGCACGATTTGCTCGGTCGGCAATTTCACTTGGACGACGACGATGCAGGTGCGTTCGGCGAATTCGGCCTTGAGGCCGAATTTCACGCGGAGGTCGACGACGGGGATGACGCGGCCGCGCAGGTTGATGACGCCCTTCACGAAGCCGGGCATTTGCGGGACCGGCGTGATCTTCTGCATGCGGATGATCTCGCGAACCTTGAGGACGGCGATGCCGTAGGCTTCGTTTTCGAGAACGACCGTGAGATATTTGCCGGCCAGTTTGGTGGAGGCGGCGGCGGGAGCGTGGGCGGTGGACATGGCTGGGAGAAGGCTTGGGGCGCCGCGTCGACGAGAAGGCCGACGTGGCGCAGTTCGCTAAGGATAACTTCGGCTGTTTGCGCGGGAGGTTGAGGAGAAAACGGCGTTTACGCGCCGGTGGCGGGGTGGTCGCCGGCGGGGATATCGGAAAACGTGAGGGTTTCCTGGCCGCGGAGTTTCGACGCCGGGGTCAGCGACGGGCGGTGAAGATCGTCGACGGGGCGGGTGACGGGCTTGGCGATGGCGCGCTTCGCGGTGGTGGCGGGGGCGGCGGCGGTGGCCTTGGCGCCGTCGATCAGGCGGCGGAGGTCGGCGACCGAGTCCTGCATGGCGACGGCCTGCGCGCTGAGTTCCTCGGCGGCGGCGGCGGTTTCCTCGGCGCTGCCGGCGTTGGACTGCGTCACCTTGTCCATCTGGTTGACGGTCGTATTCACCTGGCCGATACCCTGGTTCTGCTCGTGCGAGGCCGTGGCGATCTCGGCGACGAGGGCGTCGACCCGGCGGGCTTTCTCGACGATTTCTCCCAGCGAGGCGGCGACTTTGCCGGAGATCTGGACGCCGTGGTCGCTCTTGCTGATGGCTTCCTCGATCTTGGCGGCGGTTTCCTTGGCGGATTGCGCGGAGCGTTGCGCGAGGCTGCGCACCTCGTCGGCGACGACGGCGAAACCCATGCCGGCGTCGCCGGCGCGGGCGGCTTCGACGGCGGCGTTGAGCGCGAGGATGTTGGTTTGGAAGGCGATCTCGTCGATCGTCTTGATGATTTTGGAGATGTCGTTGGACGACGTTTTGATTTCGTCCATTGCGCGGTTCATCTCCTGCATGTCGCTCGCGCAGGTGTCGGCGGCGAGGCGGGTCTGATTGGAGAGTTCCTTGGTCTGCTGGGCGCCCTCGGCGTTGCGCTTGGTCATGCTGGAGAGTTCCTCGATGGAGGCGCTGGTTTCCTCGAGGCTGGCGGCCTGTTCGCTGGCGCCCTGGGCGAGCGACTGGCTGGCGCTGGAGACCTCGCCGGCGGCGGAGGTGACCTGCGCGGAGGTTTCGTCGAGGACGTTGCTGACGCGGCGGATGGTGCCGTTGACGCTGCGGGTGATGTAGAAGCCGGCGATGACGGAAAGGGCGGTGGCGGCGAGGGCAAGGGACGCGGCGAGCGAGCGGCTGCGCGTCATGAGGGTGGTGATGCCGGTGGCGGAGGCCTGAGCGGCCTCCTGGTTGTATTTAACGATGGCGAACACGGCGTTTTCGTAGCCGGTCGCGACGGCAGCAGCCCGGTGGAGTTCCGCGATCGCATCGGCGGATCGGCCCTGGGTGCTGAGTTGGCGGATTTGTTGCGCGGAAGTGCGGTAGGCTTCGTAGGCGGGTGCGATACGGTTGAAGAGGGCGAGGTCGTCTTCGTGCACGATGGTCTTGCGATACGCCGCGAGGGTCTGGAGGACGTCTTGGGCCAATGCATCGCAGGCCTCTTCGATCTGCTGCATCTCCGCCGCGTCCGTGCTGATGACGTGTCTGAATGTCGCGATCCGGTAAGCGGACGCCTGGGCGAGGGCGGTGTTGCTGAGCGCGAGACCCGGGATGTTATCGTGCACGATGCTGGTCACGTAGCGGTTGATCGACGCGAGGCTGACAAAGAACGCGCCGGCGAGAATGAGGAGGGCAACGATGGGCGTCGAAAATCCAAGGGTAAGCAGCTTGCGAATGGTCCAATTTTTCATCGGAGGAGTCAGCGGCACGCGGGCGGGCGCGCTTGAATCCGAAACCTGCGCAAAAACTGTGAAAACGGGCCGATGCCTCGCCGCGTTTCTTGCGCGGAAGCTCGGCGTGGACGCTCCGGGCCGAGGGCGGCGCGGGGCGAATCCGATCCAATGAGGCGCGGCGAAGGGCTTTGTGTTCAAGAACTGCGCTGATGGGTCGAATATCGCAGCACAGCTCTACCCATTCTCCATGCCCATTTCTCCGGAGTCCTTCAAAGCGCTGGACGATGCCGTCAATCGTCTCGCTGCCGAATCCATCCTCGCCCAGGTCGGGCGCGACGACGGGCTGGTGCCCGCCTACAGTTTGCTCGGCGATTTGCGGGACATGTGCGCGGGGGAGCCCCTGTTGCACGGGCCGATCGTCGCGGCGCACACGACGCTCGACCAGCTCCTCGATGCGGCGAAGCCGTTTGACGACGCGACGCTCGACGGGTTGCGCCGTTTGATCGACTGGCTGCCCAACGCCCTGGATGCCTCACGCATGGGCACGCCGATCTCGCCCTTCGGTGGCGCCGCGCCGGCCGCGCCGGAGCCGGCGACCGCTCCGGCGACCGCCGCCGTGCCTGCGGCCGCGGAGGAGCACGCCAACGAGGACGTGATGCTGCTGTTGCATCTGGAGGACAACCGCGAGCTGCTCGGCGAATTTTACGGCGAGGCGGTCGATCACTTGCAGCAGATCGAGGCGGCGTTGCTCGCGCTCGATCAGGAGCCCGACGATCCGGAGGCGCTGAATTCGATCTTTCGCTCGTTCCATACGATCAAGGGCAATGCGGGTTTCCTCGGTCTGGTGCCGATGCACACGCTCGCGCACGAAGTGGAGTCGCTGCTCGATCTCGCGCGCACCCACCAGCTCCAGCTCAACGCCGCGATCATCACGGAAATCCTGCGCAGCCGCGATGCGCTGCAGGCCTTGACGCAGCAGGTGGCGCGCGCGCTGGAAACGGGCCAGTTGCCGGACCAGATCATCCCGGTCGGTCATCTCATTCGCGCGGTGAAGAAACTCGCCGCGAACCCGCACGCCGCCAGCGCACCGTCGGCGGCTGCGCCGGTGGCCGCCGCGCC
>JAEYYL010000096.1 GCA_023430825.1 Verrucomicrobiota bacterium | reverse complement strand
GGTGAAGACCGCGAGCGCCGTCAGCCCCAGGGGCACGACCGACACCGTGGCTCCCCCGAGCACGGCGGGCACACCGTGCGCGAGGAGCCACAGGTTGGTCGCGACCACGACGGCCCGCGTCCAGGCGACCTCGGCGTTCGCGGGGTCGGACGACGTCGCGACGAACACCGCGACGGCCGGCACGGCGAGCGTCAGCAGCGACAGCGCCGCGGCCTGCACGGCGGTCAGGACGCCGATGGTCCAGCGCGGCGCCCCGTCGATGGCGGACGTGAAGAAGGTCGGTTGCGGGTCGTCCTGCAGGACGCGACGCGCGCGACCCGTGACGGGCACGGGACCGGTGGACGGGGGCACCCGCCCATGGTGACCGCTGGGTGACGTCCTCGACCGGACCCCCCCCCCGCCCCGCCGCCCCCCCCCCCCCCCCCCCCCCCCCGCTACGGGGGGCGTCGTCGTTTATCACTCGCTGTTCGGCGGGCCGGTGCTGGCGCGCGGCGGGAGTGGCGATGTGTTGGCGGGATTGACGGGTGGATTGCTCGCGCAGACGCCGGCTAACGCGGAACTCGCGGCCGTGCGCGGCGTGGTGTGGCACGGGCTGGCGGCAGACGCGCTCGCGCGGAGGCGGGGTCAGGTGGCGGCGCGCACGACGGAGTTGATCGACTTTCTGCCGATGGCTCTGCGCATGAGCGCAGGGATCGAACCTCCCGCGGCTCACGCAGCGAGCCACGCTGAATCATGAGCGACGAACTGACGGAGCGACAGGCGCTGCTCGTCTTGAATGCGCTGCCGAACATCGGGCCGATCACGCTGCATCGCATCCTCGACGAACTGGGCGGCGATCCGCGCGAGGTGTTTGCCGTTTCGCCGAAGCGCCTGGAGGGCGTGCGCGGGGTGGGGCCGGTGATCAGCGCGACGATCGCGGCGTGGCGCGAGCACTTCAATCTGGAACGCGAAGAGGAGCGGATGGCGAAGAGCGGCGCGGATTTCATCACCGCGCGCGACGAGGGTTATCCGAAGCTGCTGAAGGAGATCAACGACGCGCCGATCGGGCTGTATCGAAAAGGGCGTTACACGTTCGACCGGCCGTGCGTGGCGATCGTGGGATCGAGGCGGACGACGCTCTATGGCATGGCGACGGCGAAGAAGCTCGGCGCGGAGCTGGCGCGGCTGGGGTTTTGCGTCGTGAGCGGGCTGGCGCGCGGGATCGACACGGCGGCGCACGAGGGAGCGTTGTCGGTCGGAGGGAAGACGGCGGGCGTGGTAGGGTGCGGCATCGACATCATTTATCCGCCGGAGAATTTGGGGCTTTATCGCGAGATCGAGGCGGCGGGCGCGGTGTTGTCGGAGTTTCCCTTCGGGCGGCGGGCGGACCGGCAAAGTTTCCCGATGCGCAATCGCGTGGTGGCGGCGATGTGCGAGGCGACGATCGTGGTGGAAACCGACGTGAACGGGGGCGCGATGATCACGGGGCGTTTCGCCGGCGAGTATGGGCGGTTGATTTTCGCGGTGCCGGGACGGATCGACCAGGCGACGAGTGCGGGGTGTCACCAGTTGATCCGCGACGGCGCGACGCTGCTGACGAGCGTCGACGATCTGCTCTCGGAATTGAACTATCTGGACGGGCTGCGGCCGGCGGCGATTCCGGCCAAGGAGAGCGAGAAGGGGAGCGTCGCTGCGGTAGCGAATCTGACGGCGGAGGAAGGCGCGGTGTGGGGTTGTTTCGCCGGCGGAGAGATCGTGACGTCGGATGCGGCGGTGGGGCGCACGGGGCTCGCGCCGGCGAAAGTATCGGCGGCGCTGATGATGCTGGAGCTGAAGCGACTGATCGCGAAGCGCAGCGACGGGGCATTCGAGGCGCGGGGGTGACGCGGGCGGGTGCGTTACTCGGGGAAGAGGGTGGGATCGAGGCCGGGGATGAGGCGGAGGGCGTTTTTGTAATACACCTTTTTCAGGACCTCGTCGGAGAGCCCCATGCCATACATGCTCCAGAAGGCGTGATATTTTTTGTGATACGGGAAGTATTCGTCCTCGGTCTCGAGCACGCGGAAGTAGGTGGTGTATTCGGAGGGCACCCAGCTGTCCTTGCCGAAGAGGATGCGGTCGGCGTAGCGCTCGAAGAACTTTTTCGCGGCGCGCGGCTGGCGGCCGAGCTCGGCGATGATCGCGCCCATCTCGACGTGCATGTTGGGCATCTCGTCGAGGAGCTGGCCGAGCTTCGCGAGATCGTGCGCGTGCCAGCCGAAATGCGCGGCGATGAAAGTGGTGTCCGGGTGGCGGCGGATGACGGTGTGCTGTTCGCCGATGGCTTCGGCCCACGGCGCGGGATGCGTGGCGCTGCGGCGGCGGCGCGGGTGTGTGACGAGTTCGAGCCAGCGCTCGTTGTTGGCGTCGACGGGGTCCCAAAATGATTTTGGCGCGGCGGTGTGGATGAGGACGGGGATCTTCAGCTCGGCGCACTTGCGCCAGATCGGGTCCATGCGCGGGTCGTCGACGGGGATGCGTTTTCCTTGTTCGTCTTTTTCGATGAGACCGAAGCTTTCGAAAAACTTCAGGCCCTTCGCGCCGTGGCGGACGTCCTGTTCGAGGCGTTGGACGGCGGCCTCGATCCAGCCGGGCGTGCCGTAGCCGGAGAAGTCGATATTGGTGAAGACGGCGAGGCGCCGCGGGGCGTTGGCGTTCACGTTCGCCATGATCTGCTCGAGCGTGGTGCCGCCGCGGCCGCTGAGGTTGACCATGATGGCCATGTTGAGCTCGTCCATCTGAGCGGTGAGCGCGCCGAGGTCCTGCGCGCGCATGTTCCACTGGTGATTGTGGACGTCGATGAACGGGAACTTGGCGCGGGTGAGGAGATGTTCGGGGACGACGAGGGTCGATGGCGGGTTGTAGGACTCGAAGTCCATCTTCGCGGTGGACTCGGCGGAGGAAAGCGGGAGAGCGGCGAGGAGCGCGAGGAAGGCGGCGAGGAGGGGAAGGCGCATGCGCGGAATGACGGCGCGACGGCCAAACAGTTGCGCCGCGGGCGAAGGGCGGTTGGGGCGCGGTTCAGGAGTGTGCGCCCGGGCCGGCCGGCGCGACAGACTCACGCTGCGCCCAAGGGGAAGCAGGGCCGTCAGCGCGTCACCCCGCCGCGCGCCCGAGACCGGACATTAAGATGTCGCATATGCGACATCTTAATGTTCGCAAAGAAAGGTGGCGCTGTGCGCGGGAGAGTGTGCGGCGGAAACGCTGGGCGCTGACTACGCGCTGGCGGTGATCGTGCCCTGCGCTGACGAGGCTTGGGTGCCGGTCGTCATTGCGAGTCGCCGACGCTGGCTGGCGGGCGAGATGGCGGCGGCACGAGGTAAATGTGCGTCCTTGATGCGAGACGCAGCCTGAGCGCAGAGCGTATGGGGTAGGCTGTCCGGCCGCGCGGCGGCGCCAGGCAGTGCGGCGGCTTACTGAGAGCCGCCTCGGCTCGCTACATTAAGATGTCGCATATGCGACATCTTAATGTAGCGGGGACGCGGGGGCGGGGTCACTTGTTCAGCTGCTGCAGTTTGTCGCGGAAGAAGCGGCCCTGGCGGGTGGGCGTGAACTCCCAGTTCTCGATCAGCTGGGGCGACCAGTGGGCGTCGAAGACCCACGGGGTCCACGAAATGCCGCGTTTTTCGAAGAAGGCGATAATGGCTTCGCCGTAGGTTTCGTCGCCGATGACGGGCACGTGTGCGCCGGGACCGTCGGCGCTCATGAAGCCGAATTCGGTGGCGACGACGGGATATTTCTCGGCGACGAAGCCCCAGTCGCGCTCCCAATTCTCCTCCCAGTTTTCGCGGCGCTTCTGCGGATAGGGATGAGTGATGTAGCCGACGCGGGGGAAACCGATCGGATCATCGCGCACGGGCGTGAGATCGTAGCCCCAGTTGAAACCGGCGACGAGCGGGATCGCGTGGTCGTCGATTTTGCGGATCATATAAATGAGGTCTTCGATGAAAGCCTTGTATTCGGACCAGGTGAGCCGGCCCATCATGCCGTTGCGATTCGTGGGCTCGTTGAACAGCTCGTAGGCGGCGACGACAGGGTTGTCCTTGTAGCGCTCGGCGATCGTATACCAGAAGCGGAATGTCTCGTCGCGCGATGTGATATACATCGGACGGTGATAAACGCCGGTGAGGATGTTGCCGATGGAATGCCAGTCGATGATGACATACATGCCGAGTTCGCCGGACCATTGCACGGCCTCGTCGAGGCGGGCGAGGTAGCCGTCGACGCCGAGCTTGCGCCAGTCCGCCGGGTGGACGGGGATGCGGACGACGTTGGCGTTCCAGCGTTTGATCGCTTCGAAGTAGCCGCGGCCCCATTGGCCGCGCTCGATCAGGGCGGCGGGGTCGCTGGTGGCGACGCCCCGGAAGACAAAGGTCGCGCCGTCGGGAGTGACGAAGCGGTTCCCCTCGATGGAGATTCGCGGGAGTGCGGCGGCCGGCTTCAGGGCGTCGCGGCCATCGCTGAATGTCGCGGCGGTTGCGGTGGCGACGAAGGCGGTGAGGAGCGAGCCGAGCACGAGTGCGCGGAGGAGGTGGGCAGGGCGGGTCATGATTTGGAAAAAAGGTTCCACGCACGCCTGACGCAATCCCGCGGCCGGAGGTGCGCACGGAAGAAGCTTGGCGGGGCGAGCGGAGGATCGCGTCTTATCGCGGGCGGGGAGCGATCGGCGGGAGGCGGGGTTGGCGCCGCGGGTCCGGCGGTGCGAAGGCGTGCGATTACGCGCCCCAGCTCCAGCGCTCGGGCTCCCAGGCGAAGGCGTGCGGGCGGGTTTTCACGCGGCCGAGACCGGGCCAGGGCAGATGAAAACCGAACGCGCGTTCGCCGGTCGCGGCGAGGTGGCTGAACACCTTTTTGCGGGTGGCGACGGCGACCTCGGGCACGTGGTCGAATTCGATGAACCACGAGGGATCGGTGAACATCAGCAAGTGATGGTGCGCGACATCCATGAAGTGCACGAGCGACTCGCCGCCGTTTTCGACGCGCAGCACGCAATGCCCGTCGGTGTGGCCGGGCGCGGCTTCGAAAGTGATGGCGCCGTTGAGCAACTGATCGCCATCGCGGTGCAGTTGCAAATTTGGCTGCAGCACGTCGAACGCGGCGCGGACGTCGCGAATCATGCTCGGGATGTTGTCGGTGCGATGCGATTGCGAGAAATCGGGTTCGCTGCCGCGCCAGAAATCCACCTCGGCCTGGAGCACGTGGAGGCCGGCGTTGCGGTAAACGATGCGGCCTTCGTGCGTGAAGCCGCCGAGATGATCGATGTGGCCGTGGCTGAGAATCGTGTGCGTGACCTGGTCGGGGGCGATGCCGATCGACGCGAGGCCGTCGGCGAGCCAGCCGATCTGGGGATTGTCGCGTGTGCCGAAACCGGAATCGAAGAGGACGATCTCCCGGCCGAGCCGGAGGACGAGGACGTTGATGTAGAGCGGAAGGCCGTCGGTGCGTTCGCCGTGGGCGCGGAGATCGGCGGTCATCGCGTCGCGCTGTTCGGGCGGCCACATGAGGTCAACGCCTTTTTTGAAGAGCATGTGTCCGTCGCTGATCGACCAGGCTTCGATCTCGCCGATGTTGAACCGATAGACAAAGGGGTTGGGGCGGTTTTTCGGCTGAGGCGCGGACGCGTTGGCCGCGGTGGCGAGGGGACGCGGCAGGGCGGCCAGGCCGAGGGCGGCGAGGGAGGAGCCGAGAAACTGGCGGCGGGTGGGGTGAAGCGGCATGGCGACGGTGGGGTGCACCGCGATAGACGCGGCGCGGCGTCGAAAGTGCCGCGCTGGCGGTCGATCACCCAACCGCGGGTCCGACCGCGGGGTGGTTGGCCAAGCCACGTGGCCGAAGTGAGATGCGCCCGGGCTGGGAGCCATCCGCTGGCCTTCGCGTTCAGGCGGGATTGCGCCGCCGGCGAGCGCGATGACGCCGAGCATCGCGGCGGAGGCGAGTTGCGGCGGAAAAATTACGGGCGGGGGACGGGACGGTCTTCGAGGGCCTGGCGGAGGCGCAGCGACGCGCGGCGGGCGAGCGGGAGCGGCGTGGTGCGACCGGTGAGGCGGGCGTGCGCGAGGTCGCGGGAAATCAGATCGATCTCGCGCACGGCGGTGCGGTTGACGAGCAACGAGCGTTCGACGCGGACGAAGAGATCGCGGGGGAGAATCGTTTCCCATTCGCCCATCGTGCGGCGGACGAGGACGGGCGGCGCATCGGCGAGATGCACGCGCGAATAATTTTCCTCGGCCTCGATGTGCGTGATGGCCGTGACGGCGGTCAGCCGCGCGCCGCGGTCGGAGCGCAGCAGGATCGAATCGCTGGTGGCGAGTGCGGGCGAGGGGGCGGCGGGAACTTCGGGCGCGGGCGTTTTGCGGAGGCGCGCGAGCGAGCGTGCGAGGCGTTCGGCGGCGACGGGCTTGAGGAGATAATCGAGGGCGTTCACCTCGAACGCGCGGACGGCGAACTCGTCGTAGGCGGTGACGAAGATCACGGCGGGCAACGGTGCGGCGAGGCGCGGCAGCAGGGCGAAGCCGTCTTCGCGCGGCATCTGCACGTCGAGGAAAACGAGTTCGGGCCGGAGCGTGGCGCATTTCGCGACGGCGTCGGCGACGCTGCGGGCTTCGCCGACAATCTCGACCTGAGCGGCGTGAGAGGCGAGCAACCGGCGGAGGAGATCGCGGGCGGGCGGTTCGTCGTCGACGAGCAGCGTGCGAAGACGCGGCGCGGGCGTGGGCGGCGGCGGGTTCATCGGAGCGCGCCGGGAGGTTGCGACGGTTGCGCGACGGAGTCCGCGGCGAGCGCGGGCAGCTGGAGTTTGACGATGACCCAACCGCCGGCTGCGCGGGTTTCGACGTGGTGACTTTTTGGATACAGGAGCGCGAGGCGGCGGCGGATGTTGTCGAGGCCGTGGCCGTGCGGCCCGGGCAGGCCGGTGGGTTCGACCCAGGAGCCGGCGTTGGCGACCTCGATTTCGACGGTCTCGGAGCGGGGTGCGGTGACGCGCAGGCGGAGGCGATAGGGCGGCTCGGAGGTCTGGCGGGAATATTTCACGGCGTTCTCGATCAGCGGCTGGATGAGGACGCCGGGGACGGGCTGGTCGCGCGCCTCGTCGTCGATCGTGCAGTCGGCGAGGAGTTCGCCGCGGAAGCGTTCCTGTTCGACGGCGAGATAATGGAGCGCGGCGTCGTATTCGGCGCCGAGCGGGACGGTGGAGTCGTGGCGGTGGGTGAGCGAGTAGCGCAGGTAGGCGGCGAGGCCCTCGACGACGCGCTTGGGGCGGGCCTGGTCGGGCTCGAGCGTGGCGAGGATGGTGTTGAGGGCGTTGAAGAGGAAGTGCGGGTTGACCTGGGCGCGGAGCAACTGGAGTTCGGCTTCACGGCGATCGGTCTCGGCGCGCGCGAGATTGAGTTCGCGCTCGCGGGCGTCGCGCTGGGCGTTGATCCAGAAATACAGGAGGCTCCACGCGGCGTAGAGCGTGGCGCGGTAGCAGAACACACCGAAGCTGAAGATCGTTTCCTGCGGACCGCCGGCGGCGCTGCTGATGACGCGGCCGAGGAGGGTGTCGATGACGCCGGCGGTGGCGCAGGCGAAGAAGATCACCGCGCCGAGCGGAGCGGGCCGGAGTTCGTGCCGGGGGAAGCGATGGTAGAGCCAGCGCAAGCCGCAGGAGAGCAGAACGCCGAGTGGTTCGCGGCTGAGCGTGAGCGCGACGGCGACGCTCGTGCTGTCGTAAACGGTGAGTTTTAGCGGAAAGGTCGCGAGTGCGAGCAAGCCCCAGCCGGCGAGTTGGAAACGCCAGAACAACGGGAGGCGAGCGATGCGGCCCATGCGCGGCGATGGTTGGCGCGGTGCGGGAGGGGGCAAGGCTGCGACGCGCGAGCGTGGGCGAAAGGTGACGAAACGGACGCCGGGCGGGGCGAAGCAGCGGTGGGAGCGTGGGCGTCACCGCCGGCGGGGGGCGAATGGCCGACGGGGACGTCGGCGCTCCCAGGGCGGCGTGCTCGTGTTGACGCTCCCGGAGCGGCGAGGCGGGAGGTCGAGATTACACTCGGGAGGAGGAACGGTGCGGGAAACGCCGCGCTACTTCACGCGGGTTGTGGCTTTTTCGGCGGTCGGGAAATCGGCGGGGACCTTTTGCGTGACCTGGCCGGTGGCGGCCCACTCGGTGCCGCGTTGCAGCGTGACGATGAAGGCGACGCCGGAGAGCGAGGGATAGGGCGGAGTCTCTTTCGGGCCGACGTGGCCGAGCGTGGTGTGAAACACGCGGCCTTTGCCGTAGGCGATGGTCATGAGCATCGGTTCGTGTTCGCCGCTGGCGTTGGGGTGCGCGGCTTTGTCGGCGAGCGCGGTGGCGAGGACGGTGACGTTTTTAGCGGGGCCGCGGAGCTGGCTGTAGATTTCGTCGCTGGCCTGGCGCCATTCGGCGGGGAGGCCGTCGGTGATCGGGTGATCGGCGGTGCGCGTGACGAGGGTGAACTCGGAGCGCGGCGGGTGGTTGGCGCGGCCGGGGGAATCGTCGAGGACCATCCTGCCGTCGCGCCAGCGGATCTTGGGGCCCCAGGATTCGTCGCGTGCGCCGATGTTGCCGTCGGGTTTGAAGCCCCAGCCGCCGACGCCAATCATTTCGTTCCACTCGGGCCAGTAGGGGAAGGCGTTGTCGGCGTCGTGAACCGAGACGAGCCCGCCGCCGTTTTTCATGTAGTCGACGAAGGCGGCTTTGGTTTCGGCGGGCCATTCGTCGCCCTCGTAAACGACGACGACGGCGGCGTAGGGCGCGAAGTCGGGTTTGAAGCCCGACATGTCGGCGCCGCGCGCGGGCGTGGTGGCGACGTCGACGGTGAAGAGGCCGGTTTCCTCGAGGTAGGTTTTAACGATCGGCGCGCTCTTCGACCAGTCGTGGTAGGGGTTGGACTGGCCGGTGATCAGGAGGAGCTTATGGGCGGGCGGATTGGCGGCGGACGCGGCGCTGGCGGTGGCGAGCATGACGAAGGAGAGGACGGGGTTGAGCAGACGACGGAGAGCGATCATGGGGCGAGAGGGGTTGCGCGAAGGGAGGCGAAGGAGCGCGGGCGGTCAAGCGAGGCGTGCGTTTCGAAAATGATAGAGGCGGCCCACCGATGAACCCGGATGCGGAGAGGGATGCCGACGGAAGGCCACAGGAGCAGCCGAGGCGGACTTGGCGGGAATAATTTATTTGAACCACGATTGGACACGAAGGCACACGAGTGAAACGACCTCATTCAGAGTGCCCATCAAGAGGGGAGCGGGTCGTGAGGACGGCAGCGCCCGGTTTTGTGCGCTCCGGTATTCGGGTCGATTCGTGACCATCCGTGGTTTCTTCTGCCGGCTCAGGATTTTGTGGCGGCGTGTTTTTTGCGCCAGGCGTCGAGTTTTTCGAGGACGCGGGCGGGGGCGTCGGTAAACCACGCGTAGCCGGCGATGCGTTCGGGGGAGACTTCGGCGAGGTCGTAATGGATCGTGCGGTCGCGATCGCCGAAGATCGGCGTGGTGGTGCCGGGTTCGTAAAACCGGGCCCAGAGCGGGGGTGCGCCGGGCGAGGCGACGGCTTCGCCGCGGCGGTCGGCGGGCGCGCGGGCGATGCGCAGGTCTTTCAATGCCGTGGCGCGAAACCAGGCGGCGGCGGCCTCGACGGAGGCGATCACTTCGGGTGAAGGCTGAGGGAGGCTCATCAAGAGAAGGACGAGCGTGGCGCTCTCGCGCGAGCAGTCGGCGATGGGTTCGAAGTTGCGTGCGGCGGCGGGGCGGAGGGTGAGCGGATCGTATTGCTGGCACCAGACGGTGAGTGCGCCGGCGGGGTTGCGCAGTTGCGTGGCGAGCACGCAGGCGAGGCCGCGCTGGAAGCGGGTGGCGGCTTCGTCGCGCAGCGGCGCGGCGATGACGGCGAACTGTTTCCGTCCGCCGGCGACGTCGCGGAGGAGCTTGAGGACTTGCGCCATGGCATCGTCGTTGTAGGTGATGCCGTCGTGGTAGCCGCCGATGAGTGGATACATCTGCGGGAATCCACCATTTGGATACTGGGCGGCGAAGATGTAGCGGAGGCCGCGTTCGACGCTGGTGCGCCAGACGTCGGCGCGGGGGGCGTCGCCGGCGGCGGCGAGGACGCGGATGAGGAAATAGAGTTCCGAGACGGTGGCGTCGTTGTCGAAGGTGGGTTCGACTTTGACGCGGGGGCCGTCGGCAGGGGCGTGCGTATAATCGATGCCCTTGATCCAGGCGCCGACGGGGAGTTGGGCGGCGACGACACGGTCGGCGATCGCCTGGGCTTCGGCGGTGGCATACCAGGCGTCGGGTTCGGAGAGACGCAGGCCCTTGGTGTGCAGGCCGCCGATGGGCGGGCCGGACATGGGTTTCAGCTGGGAGCGGTCGGGGGCGGGTCGGGTCGGGAGTTGGGTGGCGAGATTTTCGGAGGCCGCCCAATAGGCTTCCCACGCGGGACGTTCGTTGGCGGGGAGCGCGGCGATCCGCGCGGTTGTGAGCGGCGTGAAAGGATCGGGGTCCCAGGCGCGGGGCGCGGGGGCGGCGAAGGAGGCGGCGGACAACAGCAAGAGGGCGGCAGTGGCGAGGAGACGAAGGCGCGTGCAGGGCGACATGGTGAGAGGGGGGTGGACGGAGCGTGGCGGGAGCCGGGGGAAAGACGAGCGTGGGCCGGCGCGGGATGCCGCGGAGTCGACGATGAGACGGGAATCCGGCGGGGCGCGCGGCGCTTCGAAAGTGGGGCGTGACGGGGGCGCTGCGGCTCCCTTGCTTCTGCAGACGGGGCCGCGGGAAACCGGGCGCGAACCCCGGGGATTTTGGGAGCAATCTCGCTTTACCCGTCCGGGGGATTTCGCCCCAATCCGCGCTCGATGCACCGCCGACTTCTTTCCTCGCTGGCTCCCTCGGTTCGAGCGAGACTGTGGCTGTTGCTGGCCGTGGTGGCGGTGCCGGCGGCGTTCCTGGCGGGCGGGTTGATTTTCAACAGCTATCGCAACGAGCGCCACGCGATGGAGCGGCATTTGTCGGAGTCGGTGCGGGCACTGTCGTTGTTGCTCGATGCGGAATTGCGCGAGCGGATGGCGATTGTGCAGGGGCTGTCGGTGTCGACCTCGCTGATCGAAGGGGATCTGGAGGCGTTTCGCGCGCGGGCGTTGCGGATGGTCACGCGGGAGAACGAGTGGGTGGTGCTGGCCGACGAGCAGGGTCGCGTGCTGGTGGATACGAGTCGCGCGGCGGACGGACCGCCGGTGGCGCAGTCGGAGCGGCCGGGAGTGGCGGAGGTGGCGGCCGCGGGGCGGTTGCATGTGTCGAATCTGGTGGTGTCGGACACGGAGCCCCGGCACAGCGTGTGGGTGGGGCAGCCGGTGACGATCGGGGCGGCGGGGCGGGGGGTGTTGTGTCTGGTGATGACGCCGCCGGCATTGACGGCGGCGTTGTTGGAGAGCCGCCCGGAGTTGCGCGGGGTGGTGGCGGTGATCGACCGCGAGAAAACCGTGGTGGCGCGCAGCCGGAACGCGGAGCAGTTCGTGGGGCGGAAAGCGACGGCGGGGGTGCAGGAGGCGTCATCGCGCGCCACGATGGGGGTGATCGATTCGGTGACGCTGGACGGACATCCCAGCATCGCGGCATTCAGTGTGTCGGCGGAGAATGGCTGGATGCTGGTGGTGGCGGGGCACAAGGCGGACCTGCTCGGGCCGGCGATCCAAATGCTGGGGTTGGTGCTGGCGGCGACGGCGTTGGTCGCGGCGATCGCGGTGGCGCTGGGTTGGTGGGTGAGCCGGGCGACGGAGGCGGTGGCGCAGTTGATTTTGGCGGACACACAGGCGGTGGCGCGCGGCGAGCGGGTGGCGCCGCGGCGGACGGGGATTGTCGAGGCGGACATCGTGTCGCGGGCGCTGGCGGACACGTCGCAGGAGCTGGCGACGCGGCAGGCGGCGCTGGCGCAGGCGCGGGATGCGGCGCTGGCGGCGTCGCGGGCGAAGGACGAGTTTCTGGCGTCGTTGTCGCACGAGTTGCGCACGCCGTTGAATCCGGTGTTGTTGCTGGCGAGCGAAGGGGCGCGGGATCCGGGGCAGTCGGCGGAGGTGCGGGAGATTTTCGCGACGATCGAGAAGAACGTGCTGCACGAGGCGCGGTTGATCGACGATCTGCTGGACGTGACGCGGATCGCATCGGGCAAGCTGGCGTTGCAGCAGCGGCCGATGGCGCTGGATCCGGTGGTGCGGGATGCGTTGGACACGCTGCGGTCGCGCGCGGGGGAGAAACGGCTGCACCTGCATGTCGATCTGGCCGCGGGCGACGCGCGGGTGATGGGCGATGGGACGCGGTTGCAGCAGGTGTTCACGAACGTGATCGGCAACGCGATGAAGTTCACGCCGGAGGAAGGATCGGTGGCGGTGACGAGTCGCGTAGATCGCGAGCGTGGCGAGGTGGTGGTGGACGTGAGTGACAGTGGGGTGGGGTTGAGTGCGGCGGAGATCGGGCGGATTTTCGAGCGGTTCGCGCAAGGCGATCATGCACGGCAGGGGCGGCAGTCGCGGTTCGGCGGGCTGGGCCTGGGGCTGGCGATTTCGCGCAGCCTGGTCGAGTTGCACGCGGGGCGGATCGAGGTGACGAGCGCGGGCGTGGGCAAGGGCGCGACGTTTCGCGTGCGGCTGCCGCTGCACGCCGGGTGAGGTTGGAGGATGGCCGGCTGCGGCCCTGCGAGACGGTCAGATTGACCGTGCCACCGCCCAAGCGTCAGATGGCGAATATGCCGATTGTCGATCATCTGCTGGCTCATGGCGCGATCCGGGGCGCGATCTGGAAAGGCTGGTATCCCTTTCTGACGCGGCGGCTGCGGGCGGACGATGTGGTTTTCCTGAACTACGCGTTCGAGGAGAGCCCGTCGATGGCGCTGCCGCTGGCCGCGCCGGATGAGTGGAATCGCGGGTGCATCCAGCTCTATCATCACGTGGCGACGCAGGCGGAGTTGGGCGGGAAGACCGTGCTCGAGGTGAGTTGCGGGCACGGCGGCGGGGCTTCGTATCTGACGCGAACGCTGCGCCCGGCGCGCTACACGGCGCTGGATTTGAATCCGGCGGGGATCGCGTTTTGCCGGGAGCGGCACCGGGTGGACGGGCTGGAGTTCGTCGTGGGCGACGCGGAGAACCTGCCGTTTGCGAACGAGAGCTTCGAGGCGGTGATCAATGTCGAGGCGTCGCATTGTTATCCGCAGTTCCCGCGGTTTCTCGCCGAGGTTGCGCGGGTGCTGCGACCGGGCGGGCGGTTTCTTTATGCGGATTTCCGGTTCGAGTCGGGGCTGGCGGAATGGGAGGCGGACCTGGCGGCGGCTCCGCTGCGGCTGCAGGCGCGGCGGGAGATCAACGCGGAGGTGTTGCGCGGGATGGAGCGGAACTCGGAGCGGTCGGCGGCGTTGATCGCGCGGCATCTGCCGCGCTGGCTGCACGGGCTCGGGCGGGATTTCGCGGGCGTCACCGGTTCGCGGATACACGCGGCGGTGCGGGACGGGCGGCTGTCTTATCGATCGTATGATTTCGCGCGGGACGCGGGTCGGGTATAACCGACAGCCGGTTGCAGAACTTTTTGAAACTGGGGGGAGGCGGGGCGGGCAATTGAGGGATTTTTGTTCGTGTATCGGCCGGGACGTTCATGTTTCGCTCGTGCATCCGTCCGTCGGGGCGGGTTTCCAGCCAATTCATCGATGTCGTTTACCCTGCTGCTCGTCGACGATCAGGATACTGTGTTGCGCGTGCTCGAATACGTGTTCACCAGCCGGGGGCACCGCGTGTTGACGGCGCGTTCGGGGGCGGCGGCGGTGGAGTTGCTGCGCAACGGTCAGGCGCATGCGGCGCTGATCGACATGCACATGCCGGAGATGGACGGGTTTCAGACGACGGAGGCGCTGCTCGAACTCGCGCGGCAGCGCGGCGATCGGTTGCTGGTGTGGATGATGACGGGCGCGTTTTCGGCGATGGCGCAGCAACGGGCGCGCG
Source organism: Verrucomicrobiota bacterium (assembly GCA_023430825.1). Classification (GTDB taxonomy): domain Bacteria; phylum Verrucomicrobiota; class Verrucomicrobiia; order Opitutales; family Opitutaceae; genus Opitutus. The sequence continues at coordinate 387 of JAEYYL010000096.1, read as the reverse complement.
AGGTGGGCGCGATCGCGCTGCTGGCGAAGCCCTTCGACTTCACGGCGTTCCTGGCGGAGCTGGCGCGCGAGGTGGGGACCTGAAACGTCGCGCGCCGGCGTGGCCGCGGATCAGCCGAGCCAGAAGCTGAAGTAGAGATAGATACCGAGGACGAGGCCGAGGACGACGATCGTGCCGAGGACATCGACGAGGCCCCAGCTCCGGCGGACCTCTTCGCGTTGCGCGGCCGAGACCGAGCTGTAGGTGAGGCCGGCGATCTGCGCTTCGTCGGGAGCGGGGGCCGTGAGCGAGGCGACGATCACGACGACGATGCTGACGAGAAAGAGCATGCCGGAGTAATACAGGAAGCTGATTTCGCCGAAGGCGACGAGGAGGCCGGAGTCGCCG
>JAEYYL010000025.1 GCA_023430825.1 Verrucomicrobiota bacterium | reverse complement strand
TGCGGGTTGCCGCTGCTCGAATCGCTCTGGCGCGGCGTGCCGTGCGTGTGCAGCGATCTCGACGTGTTGCGCGAGAATGCCGCGGGAGGCGGCTGCGTGACGGCGGGGTTGAACGATCGTGCGGCGTGGGCGGCAGCGTTGCGCGGTGTGCTCACGGATGAGGTGCAGCATGCGCGGCTGAGCGCGGAGGCGGTGACGCGGCCGCTGCCGACGTGGGCCGAGGCGGCGCGGGTGTTGCGCGCGGGGCTGGAGGAGGAAGGGAGGTAGGCGGGCGGAAGAGCGGGCGAAAAAAGAAAAGCACGATCAGGTTGATCGTGCTACGGGTTATGGCGGGGCCGGGAGACGCCGCGCTACAAGGCGGACGTCAGAGCCGTTTGACGGCGTAGGCCATCGCGTCGGCGATTTTTTCCAACTGCTCGTCGGTGTGCATCGCGGAGACGGCGGTGCGGATCAAATCCTTGCCGGCGGGAACGGCGGGCGCGATCGACATCACGGTGAAAACGCCCTTGTCCATGAGCGCGCGCCAGAACGGATACACGCGTTCCTTCGAACCGAGGACGATCGGGACGGCCGGGGTCTCGCTGCCCCAGAGGTCGAGGCCGAGGCCCTTGAGCATCGCGCGGTATTTTTTCGTGTTGGCCCAGAGCCGTTCGTTGTGCTGCGGCTCGGTCTGCATGATTTCGAGCGAGGCCTCGGCGCAGGCAGCCTGGGCGGCGCTGATCGCGGCGCTGAAAATCGTCTGGCGCGAGTGGGAGCGGAGGTAATCGATCACCTCGCGCGAGGCGGCGATGAAACCGCCGGTGCTCGCGAGCGATTTCGAGAGGCTGCCGCAGATCACGTCGACGCGGTCGTTGAGGCCGAAATGGTCGACGGTGCCGCGGCCCTGGCGGCCGAGGACGCCGAAGCCGTGCGCGTCGTCGAGCACGGAGAAGCAGTTGTGCGCGTCGGCGATATCCATGAGCTCCGGCAGACGCGCGATGTGACCCTCCATTGAGTAAACGCCTTCGACGATCAGCATTTTGGGGGCGTCGGACTGCGTGGCGGCGAGGACGCTGCGAAGGTCGTCGGGGCTGTTGTGGGAGAAACGCTCGACCGTTGCCATCGAGAGACGGATGCCGTCCCAGAGGCACGAGTGGATGTTTTTATCGGCGTAAATGACATCGCCCTTCTGCGCGAAGGCGGCGACGCTCGAGAGGCACGAGAGGTAGCCGGCGGAGTGGATATGGCAGGCCTCGCGGCCGAGGAAGGCGGCGAGTTTTTCCTCGAGTTGAAGGTGATAGGTGCGGGAGCCGTTGGACGGACGGGCGCCGGTGGTGCTGGTGCCCCATTTCAGGAACGCGGCGCGGCCGGCCTCGATGACCTTGGGGTGGAAGGAAAGGCCGAGGTAGTCGTTGCTCGACAGCATGATCATCTCCTTGCCGTCGAGCTTCACCGTCGTGCCCTGCTGCGACTCCATCGCGTGATAGTAGGGCGCGTAGCGCAGGCGCATCTTCGTGGCGTAATCGTCCCGGCAGCGGGAGAGGATGCCCTTTTTTTCTTTCAGGAAAAATGATAACGCCATGAGCGGACGGACGGTAGGTGGGGGCCGCGGGTTGGCAAACTCGAAACGGGCGCGACGCCGTCGCTCAAGGCGTGCCGGAAAACCAGCCGGCGAGCGCGCGGGCGGCGTCGGCATAGGTGACGGGCGCCTGGCGCGGAATGCGTTGGGTGAGGAACAGCGCGAAGAGCGCGAGATTCCAGACAATGGCGAGCGCGGTGCCGGCGAGGAGCGCGCGGCGGAAAAGCGGGCGCGGCGTGGCGGCGTGCAGCAACGTGGCGAAGCCGAGCATGGCGAAGAAGATCGGCACCTCGAATCCGCGATGGCCGAAGGACGAGCCGAGCCACCAGGTCGGCCACGCAGCGTTGAGCACGGTGATGATGGCGAGCGAGGCGAGCCAGCCGCGGCCTTCGGGGCGGGGCCACGCCCAGACGGCGAACGCGACAACCGCGGGCAGCAGCAGCGGGTGCCAATAGAACCAGCCGTGAAAGGAGGAGAAGAGGATTTCCCAGAGATGCGGGTTCGCGAAGTCGAAACGCTCGCCGCCGTAGGAATAGACGACCCACGAGCCGTAGAGGGATTTCCAGGCGGCGACCTGCACGGCGGTGGGCAGTGCGGCGCCGGCGAACAGCCAGCCGACCGCGCGGAACGAACGGAGACGGGGTGCAACCAGCCAGGCGGGCGCGAGGAGATAGACGGCGGCGACGTTGCGCGTGACGACGAGCAGCGCCGCGCAAAAACCGAGGAGCAGCCAGTGCAACGCGCGCGCATCCGAATCGCGGATACGGAGGCCCAAGGCGAATGTTGCCACGGCCAGCGTGAAGACCTGGCTGTGGCTCATGGAGAGGCGGGTCGACTGGTAATAGACGAGCGGACTGGCGAGCCAGACGAGGAGCACGGCGCTCGTGGCGGCGGTCGGAGGGACGTAACGCGCGACGACGCGGATCGCGAGCCAGAGGCCGACGGCGGCGAAGAGGAGCTGCCCGAGCCACACGGCGATTTCGTAGATGGGCTCGAAGCCGGTTGCATCTGGCGGGGCGAACGCGTGCGCCATGAGGAAGAACGGGAGGTTGGCGAGCGCCCAGCCGGGCGGGTATTTGTTTTCGAGGAGGCCGGTGGGCGTGCGGGCGAGGGTCGGCGCCTGTTCGCGCATCGTCGCATCGATCGAGCGGCACTGTTCGAGCTGGTTGGAGAAATCGACGTCGCCGTCGATCACGACGGACGGCAGCCAGAAATAGTAAAAGCTGTCGTCCCAGCCCTGCAGCATCGGCTGGCGCGCGGGGCCAACCATGTCCCAGGCCTGCCAGGTGACGCCCGCGGCGGCCACCGCGAGGCAGAGGGCGACAAGCAGCGGGCGGAGGTTCAGCGGCGCGGCGGCAGGCTTTGCATCCATGCGGTGAGTTGGCGGGCGTAGTCGGCCCAGGATTTGAAGGTGCGCTGGCGTGCGGCGGCGGAGAGGGCGGCGAGTTCGGCGGGTTGCGCGAGGAGTTGCGCGATGCTGCGCGCGAGCGTGTCGGCATCGAGCGCATCGAGCGGGAGACAGCCGCCGTGTTGGGAGATTTCGCCGAGCGCGCCGCGACCCGAGCAGATGCAGGGTTTGCCGCGAGCGAGGCTTTCGATCACGGGCAGGCCGAAGCCTTCGGCGATCGACGGATAGACGGTGAACGCACAGGTGGCATAGGCGTCGGCGATCGTTTCGTCGCTCGCGGGGCCGTCGAAGCGAAGCGCACGGCCGGCGGCTTGGAGCGAGCGGAGGCGGGCGTGCGCGGCGCCGCCGGTTTCGGCGTTGACGTGGCCGATGATGCGAAGCTCGAACGCGAGGTTTCGCGACCAGAGCTGTTCGCACGCGTCGAGCAGCGCGAGGTGGTTTTTGCGGCCTTCGAGCGTGCCGACGCTGAGCACCACCGGCGGTGATGACGGGGGGGAATTGTCATCCATTATATGACAATCTCCGAGGTCGACGCCGAGAGGGAGGGCGGTGACGGGCGGGGTTTGGGTGGGGGAAAGGCCAAGCCAGCGCCAGTAGGCGGTGAGCGAGTCGCGCGATTCCTCGGAGATGGCGGCGATGCCGTCGAACATCAGCAGTTCCTGCATGTAGCCGGGAAAGCGAGCGACGGTGGCGGGAGGCGTGAACTCGGGATAGCGGAGCGGGATCGCGTCGAGGAACAATGCGACGCGCGGGCCGGGAATGCGGGCGAAGAGTTTTGGATAGTCGCGCGCGACGCGTTGCGCGAAGAGTTCGGGCACGACGAGTCCGGTGTAGTCGCGACGCGGAAGCGCGTGATGGGCGGTGCGTCCGAGCGCGCGGCGGAGGCGGCCGCGCCAGCGGGCGAGGTGCGGCCATTCGGCTTTGCGCTTATGGCCGCCGCGGCTGTTGGAGAGATTGGCGAGCTCCCACGATTCGAGCGGGCGCCAGTCGCCGAGGAAGGGATCGCGGGTGACGGGTGTGGCGTCTTCGGCGAGATGTTGGTGAAGCGCGCGGGCGACGCGTTGGATGCCGGTGCGGGCGCGGGTGTGGCTGGTGTGAGTGAGATCGAGCAGCAGCATGGCGAGGCGTCAGGGGAGCGTGACCACGCGGAGAGCTGCGATTCTGAGGGAAGGCATCGGTGTGTCGGAGTCGGCGGCGGAGGCGGTGAATTCGATGCGATGGAGTTCGCCGGGGGTGAGTGGCACAACCAAATTCCATGGGCCGGTGCCGGCGGGAGCGCTGACCGTTGTGGTGTCGCTGGTGGCGCGCCACTCGATCGCCGACGAGTCATCGGGTGCGTCCGGAACGAGCGTGAGCTGAAGTTCGCTCCGGGTGTGGGGGCGAAGTTCGATGACGGCGCCGGAAGAGAGGGTTTGCGGTGGACCTTCCGCGGGGTGGAAACCGGCGAGCGAGACGACCTGATTGGAGCGGGAGAGAAGCGCAAAGGTGTCGCCGGTGAACAGCCGGGGGGAGTTGGCGTCGAACGTGTCGGCCCACACGCGGCCGACGAGAATAGCGGCGGTGGAGTCGGTGGGGAGCGGCGGAGCGGTGGTGACGGTTGCGTGGAGGTAGCCGCCGTTGCGTTCGCCGCGCGGGCCGAAGGAGAGAGGGGTGTCGGGCAGAAAATACGTTGCCCACATGCCGTGGAAAAAACTCATGGGAAATGTGGCCGGCTCGACGCGGATTTCGGCGTTGCGAAACGAGTTGGCGGCGAAGGTTTGCAGGTCGATCCAGTCGCGCGAAAGGGCGCGGCGGGTGGACCATTTGACGGATTCGAGGACGTGGAAGACCATCGCGCAGCCGAACAAAAGGGCGACGGAGCCGGCGAGCAGTCGATCGACGGCTCGCCGGCGCGTGGAGGTGGAGGACTGCAGGCCGGACTGGAATGCGGCGACGGGCAGTAGTGCGGCGATGAATACGCCGGAGAACTGGACGGATTTTTGCCAGCCGTAGCTGAAGTCGGTGAGCAGCGTGTAGCCGATCAGCACCGCGCCGCCCGCGAGCGTGGCGGCGGCGCCGTAGCGATCGTGGGCGCGGCGAAGCGCGAGGGCGGCGGCGGCGAGAAGGAGGACGCTGGCGAGGAAGCAGACGGCGGGACCGAGGAAGATCGCGGCGGGCAGCGAGAGCGTGGCGAGGGCGGGCGGATATTGCGGCCAGTCGAGACGGGCGAAGGTGTTGACCCAGTCGGCATTGGCGCGGGCGGCGGCGAACGCGTGGACGAAACCGTGATACGCGCGGATCGTCGTCGCGGGGTTGAGCACGAGGCCGGCGAGGAGCGCGAGGACAATGGCGGGCGCGGACGGTGGTGTGGTGCGAAGGGTGCGGGCGAGCAGGAGCAAACCGGGGAGGGCGATAAACGGCGCGATTTCGGGGTAGGCGAAAAACGTGCCGTGGACGCTGAGGGCGAGCAGGAGGAGCCACGACGCGTGGTTGGGGCCGGGAGCCAGGCTGCGCGCGGCGGCCACGAGGGCGGTAGCGCCCATCAACGCGCCGAGGAGATTGGGTAGGTTGGAATTGGCGCGGTAGAAGGCGAAGAGAGCAGGGAAGGCGAAGAGGGCGGTGACGCCGGCGAGGTTGAAGCGTCGGAGCCAGAAGGTGCGCGCGACGAGGTAAACGGCGGAGAACCAAGCGGCGAGCAGGGCAAGGTTGACGGGGAGGTAAACGTGAAGTGGATCGAGCGACAGCACCGAGGCGCAGACGGCGAGCAGGCCCTCGGCGCCGGCGCGGCCCCAACCGGGGCGCCAGCCGGACAGGGCAGCCGTCGAATTGGCCCAGGGATGGTCGGGATCGACCGCCGCGCTCTCCATGTAGCTGTGCGATTGGAGATGGCGGGCGCCGGCGATCCAGAAATAGCCGTCGTGGCTGCTCGTGGCGTCGTAATACACGAGCTCCGGGCGGGTGAGTTCGGGCCAGATGAGCAGGAAGGAAGACGCGAGAGCGAGTGTGGCGGCGAGCTGGCCTTTGCGTGTGGACAACACGGCGACGAGATCGTGCCGGAGCGAATACAGCAGCGAAGGTTGCAACGCGAAGAGTGCGAGCGGCCAGAGACAAAGCCACGCGCGCCAGCTGGAGAGAGGAGCGAAGAAATTGACCGCGCTCGCGGTCAGCAGGAACACGGCGAGGCCGGCGAGCACGGCGACGGCGAGACGCTCGGCAGCGCCGAGGCTCCGCAGGCGAGCGGCCAGAGGATAACCGGACGCCAGAAAAACCGGTGCCAGCAGAAGGGTGGGGCTCATGGCACGACGGGCGAAGCCTCGGCGAGTTGCCAGATCTCCATGTGGCGGACCTGGGCGATCCGTTGCCAGCTGCCTGGGATTTTTAACTCGAGGGCGGGCGTGGTCTCGTAGTCGAAGAGCGTGGCGTAGATCGGACGATGCGCGGCGCGCGCGGCATTTTGGAGGAGGGGCCAGCTTGTGTCGGCGTCGAGCAGGTCCCAGCGGACCACGGTGAAATCGGTGTAGTAGGTGAACGCACCGCTGGCTTGGAACTGCAGGAGGATCGCGTTGCGCGGCAGGTTTTTTTTCGCCCATTCCGCGGACAGCGGGTAGGCCATGTCGACGCGTTTGAGGTGGTGAACGTTGAGGCGTCGACAAAGCGTGACCTCCCAGCCGAGGGCGACCACGAGCAGTGCAGCGGGAAGCCAGCGCTGCAGGCGGAGGGCGAAGGGTTGTTGGAACGCGTGATGAGCGACGAGCACGCCAGCGAGGATCATCGCCGGGAACATCGGCAGGATGAAACGAAGATACCACCAGAGTTCACCCGAATGAAAATAGAAGAGATAGAAGCCGACGAAGGCGGCGCACCAACCCACGACGACGCGGGTGAACAGCGGGCTGCTGCGCCGGAGCCAGGGCAGGCCCAGCGCGGCCAGAGCGACGGGTGGCGAGAGCAGCAAAAACAGCCACAACGCGAAATGGAGGGCGTTGTGCGGCACATAGGCCGGACTCAATAACTCTGTGATCGTGCCGTAGCCGGTGCGGAAGGGGCTGCCCCAGAGGGAAAAATTCAACCAGCCGAGAAACACCGCACCGGGCAGGCCGCCGCTCGCGAGCGCGATCCATGCGCGCCATTGCGGGGCGAGCGCGACGGCGACCGGCAGCATCACGAACAGATTCGTGGGCCGCACCAGCACCGCGACGGCGACGGCGAAACCTGCCGCGAAAGCCCACGGCCAACGATCGCGGGATTTCAGCGAGAGCCAAATCGCCGCCGTCACCCAAACCAGCGAGGGATGATCGCTCATCGGCTGCAGCGCGCTCATCACATACAGCGGGCTCGCCCAAAGTAGCGCGGCGCTGGCCAGCGACCACGCCCATGGCAGTCCGAATCGGCGGGCCATCGCGACCATCAGGCCGCCCGCGGCGACGACGAGCGCGGCGTTTACGAGGATCGCCGCGTAGTCGAGTTCGACGAAGACCGAGGCGAGGATGAGGTGCAGGGGCAAACCGATGGCATAGCTGGGAATTAGCGAGCCGGTCGCCTGGTCGACATGGAATCCGAGCGGCTGTTGGAAATGCGGGTTCCAGGCAGGGAGGCTCAGACCCTCGATCGGCGGCACCGCGGTGATGAATTTTTCCTCCAACAAGAGCCGTGCGGCGTTGAGATACCCGGACGAGTCGGAGCCGCCCGCGTAAGGCGAGCAGTATTTGCGCACGAAGAACAGGTAGCCACCAACGACTAGCAGAAGGGCGAGGAGAACGAAAACGGATCGCCCGCGAGGAGGGCGACGTGGGGCGGCGGCTTCAGGCGTGGGCATCGGGAGCGGCGAGGGGGGCGCGGCGACGAATGCTGAAAGCCGGCCCGCCGGACCGGGCGAAAGAGAACGGCGTCGCCGTTCGAGGCGCGGGCGCGGAGAGCTGGACGAGGAACGTCATTTGGCGTTGTCGGAGAAATCACCGTCGCATTGTTTCCAAACGTGGCACAAATCCAAAGGCAGAGAGCCGACCGAGGTTCGCATCATGAGCTTACGCGCGGCGGGAGCGATGGGAGTCGCTGAACGATGCGAACGGAAGCAGTGAACCGATGGAGGTGTGTGAGCCGCTGGGCGGTGAAAGGGGCTTACGGGGCGGTGCTGGTGGTGTTCGGCCTGGTCATCGCCCGGTTTTACGAGCCGGCGACGGGGTTCAGTCATTTGATCGCGTTTGGGGCGGCGACCGGGCGGGAGCCGGTGAGCGAGCTGCGGAACCTGGACGACTTTCGCCAGACCGCGGGCTACGGTTACGACGGGCAGTATTACGTGCAGATCGCGATGCATCCGACGCTGCGCAGCGAGGAACTGCCCGGGGCGATCGATAACCTGCCGTATCGCGCGCGGCGTATCCTCACGGGTTGGACGGCGTATGCGCTCGGGCTGGGGCGGCCGGAGTGGATCTTGCAGGCGTTCGCGATTCAAAACGTGCTCGCGTGGCTCGCGCTGGCGGTGGTGATGCTGCGGTGGTTTCCGCCGGTGGACGGGAACAATTTCCTGCGCTGGGGCAGCGTGCTTTTTGGTGTGGGAATGTGCGACAGCCTGCGGCTCGCGCTGGTGGATGGGCCGAGCTTGTGGCTGATCGCGATCGGCGTGTGGCTGGTGGAAACCAACCGGCGCGGGCTGGCGACCGCCGTGCTGGCGCTGTCGGGACTCGCGCGGGAAACCAACCTGCTGGCGGGCGTGGCGTTGATCAAACCGGAGGAGCGGACGTGGCGGCATTTCGGGGAGTTGTGCGTGCGGGCGATGGTCGTCGCCCTGCCGCTCGCCGCGTGGCTCGTTTACATTCACCTCACCGTGGGGCCGTCGCTGGATGCGGGGGCGAGGAACTTCAGTCTGCCGGGGGCGGCGTTTGTCGAACATTTTGGGCGGACTGCGGGGCGGTGGATCGAATCCGGAGGCAAGGATGACTTGGCGCAGGGTGGGCTGTTGATGATGGTGGCGCTGGCGACGCAGTTTTGTTTTCTGGCGTTGCGACCGCGATGGCGGGAGGCGTGGTGGCGGGTGGGCGCGAGTTTCGGCGTGTTGATGGCCGTGCTGGGGCCGGCGGTGTGGGAAGGTTATCCCGGCGCCGCTGCGCGCGTGCTGCTGCCGATGCACCTCGCGTTCAACGTGCTCGTGCCGCGCGGACGGCGCTGGCTGGCGGTGCTGGTGCTGGGCAATCTTTCGCTGATCCTGGCGCCGGATCTGTTGCAGGCGATTCCCCGCCCCGGGTATCGGCTGGAGGCCGAGAGCGGATTGCAGACGGTAGTGGGCGGCAAAAACGCCAAGGTGGTGTTTGACGGGAAGTGGTATGACGTGGAACACCGGGGTGACCGTTTCTGGCGGTGGGCGGAAGGCGACGCCACCTTTGCGGTGATAAATCCGCACGAGCGGTCGGTGATCGCGACGGTCGATTTTTATCTGGATGCGATCGATGAGCGGCGGGCGACGGTGAAGAGCGGCAGTCGCGAGGTGTGGACGGGGCTGATCGGGCCGAAGGAAGACGCGCGGATCGTGCTCGGCGAAATCGAGCTGCAGCCGGGGCGTAATGAGATTCGCATTACGTCAGATCGGCCGCCGGCGAATGTCGGCGTCGGGACGCAGCGACCGATCGCGTTTTCGCTGCGGACTCTGCGGGTGAAGTTGTTGCGGTTGGCGCCGTAGCGGCGCGAGGCGGTTGAGCGGCGATCGGGCTGATGGAGCACGGTCAGGTTGACCGTGCTACGTCTGGCGGCGCCGGCTGGATTAAAACATCGCGATCGACTCGAGGCGCTGGCGGTAGCGGGCGCCGATGGCGGCGGGGGAGAAGCGGGTTTCGATCTCGCGTTGCGCTGCCGCGCCGAGCGACGCGGCGAGGGCGCGATCGTTGAAGAGGCGGCGCATCCAGTCCGCGGCGTGCGCGATGTCGGGCTCGGCCCATTGCTGGCCTTTGACGTAGGGGCCGTGATTTTTTTCGATCGTCGTCATGGTGCAGCGCACGGGACAGCCGGTTTGCGCGGTGACGAATTCGGCGGTGCCGGACCAGTCGGTCGAGATCACGGGTTTGCCGAGATACATGCATTCGGCGACGGCGAGGCCGAAACCCTCCGAGCGGTGCAGCGAGACGAAGCAGTCGCAGGCGGACTCGAGTTGGTAAATCTCGGTGCGCGGCAGCGTGCCGGTGACGAGCACGGTGCCGGGAAGATCACGGACGGCTTCGCGGAGGATCGCGAAGTCCTCGGGATTGTCGGCGGCGTTTTGCACCTTGATCACGAGCGCGGCGCCGCGGCCGGCGAGGCCGGAGGCGCGGAAGGCGGCGACGACGGCGCCGGGGTTTTTCCGCGCGGAGTAGGAGTTGAGGTCGTAGAGGAAGAGAAAAAGAAATTGGTCGGCGGGCAGGCCGAAGCGTGCGCGGTGGTGGCCGGTGGGACGCTCGAACGAGATCGCGTGCGGCATCGCGAAGACGGGGAGCGGCGATTTCATCGCGATCGCGGTGCGGGTGAATTCGCTCGGTGTCCAGATCTCGTCGAAGAACGCGAAGTTCGGCATCCAGGCGTCGGGAAACTCGGTGAGTTCCCAGGCCCAATACGCGATGTTGTATTTCCCGGCGCGAAAACCTTTGCCGTGGTGATGATCGATTTCGCGCGAGGCGGGCGCGTCGATGTGCACGACGTTCACGCGATATGGATTCTCGTCCTGCAGACGCGCGGCGTAGGTGAGGTCGGTCTGCTGGTTCTTGCAGTGAAGTTTCAGCGGCACGAGCGCGGTGGCGATGCCGGTGGCGTCGGCGGCGCGAACCATGCAGCGCGCGGATTCGCCCACGCCGAGATCGGCGGTGAGGAAGCCGGCGAGGTTGAACGCGAGAGGCGCGTGGCGGCGGGCGAACGCCATCGAGTAAGGCGCGAGGCGCACGGCGAAATCGAAGATCGTTTCGCCGTCTTCGGTGACGAGGCGGGCGATGCGGAGCTGGCGGTTTTTGTTCTGCGCGCGGAAACGTTGAAGAGGGCCGAGTCCGGTGATGCGACCGAGCCAGGCGAGAAAGTTGGTGAAACCGGTGCCGGAAAGATGGAGCGTGATCGCGGGACCGGCGGCGGAGGAGGGAGCGGAGAGCGGGATGGCGATGGCGAAGAGGCCGGGCTTGAGGCCGGCGAGGGTGGCGATGCGCGTGCCGTCGACGCGGCATTCGAGCGCGGGCGGAGCGAGCTCGATCCCGCGAGCGTCGGGGTGCGGGCGAAACTCGCCGTGGAGGGTGAGCTGCGACAGGCCGGGGCAGGGCGGGAGTTGGAGGCGCGCGTGTTCGCGCAGCCAGACGGAATCGGTGGCGAATTCGTCGAAGAACAAGCCGGAGTAGCGGGAGGAACGCCACGGGGCGGCGCCGGGAGAAGTGGAGCTGGCCGGAGGCATCAAAAGTGGCGCGAGCGAAAGCGCGGGCGTTTACCTTGGCAAAGCTATATGCGGCGGCTTCGATGGCGCGGTGGACGTCGACGAATACCGGAAGCTGGCCGAAGTGGAGGACGGCATGTGGTATTTCAAGGCGCTGCATGCGCACGTGGAACGCGAACTGGCGGCGGCTCTGGGGGCGCGGCCGGCGCGAATCCTGGACGCGGGTTGCGGCACGGGCGGGCTGATTCGCCGGCTGTCGCCGCGGCATCGCGCGTGGAGCTGGGTGGGCGTCGACAGCGAGCCGGCGGCGTGCGCGCTGGCGCGGGTGCGAACGACTGAGGCGGCGGCGGAGATTCGGCAGGCGAGGGTGGAAGCGCTGCCGTGGGGCGATGAGGCGTTCGACGCGGTGGTGTCGGCGGACGTGCTGTATCACGTGGACGACGACGACGCGGCGTTGCGGGATTTTTTTCGCGTGCTGCGTCCGGGCGGCGCGGTGGTGATCAACGTGCCGGCGTATCGCTGGCTGTGGTCGTATCACGACGAGGCGACGCAGGCGCGGCGGCGTTATGGGCGCGACGAGGTGAAGGAGAAACTGCGCGCGACGGGTTTCGGCGACGTGCGGACGACGCACTGGAATACGCTGCCGCTGCCGCTGATCGTGGTGCGGCGGAAGCTGCTGCCGGCGCCGCGCGGCGGGAGCGACGTGCGGGCGTATGCGGCGCCGGTGGAGCGAGTGCTGTCGGCGGCGATGGCGCTCGAAGCGGCGTGGCTGGGACGCGGCGGGCGGTTGCCGGTGGGGAGCTCGATTCTGGCGGTCGCGCGGAAGCCGCTGCCAGTTTGAGCTGTCAGCCGACGGCGGTTTTCGACTAGGTGCAGTGATGCACTTTTGTCTTCGCAGGCGAGGTCGCGCGGTGCTCCAGCCCGCGGTGAGCGCGTCCGGGGTGCGGGCTAAGGCACCGCGCTCTTTTCGACGATCGCAGGGCGAAGCCCTTCGCAGGCGTTAGGACGAACTCACCCCATGTATTATTTCGCGGTTGGTTTTGGCGTCTGGTTGCACGTTTTTTTCTGGGGCGCGGGGCTCGCGATCCTCGCGATGCCGCGGCCGTGGCGGGCGTTCTGGCCGGTGCTGGCGTGGCCGGCGGGCCTGGCGCTGCAGTCGGTCGTCGTGTGGCTGGGAGCGCACGCGGGATTTCGGGGGACGGATGCGTATGCGGTCTGGAGCGAGGCGCTGCCGCTGGGTCTGGCGTGGCTGGCGTGGCGGCGACGCGGTGCGCGGGCCGTCGGCGATTGCGCGCGTTTCGCGGGACTTGGTGCGTTAATGGGGGGGACTCTCGCGGTGTTGCTGAGCGTGCTGGCGCAGGCGGCGCGGGGGCTGACGACGGTGTCGCTCGGCAGTTTCGATGCGGCGGACTACGCGGCGGGCGCGCGGGTTTTTAAGGAATTCGCCCACAGCGATCGCGGCGGATTTCTCGGGCTAACGGAAGTCGTGCGGGTGGCGTCGGTGGACAACGTTTTCGATTTCTGGCTGCGGTTGAATCATTTCACGCCGTCGGCGCTGATTGCGTTGAACGGCACGATCGTCGACTGCCAGCCGCACGAGTTGACGGGCATCATGACGGCGGTGCTGCTGGTGGCGTCGCTGCCGGTGGTGTTTTGGTGCGCACGGGCCGTGCTGGGGTTTCGCGGCGGCGTGGCGTTGTGGGCGACGGCGCTTTACGGCTTCGGGCCGGTGACGTGGTATGCGGTTTTCCATGTCGCGATGGGCCAGTTGCTGGCGGCGATGGCGATCGGGTTGGTCACCTGGGCGGGCGTGGCACTGTGGCGTGGGCGGCTGACGTTGCGCCGGGCCGTGATGTTTTTCGGCGTGCTGGGCATCGGCTATGGGCTGATCTGGGGGAGTTATAATTTCATCGTGCTGGTCTGCCTGGTGCCGGCGGTGGCGTATGCGGGCGGGCTGGCGCTGGCGACGCGGGCGTGGGTAAAATTTGGATACTGGCTGGCGGCGATGCTGGTGCCGCTGCTGGCGTGCGGCGGGGTGTTCTGGACGCGGGTGTCGGGGTTGATCGAACGCTTCCTGTTGTTTCGGCAATACGATTTCGGGTGGCGCGTGCCGGTGCTGACGCCGGAGGGGTGGCTGGGGGTGGTGGGGGACGATCAGCTGAACGCGCTGCCGAACGGCGTGCGAATCGCCCTGGCGGCAGCCGTGGCGGCGGGCCTGATCGTGGCGTTCGCCGCGGGTGCGCGCCGCCGACCGCGCGCGGTGTATGCGGCGGTTTGCCTGCTGGTGCCCGCGCTGGTGGGTTATGCATATCTGAACTTGCGCGGGCACTGGCTCGGCACGCAGGCGAGCTACGATGCCTACAAGATTCTGGCGGTGTTTTATCCCGGGCTGCTGCCGGCCGCGGTGTTTTGGGCGGAGTGGGGTTGGTCGCGGGGACGATTCGTGCGTGCGGTCGTGCTGGTGGCGATGGGCGCGGTGCTGGTCGGAAACCTGCGGGTGGCGCGACTGTCGGCGGCGCGGCTGGAGTTTCCGCCGTTTGGCGTAACGCGCGAGTTGATCGAGTTGCGCGCGCTGGAAACGCAACCGGAGATCGGGTCGGTGAACGTGCTCATGTCCGATGGCTGGTCGCGGCTGTGGGCGAACGCGCAACTGCTGCGGATTCCGCAGTATTTCGATACACACACTTATGAAGGGCGATTGAACACGGCGCTGCGGGGGCGGTGGGATCTGATTGGCGGCGTGATCGAGATCGTGCTGCCGGACGGAGGCAGCCGGCCGGCGGGATCGCGTTTTACCCTGGTGGATACGCGCAGCGACTATTTCGTTCGGGTGCGGTTCGGCTCGGGATGGCACGAGGTCGAATTGCCATTCAGCTCGCCGGCGCACTGGCGGTGGACGAAAGGGGAGGGCGAATTGCGCGTGGAGAATCCGCACGGACGGCCGCTCGCGACGCATCTGCGGCTGACTGCGCGGGCGCTCGAAACGAGCGACGTGGAGCTTTGGGTCAACGGACAACCAAGGGCGACGGTGCGGATCGGCCCGGAGGTGGATACGGTGGGGATTCCGAGCGTGACGCTTCCGCCGGGAGAGACGCGGTTGGAATTACGCTCGGGCAGCGGGACAGCGGCGGTGGGCGACGCCCGGACGCTCGGGGTGGCGTTTTATCGGATCGCATTCGATGTGCAGCGATGAGCGCTCACGCGGAGCGGGATTGGCGTTGAGCTGACTCGGGTAAGCCGGCAAACGGTTTTCACACTCCTCATGCCTGATCGCCTCCTCACGGCCGACCCTTTGGCGAGATTTCGCGCTCACGAAACCGAGATCCGGGCGGCGATCGACCGGGTGCTCGCGAGCGGACACTACATTCTCGGGCCGGAGGTGGAAGCGTTCGAGCGGGAGTTCGCGGCGTATCAGGGCGGTGGAGACACGGTGGGCGTGGCGAACGGCACGGAGGCGATCGAACTCGCGCTGCGTGCGGTTGGCGTGAAGGCGGGCGAGGCGGTCGCGACCGTCGCGAACACGGTCAGCGCGACAGCGGCGGCGATCGAGCAGCTGGGCGCGCGGCTGGTGTTCGTGGAGATCGATCCGGCGACGATGCTGATGTCGGCGGAGGCGCTGGCAGCCGTGTTGGCACGCGAAGGCGGCGCGGTGAAGGCGGTGGTTCTGGTGCAGCTTTATGGTCAGACGGCGCCGATGGATCGCATCGTGGAACTGGCGCGGGCGCACGGTGCGAAGGTGGTCGAGGATTGCGCGCAGGCGCATGGCGCGGCGTGGCGCGGGCGGAAGGCCGGCGCGTGGGGCGATGCGGCGGCGTTCAGTTTTTATCCGACGAAAAATCTCGGCGCGCTCGGTGATGGCGGCGCGGTGTTCGCGCGGGACGCCGGCGTGGCGGCGCGCGTGCGGCAGCTGCGGCAATATGGGTGGCGGGAGCGTTACGTGAGCGAGATCGCTGGGCGCAACAGTCGGCTCGACGAAGTGCAGGCGGCGGTGTTGCGCGTGAAACTGTGTCATCTGGATGCGGAGAATGCGGTGCGGCGCGCGTTGGCGGCGCGTTATCTGGAGCGGCTGGTGGGATCGGGATTGCGGCTGCCGGTGGTGGCGGATGGCGCGGAGCCGGTGTGGCACCAGTTCGTGGTGCGCACGGCGGAACGCGACGCGCTGCGTGCGCGGCTGGCCGCGCGAGGGGTGATGGGCGGCGTGCTGTATCCAGTGCCGCTGCACCGGCAGCCGGCGTATGCGCAGCCGGCGACGAGCTTGCCGGAAACGGAGCGGGCGTGCGCGGAGGTGCTGAGTTTGCCGCTGCATCCGGGGTTGGGCGTGGCGGACGTTGACAGGGTGTGCGCGGAAATCCTTCGTGAGGCGAGGCCATGAACCCCGCTGTGCCCGCGCTGAGTTTTGTCATTCCGCTGTATAACAGCGCTGAGACGATCGGACCGCTCGTGCATGCGATCGCTGCGCTGTCGGTCGAGGGCGGACACGAGATCGTGCTGGTGAACGACGGGAGTCGCGATGCGACGGCGGCGGTGTGTCGTGAACTGGCGCGGACGGCGCGCGTGCCGCTGGTGTATGTCGAGCACGCGCGGAATTACGGGGAGCACAATGCCGTATTGACGGGATGGAGACACGCGCGCGGGGCGCACGTGGTGAATCTCGACGACGACGGGCAGCATCCGCCGGAAGAGGCGGTGCGGCTGTGGCGGCATGCGACGGCGACGGGCGCGGACGTGGTGTTCGGCCACTACCTGGTGAAGCAGCATGCGGCGTGGCGAAATTTCGGGAGCTGGCTGACGAACCGGATGACCGACTGGGCGCTGGAGAAGCCGGCGGGATTTTATCTGTCGAGTTTCCGGTGCGTGACGGCGTTCGTGGCGCAGGAGGTGGCGAAGAACAGCGGGCCGTCGCCGTATATCGACGGGCTGATTTTGCAGGTGACGCAGCGGATCGACTCGCTGCCGGTGCGGCACGAGCCGCGTCAGGCGGGGTCGAGTGGTTACACGCTCGGGCGGTTGATCCGGTTGTGGATGAGCGCGTGGGTGAATTTTTCGGTGCTGCCGTTGCGGGTGGCGACGGTGCTGGGGCTGGCGCTGGCGGTGCTGGGCGTGGCGGGGTTCGGGTGGGTGGTGTGGCTGCGCTTCACGCACCAGGGCCCGGCGTTCGGATGGGGTTCGCTGATGGCGGCGCTGCTGGTGTTCGCGGGCGCGCAGCTCGTGCTGCTGGGCGTGATCGGCGAGTATATCGGGCGGATGTTTTTGACGGTGAACCAGCGGCCACAGTCGGTGGTGCGCGAAGTGGTGCGGGGCGCGGCGGGCGCGGCGGGCGCGGCGGAGCCGCGCAGTTGAAGTTGGGAGTTTAAGTTGAAGTTGGGAGTTTAAGTTGAAGTTGGGGGCGGCTGGGGGTGAGGAGGGCGGACATTTACCGGAGGATCTCCTCCCAGCGGGCGAATTCGCGGTCCATGGCGGCGCTCATGCCGGTGAGGGCGGCGGGGGGCGGGGTGCGGCGCAGGTGGAGCACGTAGGCGAGGATCGCACGGGCGTCGGCGTAGGTTGCCGGATCGCGGGCGCCGGACCACTCGCGAGAGAGATGATCCCAACACCAGCGGCGCAGGGCGAGACGCTCCAACTCGGCGCGCCAGCGGAGGGCGAGGCGGCGGCTGTTGTGTTCGTCGCGCTGTTTGCGGCCGGGCGAGGCGCTGATGTGGTGGCGCACGATGCTGCGCAGCGCGACGGCGTTGACGCGGCCGGCGGCGCTCGCGCGCAGACAGAAATCGACGTCCTCGCCGCCGTTGAGGAATTTCTCGTCGAAGCCGCCGAGTTCGCTCCAGAGGGAGCGTTCGATGAGGGCGCAGGCGGCGGTCGCGGCGGGAACGCGGCGGATCGGGCGGAGCCGCGAGCGGAAGTAGGGGAGCGTGCGGACGTGTTCGGGTTTGCCCTTCGGGTTGATGAACATGCCGGCGTGGTCGACGGCGCCGGTGCGGGCGTCGAGCTGGACGTTGCCGATCACGCCGGTGCGAGGCGCGAAGCGGGCGTGCGCGGCGAGCATCGGCTCGAGCCAGTGCGGCGTGAGGACGAGGTCGTTGTTGAGGAGGACGAGAAAGTCGCTGCGGGCGAGGGCGGCGCCGCGGTTGTTGGCGGCGGCGAAGCCGAGGTTGCGGTCATTGAGGACCACACGGAAGGGCGGAGCGGTGAGCGATGACAACCAAGCGCGAGTGCCGTCGGTGCTGCCGTCGTCGACGAAGACGATCTCGTGCGGGAGGTCGCGCGGGAGTGTCACCTGCAGGCTGGCGAGCATCGCCTGCGTGAGCGGCAGGCAGTTGTAGAGGGGAACGATGAACGAGACCCGCATGCGTCAGCGCAGGGTGTTGCGTGGGAGGAACGGGCGCACGCTGAAAAGTGGAAGAGCGGCGGAGCGAGTGGCGAAGGGTTGAGCGTGCCCGCGAGGGCTTCGCGAGAATGTCATACATTATATGACATTGTGCAGGGGGGCGGCGTGGAAATAGGGGGCGGCGCGGGTGGTGAGTGGGTGCGGCGGCTGCGTGGCTTGCGCCGGTCAGTTGGTCGGCGCGGTGGGGCGACGGATGAGGAGGCGACGCGTCGAGCCGCGCCGTCGAAAGCGGGGTCGAGCCACCGCACTCCTCCGCGCTCCGCGTTCTCTAGTAAAATCGCTGATCACAAACGGCCGCGCGGAGCTTGGCCCTCCAGGTTGTTTACGTGAGGAGGTGGCGGAGGTAGGCGGCGTAGGAGGATTTGCCGAGCTTCGCGATGTTGGCTTCCAGGCGGGCGCGGTCGATCCAGCCGGCGCGGTAGGCGATCTCTTCGAGACACGCGATCTTGAGGCCCTGGCGGTTTTCGATGACGGCGACGAACTGCGCGGCGTCGAGGAGCGAGTCGTGCGTGCCGGTGTCGAGCCAGGCGGTGCCGCGGCCGAGGAGTTCGACCTGAAGCTTGCCGGCTTCGAGGTAGAGCCGGTTGAGGTCGGTGATCTCGAGTTCGCCGCGCTTCGAGGGTTTGAGGGAGCGGGCGAGCGCGACGACGTCGCGGTCGTAGAAATAGATGCCGGGTATCGCGTAGTTGGATTTTGGAGACGCGGGTTTTTCCTCGAGGGAAACGACGCGGCCGTCGGGGGCGAACTCGACGACACCGTAGCTCTTGGGGTCGGCGACGTGGTAACCGAAGATGGTGGCGCCGGAGGAGCGGGCGTGGGCGCGATCGAGGGATTTGGTGAGATCGTGGCCGTAGAAAAGGTTGTCGCCGAGGACGAGCGCGGAGGCTTCGGCGCCGGTGAGGAAGCCGGTGTCGGCGGCGATGTGGAAGGCTTGTGCGAGGCCGTCGGGGCTGGGTTGTTCGGCGTAGGAGAGCGTGAGGCCGAGGTGGGCGCCGTCGCCGAGGAGCCGGCGGAAAAGGGGGAGATCGGTCGGCGTGGAGATGACGAGGATCTCGCGGATGCCGGCGAGCATCAGGGTCGACAGCGGATAGTAGATCATCGGCTTGTCGTAAACCGGCATGAGCTGCTTCGAGACCGCGATGGTGAGGGGGTAGAGGCGCGTCCCCGAACCCCCTGCCAAGATGATGCCTTTGCGGGGGGCCGCGCCAGTTGAAGTGGAAAGTTGAAGATTAAGCGAAGACATCAGCGGTCGAGGGATTTGATGAGGCCGTGGATCATGCGTGAGATTTCCAGGAGTTCGACTTTCAAACGCTGACCGATTTCTGGGGCGATATAGTTGAGTGCGATCGCGCGGAGAACTTGGGAGCGGGTTTCGCCCGCCGAGGCTTTGGCGTAGCCGAGGAATTGCTTGAACTCCGGGCGGGTGGTCCGTTCAGCCCCTTCGGCAATGTTATCGGAGATGCTGTTGGCGGAGCGCGTAATTTGGTCTTTGAATCCCCAATCGCGGCAGTCCGTGAGCAGACGGTAGATTTCGACGCTGAGAGCGTGAGAGCGACGCCAGACCTCCAGTTTTTCGAAGGATTCGTCGTCGGAGTTCACGGATTGGTGACTTAAACATCAACTTCCCACTTCAACCCCGCGCGACGCTTAAGCGCCCGTGCCGAGTCTTTGTCGGTCATAGCGGCGCGCGGTGATGTCGGCGGCCCAGGAGCGGTGGGTGAGATACCAGTCGACGGTTTTGGCGATGCCGGTGGCGAAGGATTCGCGGGGGGACCAGCCGAGTTCGCGCTGGAGTTTCGCGCAGTCGATCGCGTAACGGCGGTCGTGCCCGGGGCGGTCGGCGACGTAGGTGATCTGCGCGGTGTAGGACCGGCCGTCGGCGCGCGGGGATTTCTGGTCGAGGAGCGCGCAGATCGTGCGGACGATCTCGATGTTCGGTTTTTCGTTCAGGCCACCGATGTTGTAGGTCTCGCCGATGCGGCCTTTTTGGAGGACAAGCCAGATGGCGGCGGCGTGGTCCTCGACGTAGAGCCAGTCGCGAATCTGCAGGCCGTCGCCGTAAACGGGGAGCGGTTTGCCTTCGAGCGCGTTGAGGATGACGAGCGGGATGAGTTTTTCGGGAAAGTGAAACGGGCCGTAGTTGTTCGAGCAGTTCGTGGTGAGCGTCGGAAACTTGTAGGTGTGCTGGTAGGCGCGGACGAGGTGGTCGGAGGCGGCTTTGGAAGCGGCGTAGGGGGAATTCGGGGCGAAGGGGGTTTCCTCCGTGAACGCCGGATCGGTGGGGCTGAGCGTGCCGTAAACCTCGTCGGTCGAAACGTGGAGGAAGCGGAAGGCGCTTTTGCGCGGCTCGGGGAGTTTAGACCAGTAGAGACGGGTGGCGTTGAGGAGACGGAGCGTGCCGACGACGTTGGTCTGGACGAAAGGTTCGGGGGAATCGATGGAGCGGTCGACGTGGGACTCGGCGGCGAAGTTGATGACGGCGTCGATCTGGTGCTCGGCGAGCAGGCGCGAGACGAGGGCGGTATCGCCGATGTCGCCGTGCGCGAAAACGTAGCGCGGGTCGGAGGCGAGGTCGGCGAGGTTGGCGGGATTGCCGGCGTAGGTGAGCGCGTCGAGGTTGACGAG